>NZ_FMHT01000003.1:5720000-6020000 GCF_900091585.1 Micromonospora nigra | reverse complement strand
CGACGTCGTCAAGGCGGACGCCCTCCCACCGGCCGAAGGTCGGCGAGCCGACCCGCAGGTCCACCACCACGTCCAGCACCGCCCCGCGGACACAGGTGGCGTACTTGGCCTGGCCGGGCGGGACATCGGCGAAGTGCAGGCCGCGCACCACCCCCCGGGCCGACACCGACATGTTGGCCTGGGCCAGTCGCAGCGGATGGCCGACGGCCTCGGCGAGACGGTCGAAGCGGTACCACTCCATGAACAGCCCGCGCGGGTCGCCGTGCTGCTGCGGAATGATCTCGAAGGCCCCCTCGACGCTCAGCGGACGGATCTTCACGGCCGCACCTGCCCGTGCTTCTCGGCCAGCAGACCCAGCAGGTAGTCGCCGTAGCCGCTCTTGGTCAGCGGCTCGGCCAACTCGCGCAGCCGTGCGTCGTCGATGAGCCCGGCCCGCCAGGCCACCTCCTCCACGCAGCCGACCTTCATGCCCTGCCGCTCCTCGATCACCCGGACGAACTCGGCAGCCTGCATCATCGAGGCGAACGTGCCGGTGTCCAGCCAGGCGGTGCCCCGGTCCAGCACGGTGACCGACAACTCACCCCACCGCCGGTACGCCTCGTTGACCGCGGTGATCTCCAGCTCGCCCCGGGCGCTGGGCGTCAGCGTGCGGGCGATCTTCACCACCCGGTTGTCGTAGAAGTACAGCCCCGGCACGGCGTACCGGGACTTCGGCCGCTCCGGCTTCTCCTCGATTGACAGCACCCGGCCGTCGGCGTCGAAGTCGACCACCCCGTACGCCTGCGGATTGGCCACCGGGTACGCGAACACCCGGCCACCGGCCGGGTCACCGCCGGCGGCGAGCTGCCGGCCGAGGCCGGCACCGTGGAAGATGTTGTCGCCGAGGATCAGCGCCACCGCCTCGTCGCCGATGAAGTCGGCACCCAGCACGAACGCCTGCGCGATGCCCTCGGGGCGGGCCTGGGTGACGTACTCCAGCCGCAGCCCCCACTGGCTCCCGTCGCCGAGGAGCCGCCGGAACTGCTCCTGGTCCTCCGGCGTGGTGATCACCAGGATCTCCCGCACCCCGGACATCACGAGGGTGGAGAGCGGATAGTAGATCATGGGCTTGTCGAAGACCGGCATCAGCTGCTTGGACACCGCCCGGGTGATCGGCCAGAGCCGGGAACCGGTGCCGCCGGCGAGAAGGATTCCGCGCACCGGGGGAGCCTACCGGCCGGCCCGCACGGCGGCCACGCGTCGGCAGGCGAGGCACTGTCGGGCGGTTCGCGTAGACTTCCGGACCCGTGAGGATCCTCGTCACCGGCGGAGCCGGGTTCATCGGTTCGGAGTACGTCCGCATGCTGCTGGGCGCCCCTGGCGGCAGCGCCACGGCCATGCCGCCGCTGGAGCCCACCGCCGTCACCGTGCTCGACGCGCTGACGTACTCGGGCAACCGGGCCAACCTCGCGCCGGTCGCCGACGACCCGCGCCTGCGCTTCGTCGTCGGCGACATCCGGGATGCCGCCCTGGTCGACGAGGTGGTGCCCGGTCACGACGTGATCGTGCACTTCGCGGCGGAGTCACACGTCGACCGCTCGATCGCCGGGGCCGCGCCGTTCGTGACCACCAACGTGCTGGGCACCCAGACGCTGCTCGACGCGGCGCTGCGGGACGGCACGGGCCGGTTCGTGCACGTGTCGACCGACGAGGTGTACGGCTCGATCGAGACCGGTTCGTGGACCGAGGACTGGCCGCTCGCCCCGAACTCGCCGTACTCGGCCTCGAAGGCCGGTTCGGACCTGCTCGCCCTGGCCTACCACCGCACCCACGGCATGGACGTGGTGGTGACCCGCTGTTCCAACAACTACGGGCCGTACCAGTTCCCCGAGAAGGTCATCCCGCTGTTCGTGACGAACCTCCTCGACGGCGGCACCGTGCCGCTGTACGGCGACGGCGGCAACGTCCGCGACTGGCTGCACGTGCACGACCACTGCCGGGGCATCGCGCTGGCGCAGGTCAAGGGCCGTGCGGGCGAGGTCTACCACATCGGCGGCGGCACCGAGCTGACCAACCGCGAGCTGACCGGGCGGCTGCTGGCCGCCTGCGACGCCGACTGGGACCGGGTGGTGCCGGTGGCCGACCGCAAGGGCCACGACCGCCGCTACTCGCTCGACATCACCAAGATCAACCAGGAGCTCGGGTACGCCCCCAGCATCGACCTGGATCACGGCCTGGCCGAGACCGTGCGCTGGTACCGGGACAACCGGGCCTGGTGGGAGCCGCTGAAGGCGACCCCGGCCGCATGACCCGGCTCCTTGTCACCGGCGCCGGCGGCATGCTCGGCCGGGACCTGCTGGCCGTGCTGGCCGACCGGCCCGACCTGACGGTGACCGCCGCCACCCGCGCCGAACTCGACATCACCGACGCCGACGCGGTCCACGCCGCCGTCGCCGGCCACGACACGGTGGTCAACGCCGCCGCCTGGACAGACGTCGACGGTGCCGAGACCCACGAGGACGCCGCCACCGCCGTCAACGGCACCGCCGTCGCCCACCTCGCGCGGGCCTGCGCCACCCACCACGCCCGCCTGGTGCAGGTGTCCACCGACTACGTCCTGCCCGGCGACGCCACCACGCCGTACCCGGAGGACGCGCCCACCGCACCCGTCAACGCGTACGGGCGCGGCAAGCTCGCCGGGGAACGGGCCGTCACCGACCTGCTGCCCGACGCCGGCTACGTGGTGCGCACCGCCTGGCTCTACGGCGCCCACGGACCCAACTTCGTCGCCACCATGCTGCGCCTGGCCGGGCAGCGCGACCACCTCGACGTGGTCGACGACCAGCACGGCCAGCCCACCTGGTCGCGCACCCTCGCCGAACGGCTCGTCGCGCTCGCCGACGCGGCCGTGGCCGGCCGGGCCGCTCCCGGCGTCTACCACGGCACCTGCGCGGGCGAGACCACCTGGTACGGCCTGGCCCGGGAGGTGTTCGAGCTGGCCGGGCTCGACCCGCAACGGGTCCGGCCCACCACCAGCGACCGGTTTCCCCGGCCCGCCCTCCGACCCGCGTACAGTGTTCTGGGCCATGACCGCTGGGCCGCGGCGGGCCTACCACCCCTACCCCACTGGCGGTCCACCCTGGCCGCCGCGTTCGCCTCCGCACCGCCGTGGAAGGTCGCATGAAGCTCACCCTCGTCACCGGCCTGACGGGCCTGATCCTGCTGGGCACGATCGTCGAACTGCTTCGCCGGCGGCAGCTGCGCGAGAAGTACGCGATGCTCTGGCTCGGCCTGCTGTTCATCGTCATCCCGCTGTCGCTGTTCCCCAGGCTGCTCGACGATGTCGCCAACATGCTCGGTGTGGTCTCCGGCGTCAGCCTGGTCCTCTTCCTCGGCATCGTCTTCCTGCTGCTGGTCTGCATCCACCTCAGCTGGGAGGTCAGCGCCCTGGAGGAGGAGACCCGCACCCTCGCCGAGGACCTGGCCCTGCTCCGCGCCGAGGTCGAGGCCGACCGCGCCGCCCGCACCGAGACCGCCCGAGACGAACTGGTGTCCCACGATGGTTAACGGCAAGCGCGTCCTGATCATCATCCCGGCCCTCAACGAGGCCGGCAGCATCGGTGAGGTGGTCACCGAGGTCCGAGGGGAACTACCCGGCGTCGACGTCCTCGTCGTCGACGACGGCTCCACCGACCGCACCGCCGCCGTCGCCGCCGTCGCCGGTGCCCGCGTCGCCCGGCTGCCCTACAACCTCGGCGTCGGCGGGGCCATGCGGCTCGGCTACCGCTACGCCCGCGACCACGACTACGACGTCGCCATCCAGATCGACGCCGACGGCCAGCACGACCCCCGGTACGTGCCCAAGCTCGTCGACCTGCTCGACGACAACGACCTCGTCATCGGCGCCCGCTTCGCCGGTGAGGGTGACTACACGGTCCGTGGCCCCCGCCGCTGGGCGATGGTCATGCTCTCGGCCGTGCTCTCCCGCGTCGCCCGCACCCGCCTCACCGACACCACCAGCGGGTTCCGCGCCGCCAACCGGCGGGTCATCGACATGTTCGCCTACTGGTACCCGGTGGAGTACCTCGGCGACACCGTCGAGACGCTGGTCCACACCGCCCGACGCGGCTACCGCATCCGGCAGGTGCCGGTGGCGATGCGGCGGCGGATGGCCGGCACCCCCAGCCACTCCCCCGCCAAGGCCATGATCTACCTCGGTCGGGCGTTCGCGGTGCTCACCCTCGCCATGATCCGCCGGTGATGCGCCGGCTGATCGGTCTCGTACCCCCCGGCACCCTCGCCGTCGGCGCCGGACTGGCCCTGGTCGGCCTGGCCTCGTACGTCCACCTGGCCGTCGCCGGCCACAGCCTCACCGCCGCCGACTACTCCGCGCTGTCGGTGCTCTGGTCGATCGTGTTCACCGTCGGCATCGGCGTGTTCTTCCCCGTGGAGCAGGAGGTGGCCCGCCTGGTCGCCGCCCGCCGCACCCGGGGCCTGCCGCCCGGGCCGGTGCTCGCCCGCGGTGCCGCCGTCGCCACCGTCACCCTCGGCCTGCTCGTCGCCCTCACCGCCGCCACCGGCGACCTGCTCGCCGACCGGCTGTTCGCCGGGAACACCACGCTGGTGACGGTGCTGGTCGGGGCGCTGGTCGCGCTCGCCGTCTCGCACACCACCCGCGGCGTGCTCTCCGGGCTCCAGCTCTTCCCGTGGTACGGCACCCAGCTCGGCGTCGACGGCGGCCTGCGCATCGGCCTGGTGGCCGTGCTCGGCCTGACCGGCGTCACCGATCCCGTCTGGTACGGCGCCGTCCTGGTCGCCGCCCCGCTGCTGGCAGCCGCCCTCACCGCCCCGCCCGTGCTGCGCGCCGTCGGCGGTGGCGCGCCCGTCGACTGGCGGCCCCTGCTGCGCGGCCTCGGGCTGCTCACCGTCTCCAGTCTGCTCTCCCAGGTCGTCGTCAACGTCGGCGTGATCAACGCACAGTTGCTCGACCCCGGTGACGTGGCCACCGCGGGGGCGCTGTTGTCCGCCCTGGTGCTGGTCCGCATCCCGCTGTTCGTGTTCGGCTCGATGCAGGCGGCGCTGCTGCCCGGCCTGTCCACCAGCGCCGCCACCGGCGACCTGAGCGCCTTCCACTCGCTGCTGCGCCGGGCCCTGGCCATCGTCACCGCCCTCGGCGTCGGCGGTGGGCTGCTCGCCGTCGCGCTCGGCCCGTGGCTGGTCCGCGCCCTGTTCGACGCCCCCGGCGTGCTCGGTCACGGCGACTTCGCCTGGTTGTCCCTGGCCACCGTCGCCTACCTGTGGGCGATGGTGCTCGGTCAGGCCCTGCTCGCCCTCGACCGGCATCGCGCGCAGGCACTGGCCTGGGTCGTCGGCGTGGCCGCTCTCGCTCTGGCGACCCTGGCGCCGCTGTCCGTCGCCCTGCGGGTCGAACTCGGCTACACCGTCGGCGCCGTCGTGGTGGCTGCCGTCATGGCCGCCCTGCTGCGGCGCCCCACGCCCGTGACCGCCACACCGCCCGCGCCGGCCGCCGTACCCGCCACCACCGGAGGCACCCGATGATCCCACCCCGCGTCACCGCGGTCATGCTCGCCTACGGCACGGAACCCTGGCTCGTCGACGCCGCTCGGGCCGTGCTGGCCAGCACCGGCGTCGACGTCGAGCTGATCGTCGTCGACAACGGATGCACCGGCGACGGCATCGACGTCGTCAAGGGGTTGTCCGGCGTTCGCGTGCTGCGCCCCGAGGCCAACACCGGCTACTCCGGCGGCTGCCGGGTCGGCGCCGCCGAGGCCACCGGCGACTGGTTGGCCTTCGTCAACTCCGACGCGATCGTCGCCCCCGACGCTCTCGCGAAGACCGTCGCCGTGGCCGCCGAACCGGGTGTCGGTGCCGCGATGGCCTCCATCCGCCTCGCCGAAACCCCGGAACTGATCAACACCTCGGGTAATCCGCTGCACTTCACCGGCCTGTCCTGGGCCGGCGGCAACGGCGAACCCGCCACCGCCCACGCTCACCGCACGACGGTCCCGTCCCTCAGCGGCTGCTGCTTCGTCATCGACCGCCGGCTCTGGGAGGACCTGGACGGCTTCGCCGCCGAGTACTTCGCCTACCACGAGGACACCGAACTGAGCCTGCGGCTGTGGCAACGCGGCCTGCGACTGGAGTACGTTCCCGACGCCGTCGTCAAGCACCACTACGAGTTCTCCCGCAACGACCTCAAGCTCTACCTGGTCGAACGGAACCGGCTGATCACCCTGCTGACCACCTACCAGGGCCGCACCCTCGCCCTGCTCGCCCCGATGCTGCTGCTCACCGAGGCCGCGATGCTCGCCGCCGCCGTGGCCGGCGGGTGGAGCCGGCAGAAGCTCCGCGGCTGGGCCTGGCTGTGGCAGCACCGGGGGTGGCTGCGCGGCCGTCGCCGGCAGTTGCAGGCCGAACGCACCGTCGCCGACGGGGTGATCGCTGCGATGATGACCGCCCGGGTCGCCCCCTCGAACGTGGACTCCCCGCCGGGGATGGGTGTGTTCAACGCCGTCGCCGCCGCCTACTGGGCGGCCGTCCGCCCGCTGCTGCCCCGTCGCTGACCCCGCGCCGGGCAGCTTCCGGGCGGCATGAAGTCCTGGGCAGCGGGAGATCCCGGGCGGCACGAGGTTCCGGCGGCGGGAGGTTCCTGCGGCGCAGGGCGGCGTCGGGTCGTCCGCACCCCGCACCTCCGGATTCGCCGCCTGCGACAGGTGGTCCCGCCGGGCCCCGGCGCGGCGGGGCCCGGCGTCGTCACGTACCGGCTACTCGGCGGCGTTCTCGCCCGACTTGTCCTCCAGATCCGCGGAACCGGCCGAAGTCGTCGGCTTGTGCGCCGGCTCGGTCGGCACCGTCGGGGTGGACGGCCCGCCGGCCGGCTCCTCGCCCGCCGGGGCGGTGTCGCCGTCGAGCAGCGCGGTCAGCGCCGCGCCGGTGATCCGGCGGAAGGTACGGCCGATCCGCTGCCGGTCCAGCACCGCCACCTCGAGCTGGTTCGCCGCGATCGTGCGTGCCGCGCCGCCCTCCCCGCCGACGGTGCTCAGGGCCTGCACGGCCACCTTCACCGCCTCGCCGAGCGACATGTCCGGGCGGTGGTTCGACTTGAGCACCCCGGTGATCGCCTCGGCCTGGCCGCCCATCGCCATCCGGCCCGGCTCGTCGTTGACCGAGCCGTCGTAGGTGAGCCGGTACAGCTCGTCCTCCTCCGGTGCGGCCCCGACCTGCGCCACGCAGATCTCCACCTCGAACGGTTTCGACTGCTCCGTGAAGATCGCTCCCAGGGTCTGGGCGAACGCGTTGGCCAGCGCCCGGCCCGTCACGTCCCGCCGGTCGTAGCTCAGGCCGTTCAGGTCGGCCATCCGCACCCCGGCACGACGCAGGTTCTCGAACTCGTTGTAGCGGCCGACGGCCGCGAAGCCGATCCGGTCGTAGATCTCGCTGACCTTGTGCAGGGCGCTGGAGAGGTTCTCCGCGACGAAGAGCACCCCGCCGGCATAGCTCAGGACCACCGCGCTGCGCCCCCGGGCGATGCCCTTGCGGGCCAGCTCGGAGCGGTCGCGCATGATCTGCTCGGGCGAGGCGTAGAACTGCATGGCCACGGCGGCGGTTCTCCTTCAGAGGCTGTGCGGGGGCTGCTGTCGGGTGCGGGCGGTCAGCGTCGGTGCGGGCGGTCAGCCGCCCGGGTTCTCCATCCGGCCGGAGACCACGCTCTCGGCGATGGCGGCCGTCTCGGCGTCGGTCAGCCGGTGGGTGCCCTCCGCCGTCGCCGTCATCACCACCGGGTAGATCCGCCGGGTCAGGTCCGGCCCGCCGGTGGCGGTGTCGTCGTCGGCCGCGTCGTACAACGCCTCCACCGCGAGGCGCGTCGCGTCGTCGACGGACAGCCCGGCGCGGAACCGCTTCTTCAGCGCGGACTTCGCGAACAGCGACCCCGAGCCGATCGCGTCGTAGCCGGTCTCCTCGTAGGGGCCGCCCGTCACGTCGAAGCTGAAGATCCGCCCGGCCCGTGCCGGGTCCCTGGCGGCCAGGTCGAACCCGGCGAACAGCGGGATCACCGCCAGGCCCTGCATCGCCGCGCCGAGGTTGCCCCGGATCATCGAGGCCAGTCGGTTGGCCTTACCGTCGAGGGACAACATCGCGCCCTCGATCTTCTCGTAGTGTTCGAGCTCCACCTGGAACAGTCGCATCAGCTCGATGCCGATGCCGGCGGCGCCCGCGATGCCCACCAGCGAGTACGCATCAGCGGGGTGCACCTTCTCGATGTCCCGCTGGGCGATGAGATTGCCCATGGTGGCCCGTCGGTCGCCGGCCATCACCACACCGCCGACGGTCGAGATGGCCACGATGGTGGTGGCGTGCGGTGCCAGGTCGGCGGCCATGCCCGGCGGCAGCGGCCGGCGACCGGGCAGCATCTCGGGGGCCACCCTGCTCAGGAAAGTTGTGAATGAGGACGTCCCCGCGTTGGTGAACACATCTGGTAGACGCCCGGATGGATCAAAACCCGCTGCCACGTGGTTCCTCTCAGGTACGTGATCGCCCTGGCCAGCCTCGCGGGACTGTCCCGGAACCGGCCAAGACCACCGTTGCAGTTGAAGCAGAGTATCCCGCGCACCCCGCCGGTGCGATGATCGTGGTCCAGATGTTGGGGATCTTCACCCCCGCGGATCCCGCCGTGAAGCCTTTCCCCGGTCTCGCCACTGCGGGCGGGGTGACACCCGGCTCGCATCAGCGGTCGCCTTGCGCCAGCGGCACGGCCAGCAGCAACTGGGCGTGCGCGCGCCATTCGTCGCGGTGGCAGGCGCAGCGATGGTGACCGGTTGCACCGGGGGCAGAACCTGCCCGATCAGCCAAGGTGAATCGGATACCGAGGTCACTGACCCCCTTTCTGGACATATCCTCTCACGAACTCTTCGGCGTTCTCTTCCAGGACGGAGTCGATCTCGTCGAGCAGGTCGTCCACGTCCTCGGTGATCTCGGCGTGCCGCTCGGCGACCTCCGGATTCGCCTCGGTGGTGACGTCCTCGATCTCCTCGCCCTGCCGCGACTTGCCGGACTGGGACTGCCCACCGCTGTCACGAGTGGCCATGACTGCCTCCTCCACGATCGTCTGTGACGAACTTACCTCGCGGGAGCGACGAAAAGCCCGCCGCGCGCCGGCTCGCGGCACGCGACGGGCTCCCCGACATCCGACGCTCAGCCGCCGGTCAACGTCTCCAGCAGGTCCTTGGCGCTGGCGCAGCGGTCGAACAGCGCGCCGACGTGGGTACGGGTGCCCCGTTCGGGCTCCATCATCGGCACCCGCACCAGCGACTCCCGGCCGACGTCGAAGATGACCGAGTCCCAGCTGGCGGCGACCACCTCCGAGGCGTACTGCGCCAGGCAACGACCCCGGAAGTAGGCGCGGGTGTCCTCCGGCGGCTCGGTCATCGCCGTGCGGGTCTCCTCCTCCGGCAGCAGCGTCCTCATCGCGCCCCGGGACACGAGCCGGTGGTAGAGGCCCTTCTCCGGGCGCACGTCGGAGTACTGCAGGTCGACCAGTTGCAGCTTGTGCGAGCCCCAGGCCAGCTTCTCCCGCTCGCGGTAGCCCTCCAGCAGCCGCAACTTGGCCACCCAGTCCAGCTCGTCGGCGCAGAGCATGACGTCGCGACCGAGCCGGTCCAGCACGCCCTCCCAGCGGTCGAGCACGTCGGCGGTCTGCTCGTCGACATCGGCGCCGTACCGTTCGTCCACGAAGGACCGCACCCGCTCCAGGTAGGCCC
This sequence comes from Micromonospora nigra, assembly GCF_900091585.1. Lineage (NCBI taxonomy): Bacteria > Bacillati > Actinomycetota > Actinomycetes > Micromonosporales > Micromonosporaceae > Micromonospora > Micromonospora nigra. Next base: position 6,010,242 of record NZ_FMHT01000003.1, on the reverse strand, counting down.
ACTGCACGTCGAGGGCGGTCAGCCGGCGCCCGTCACGCAGCCGCATGAGGTGCTTCAACGACGGGTCGTGGCTGACCGCACGCAGCTCGCCGACCGGATCGGCGATGCCGAGGTCCGGGCCGAGCGCCTTCTCCTCGATCATCGTGAGAATCAGCGCGGTGGTGCCGACCTTCAGGTACGTGGAGATCTCCGACAGGTTGGCGTCGCCGATGATGACGTGCAACCGGCGGTACTTGTCGGCGTCGGCGTGCGGCTCGTCGCGGGTGTTGATGATGGGCCGCTTGAGGGTGGTCTCCAGGCCGACCTCGACCTCGAAGAAGTCAGCACGCTGGGAGACCTGGAAGCCGCTCTGGCCGCCGTCCTGGCCGATGCCGACCCGGCCGGCACCGCAGACCACCTGGCGGGTGACGAAGAACGGCGTCAGGTACGCCACGATGTCGGCGAAGGGCGTCTGCCGGCGCATCAGGTAGTTCTCGTGCGCACCGTAGCTGGCGCCCTTGTTGTCGGTGTTGTTCTTGTAGAGGTGGATCGGCTGGGTGCCCGGGATGGTGGCGGCGCGCCGGGCGGCCTCGGCCATCACCCGCTCGCCCGCCTTGTCCCACCGGACGACGTCACGGGGGTTGGTGACCTCGGGGGTGGAGTATTCGGGGTGGGCATGGTCGACGTAGAGTCGCGCCCCGTTGGTCAGTATGACGTTGGCCAGCCCGAGATCCTCGTCGGCGAGGGCCTCCGCCGGGTCGTAGGCGGCCCCGGAGTAGGTGAAGCCGCGGGCGTCGCGCAGCGGCGACTCCTCCTCGTAGTCCCAGCGGGCCCGACCGCCGCGGGTGAGTTCGGGACGCGCTCCGTAGGCGTTGACCACCTGGGACGAGGTGACCATCGGATTGGCTCCCGCCTGGCCGGGAACGGAGATGCCGTACTCGACCTCGGTGCCCATGATCCGTCTTACGCTCATCGACCTACCCGCTTCGCTCGCCCGACCCGTTCCCCGTCACGTCGAGCGTAGTCCGACTCCACGGCGGCGGGGGCACGGCGTGTGCCCGGAGCGTGGCGACGTCGCCTCATTCGAGCGGCTCCACCACGAACATCTCGACGAACGTGACCCGGTCCCGCATGTCGGGCAGGTCGCGCAGGAGCTTCTTGACCCGGGTACGCGGGCCGGGGTCGGTGACGATGAAGCGGATGTCGCCGGGGACGCGGTGCAGGATCTGCCACGTCCGGCCGGGCTCCCTGAAGATCATGTTGTAGATGGCGATCTCGGTCTGCGCGGTGGTGCCCTGAAGGGTGGACACACAGACGTTCTCCGCGTACGACCGCAACGCCGAACGGTCGAGGACGATGGTGGTGACGCCGTCGACGGGCGGATAGCGGCGGTTGACCTCCGCGCACACCACCGCCGCCCGGCTGGGCTGGTCGACCGGCTGGTGCACCCAGCGTTGCGCCCAGGTCTGCTGCTCGACCACCAGCAGGCTGCGGTGCCAGCCGGTGACGCCGCCCAGGGCGACGGCGGTCACGGCCACCGCGGTCGCGGTGAGAGCGGCCACGACGGTGGTCACCGCCCGGCGTGCCGGCCCGCGGTCCCGGCGCGGGGTGGGCAACAGCCGCACCACCGCGGCGAAGCCCACGATCAGCAGCACGGTGGTGAGGTGGCCGGCCTTGTTGAAGTAGTACCCGGGTTCCCCGCCGAGGATGATGCTGGCCAGAGCGATGGCGAAGGTCAGGGCGAGGCTGACGGCCAACACGAACAACCAGCGCCACCAGGCGGGATCGGCGCGGCGGGCGGGATCGGCGCGGCGGGCGGGATCGGCGCGGCGGGCACGGACGGCGTGCACCACCAGGGCGGGCACGACGAACACGCCGAGGCCGCCCAGGGCGAGCCAGGTCTCGGTCAGGTCCGGTCCGACGGTCGCGGTGAGCGCCTCGGTCTGGTCGGCGCGGAACACTCCGAGCAGCAGCGGGGTGGGAGCGAACACGGCGGCGGCGAGGCCGACGACGACGGCGGTGTAGCGGACGCGCCGCACCGTGCGCCTCTGGGCGACCAGCGCACCGAGGACCATCAGGGCGGCGGCGGGCAGGAAGAGGTAGTAGCTGAACCCGATACCGGTCAGCAGCACGCCGAGCAGGACGAGGTGTTCACGGGGCACGGCGGCGGGACGCGCGACCAGGGCGGCGAGCGCGACCGTGAGGGTGAGACCCAGCGTTTCGGTGGGGTAGCCGGAGATCAGCAGCCGGGGTAGCTGGGTGCCGAGGACGAGGGATCCGACGACGACGGTCAGCACGCCGCGGTGCAGGGGGTGCAGCGGACCGGGCAGTCGCTGGGCGGCCCAGAGCAGCGTGAGCACGAGCAGCCCGAAGCCGGCGATGTTCCACCACAGGAACGGTTCGACGGCGGCTTCGCCGTACCGGCCGGCGGGGTGGAGATGCCCGTCGAGCAGCGCGACGAGCAGGTGCCAGCCCTGCGGGTAGTAGGTCAGCAGGGAGGCGATCTGGTCCCGGGTGGCGGCGGGGTCGACGAAGACGTGACCGCCGTGCCGGCCGATGACGTCGACCAGGGCGAGGTGGCGCAGGTAGTCCTCGCCACGGATGAGCATGGTGTACCGCTCGACGGGGTCGTCGGCGCGCAGCACGGGCTGGGCGAGATACCAGCCGGCTGCGGCGGCGCCGAGCACGGGAAACGCGTCGATCCAGCCGGGTCGGGGCAGAGCGGGTCGCCGGCCGGTGACGAGCGCGGCGACGGAGAGCGTGGTGAGGGCGGTGCCGCTGACGGCGACCGGGTCCATGCCCCAGGGCCAGACGGCGAACAGCGTCCCGGCCACGGTGGTGAGGCCGACGAGCAGCAGGACGGCGAGCAGCAGCCGGTCGAGCAGGGTGCGACCGGCGCGTAGCAGGCTGGCCGTGGTGAGCAGGAGCAGCGGAGGCAGGACCCAGTGGGCGTCGACCTCGACGGCGGCGACGGGTACGCCCCAGGCGACGCCCAGGGCCACCGGCCCGACGGCGAGGCGGCGCAGGGCCCGGGACCGTCGGGATGACGGCGGGGCGGGAGGGCCGGTGACCCGCACCGGGGCTTCCGGTGGATCGGCGACGGTCTGCTCGACAGGCACGCAGGTTCCTCTGCGGTGGGCGGACGCGGTCACCGAATTCTACCGGAGTGTCCGGAGGGTCGCTGATCGGGCGCAGGGCCGCACACGCCGGAGCCCGTGACCGCCGATGGTCACGGGCTCCGGCGCGCTCGCTGCGGTCAGAGGTACTGGCCGGTGTTGCTGGCCGTCTCGATGGACCGACCGGCTTCGGTGCCCTTGCCGCCGGAGACGAGGGTGCGGATGTAGACGATCCGCTCGCCCTTCTTGCCGGAGATGCGGGCCCAGTCGTCGGGGTTGGTGGTGTTGGGCAGGTCCTCGTTCTCGCGGAACTCGTCGACGCAGGCGTCGAGGAGGTGCTGGAGCCGCAGCCCCTTGCGACCGGAGGTGAGGAACTCCTTGATGGCCATCTTCTTGCCCCGGTCGACGATGTTCTGGATCATCGCGCCGGAGTTGAAGTCCTTGAAGTAGAGGACTTCCTTGTCGCCGTTGGCGTAGGTGACCTCGAGGAAGCGGTTCTCCTCGGTCTCGGAGTACATCCGCAGGACCACCGCGTCGATCATGGCGGCAACGGTGGCCTGCGGGTCGCTGCCGTGTTCGGCCAGGTCGTCGGGGTGCAGGGGCAGCCCCGAGAGGATGTACTTGGAGAAGATGTCCTTGGCAGCCTCGGCGTCCGGCCGCTCGATCTTGATCTTCACGTCGAGCCGGCCGGGCCGCAGGATCGCCGGGTCGATCATGTCCTCCCGGTTGGAGGCGCCGATGACGATGACGTTCTCCAGGCCCTCCACGCCGTCGATCTCACTCAACAACTGCGGGACGATGGTGTTCTCCACGTCGGAGGAGACACCGGAGCCCCGGGTCCGGAAGATCGAGTCCATCTCGTCGAAGAACACGATGACCGGGGTGCCCTCGCTGGCCTTCTCCCGGGCCCGCTGGAAGATCAGCCGGATGTGCCGCTCGGTCTCGCCGACGTACTTGTTGAGCAGCTCCGGTCCCTTGATGTTGAGGAAGAAGCTGGTGTGCTTCTCCTTGCCCTCCCGCTCGGCGATCTTCTTGGCCAGCGAGTTGGCCACCGCCTTCGCGATCAGGGTCTTACCGCACCCCGGCGGGCCGTAGAGCAGGATGCCCTTGGGCGGGCGGAGCTGATGCTCGCGGAACAGGTCCGCGTGCAGGAAGGGCAGCTCCACCGCATCACGGATCTGCTCGATCTGTGACTGGAGGCCGCCGATGTCGGTGTAGTCGACGTCGGGCACCTCCTCCAGGACCAGCTCCTCGACCTCGCTCTTCGGGATCCGCTCGTACGCGTACGCCGAGCGGGGCTCGATCATGAGCGAGTCGCCGGCCCGGATCGGCGAACCGATCAGGGTCTCGGCCAGGTGCACGATCCGCTCCTCGTCGGAGTGGGACACCACCAGCGCCCGGTCGCCCGGCGCGCCCTCGGGGCCCGCGAGGATCTCCTTGAGCATGACCACCTCGCCGACCCGCTCGTAGCCGAACGCGTCGACGATGTTGAGGGCGTCGTTGAGCAGCACCTCCTGGCCGCGTCGCAACTCCGCGACGTCCAGCGAGGGGGACACGGCGACGCGCAGCTTGCGGCCGCCGGTGAAGACGTCGACCGTGCCGTCGTCGTGACGGGCGAGGAAGACGCCGTAGCCACTGGGTGGCTGCGCCAGGCGGTCGATCTCCTCCTTGAGGGTGACGATCTGCGCGCGAGCCTCCTTGAGGGTGCTCACCAGTCGTTCGTTGTTCTCGGTCAGCCGCGCCAACTGCGCCTGGGTGGCCGCCAGGCGCTCCTCGAGCTGCCGGACGTGTCGGGGGCTTTCGGTCAACTTGCGCCGCACCAGGGCGAGTTCCTCTTGAAGGAACGCGACCTGCGTGGAGAGATCGTGGGCCTCCTTCTCCCACCGTGCGGCGCGCGAGTCCGCGTCGTCGCTGCGTGCCACGTCCCACCTCCCCGGGGGGCTTGAACGTTCTGCCCTAACACTAGCCGCTATGAGGCCGATTCGGTCCCACGCAACGCCCTCGTCACCGAACCTTGATCGCCAAGGGTGGCCTGGCGGGCCGGTCCGGGCGTTCGGGTACCGTCGGTGCGTGGGACGGGAGAACATGGGGGGTGCGCAGGTGGCCGACGTCGCGACCGATCAGCTGCAGGTCTGGGTGGACCAGGACCTGTGCACGGGGGACGGTCTCTGCGTGCAGTACGCACCGGAGGTCTTCGAGTTCGACATCGACGGCCTGGCCTACGTGAAGGGCCCCGACGGTGAGCTGGTGCAGACCCCCGGCGGCCGGGTCGGCGTGCCGGAACACCTGCGCCTCGAGGTGATCGACTCGGCGAAGGAGTGCCCCGGCGAGTGCATCCACGTGGTGCGCGGCAGCGACGACGTCGAGGTGGCCGGCCCGGCCGCCGAGGAGGGCTGACCCGCGGCGTCGGCCCGGCGGGATCCGCCGCGCCGACGCGCTCACAGCAGCGGCCGGCCGACCACCGAGGCGACCAGCCGGGCGAACTCCTCCAGCCGGGCTATCTGCCCCGCACCGCCGTCGTCGAGGGTCTTGCCGAAGCGCAGTGCGTCGTGCCGGGGCCCACCGACGGCCTCCTCGCTGGGCGGGGCCTCGTCCAGCGAACTCAGCAACAGGTAGACGTCGATGCTGTCGACCCGGATCCGGCCGTCGTCGTGGCGGAACAGTCGGCGCCGGCAGCCCACCTCCGTGACGGTGGAGACCGGCACCACCCGCAGCGACGAGGTCATCGCCCCCGGTGGCCCCTCCCCCGGTGGCACGTCCTCGCCGTGCCACAGGATCAGCCGGCTACCGTCGCAGACGACGACCTCCTGCCACACCCCGTTGACCTCGTTGACGAACCGTTCCAGGGTGAAGCCGAGCACCTTCGCCCCGCGCAGCACCCCGTCGAGGGCCTCCAGGGCCACGTCCGGGTCACGCAGGTAGGCCCGCGCCGCCGATTCGAGGTCCTGGTAGGGCGACCAGTCCGGAAACACCGCCGGCAGGTCGCCACCGCCCAGCCCCGGGCCGCTCATGCCGCCGCTCCCGGCCGGCACCGCCGCACCAACCCGGCCGGCAACCTCCACCTGCTCACGCCCAGCCGCCCGATACCGCCGTCACGGCCTGTCCGCCCCCTCCGTCGTCTCCGGTTCCACCCCGGCCGCCCGGGCCGCGGCGGCCTGGCGGGCCGCCTCCGCCTCGCGCAGGGCCCGCCGGCGCTGCTCGTACGCCTCGGCACCCTTGCTGGGCTTGCGCCGCCGGGGCGGCGCGGTGACTCCCGGGGCGAGCCTACGCGCGGACACCAGGAACGCGGTGTGCGCGATCATCCGGTGGTCGGGGCGCACCGCCAGGCCCTCGGCGTGCCAGTCGCGCACCAGCGACTCCCAGGCCCGTGGCTCGGTCCAGCCGCCGCGCTCGCGCAGCGCCTCGACCAGCTCGGACAGCTGCGGGGTGGTCGCCACGTAGCCGATGAAGACGCCGCCGGGAAGCAGCGCCCGCTCGACCATGTCGAGGTTCTCCCAGGGGGCGAGCATGTCCAGGATGATCCGGTCGAAGCCGGTCTCGCGGCACTCCCCGACGTCGCCCACGTGCAGCCGCCAGGCGGGGTGGGGGCCGTTGAAGAACGACTCGACGTTGCGCCGGGCGATCTGGGCGAAATCATCGCGCAGCTCGTAGGAGTGCAGTTCGCCGGAGGTGCCGACGGCGCGCAGCAGGGAACAGCTCAGCGCGCCGGAGCCGGCCCCGGCCTCCAGGACCCTGGCGCCGGGGAAGATGTCGCCCATCGCGACGATCTGCGCCGCGTCCTTGGGGTAGATGACCTGCGCGCCGCGCGGCATGGACAGCACGTAGTCCGACAGCAGGGGCCGCAGCGCGAGGAACGCGGTGCCGCCGCCGGTGGTGGTGACCACGCTGCCGTCGGGCAGGCCGACCAGGTCGTCGTGCGCGAGGATCCCGCGGTGGGTGTGGAAGGCCTTGCCTGGCTCCAGGGTGACCGTGTGCATCCGCCCCTTGGGGTCGGTCAGCTGCACCCGGTCGCCGGGCCGGAACGGCCCGCGGTGCACCGGGGGTGGCGCCGGGGTGTCGGCGGGCGCGGTGGCGTCCGGGTCGGCCGGGGCGGTGGAGGGAGTTGCGGTCACGAGTTCATCTTCCGTTGAGGTTCGAGCAGCTGAGCCAGATCCGCGATGTGCAGAACGCCGACGACATCTTCGCCTGCCGTCACCACGTACCGCGCGGCCGGGTGGGCCCGCACGGTCTCCATCACCCGTTCCCCGTCGAACCCGACGGGCAGCCGGGGCAGGCCGGTCAACGGCCGGGCCACGGCGTCGACGGCCAGCCAGGGCCCGCGCCCGGCTGGGACGGCCGCCGCGGCGGCCGGTTCGACCAGGGCCAACGGCCGCCCGGCGGTGTCGGTGACCAGCACGGCGACGTGTGGCCCGGCGGCGGCTGCGCGGCGCTGCGCCTCCGCCAGCGGGGTGCCGGTGGGCACGGGCAGCGCCGGGCGGGCCAACCGGGCCAGGTCGACCAGCGGAAGGCGACGGCTGATCCGGGCGTACCGGATCGACTGGCCGGCGCCGCGCCACAGCGTGACGGCGACGAGGGCCATCAGCGGCAGGGCGAACAGGGCGAGCACCCCGGTGGCGGCGAGCACGGCGACGGTCAGGGCGGTGCCCACCGCGACGGCCCGACCCACCCAGCCGGCCACCTCGGTTCCGGTGTGCCGGTCCCCGCGCAGGGCCCAGACGGCCGCCCGCAGCGCCCGGCCGCCGTCCAGCGGCAGTCCGGGCAGCAGGTTGAACACCGCGACGACGACGTTGCTGACGGCGAGCTGGAAGGCGAGCTGGTTGGCCACGGTCCGGTCCGGCAGGGCCAGGGTCGCGGCGACGGCGGCGGCCCCGAGCACCGCGGACACCGCCGGCCCGGCCAACGAGACCAGCAGGTCCACCCGGGGGGACGGGGCGTCCCGGTCCATCTCGGTGTAGCCGCCGAGCAGCTCCAGGGTGATCCCCCGCACACCGATGCCGAAGCGGCGGGCGGTGAGGGCGTGCCCGAGTTCGTGGGCCAGCACCGAGCCGAGCAGCGAGACGACGAAACCCGCGCCGATCAGGTAGCCGGAGACCTGGGGAAGCCCAAGCTGCTGGCGGGCGAACTCGGCGTACACGACCGTGACCAGGACGACCAGCACCAGCATCGACGGGCTCAGGTGCAGCGGCACCCCGAGGACCCGGCCGACGGTCAGGCCGGCACGTCGGTCCCGGCGCGGTCGCCGCGTCTGCTCCACCGTCCCGATGCTACGCGGTGGCGATCATGCACCGGTGCGGCGACGCAGCCGCTGTCACACCGGTGCCCTACCCTTCGGGGACATGACGGCGGACCAGGTGATCATCCAGCAGCCCCCGACCCCGGCGGAGGTGCCGGCGACCGTGCGGGCCTCGCTGTCACCGTCGCGCGCGGCCGACTTCAAGACCTGTCCCCTGCTCTACCGGTTCCGCAGCATCGACCGGCTGCCCGAGCGGCCGAGCGTCGAGCAGGCCCGGGGCACGCTGGTGCACGCCGTGTTGGAGCGGCTGTTCGACCTGCCGGCGACCGACCGCACCCCGCAGGCGGCCGGCGACCTGGTCGCCCCCCAGTGGGACCGGCTGGTCACCGAGCAGGCGGAGTTCGCCGGCCTGTTCGACGACACGGACACCGCGGCGGTGGAGGGGTTCCTGCGGTCAGCCGCCGGCCTGCTCGAGGGCTACTTCGCGGTGGAGGATCCGCGCCGGCTGGAGCCCGCCGAGCGAGAGAGCCTGATCTCGGCCGTGGTCGACGACGAGTTGCTGATCCGGGGCTATCTCGACCGGCTGGACGTGGCGCCCGACGGGGCCCTTCGGGTGGTCGACTACAAGACCGGGGGCGCCCCCCGCGAGGCGTTCGAGGCACGGGCGCTGTTCCAGCTCAAGTTCTACGCGCTGGTGCTGTGGCGCACCCGGGGCGTGGTGCCGCGGGTGCTGCGGCTGCTCTACCTCAAGGACCAGGAGGTCTGCGACTACGCCCCCGACGCCGAGGAACTGGTCCGGTTCGAACGCACCGTGGTGGCGCTGTGGCGGGCCATCGAGCAGGCCACCGCGACCCGGGACTTCCGCCCCCGACCGAGCCGACTGTGCGACTGGTGCAGCCACCAGGCCCACTGCCCCAGCTTCGGCGGCACCCCGCCGCCGTTCCCGGAGGCCGCCGCGACACCGGATCCGCTGCGCGACGCCCGGTCCGGCCCCACCCCGCCGGGCGCCGACGACTGATCACCGCCGGGGCGCGTCCCGGCGGGCCGGGTCGGGATGTCGGCGGGGTGAGAAGACGCCCTCATCCCTGAGGAGGAGACGGTCGTCACCACCGGTGAGGATCTCCCCGGCCGTAGGCCCGCTAGCGTCGAGGCATGCATCCGGTGCGGTGGGCGTGGCTGCGGGAGCGCCCCCTCGTGGGGGACGTCGCGCTGGCCGTGGTGCTGGTCCTCGCGGAGGTCGTGTTCACGCTGGCGACGCCGCGGGAGTTCTGGCCCGGGCCGCTGCGCGCGGCGCTGGGCTGGAGCGTGCTGTGCGCCGCCCCGGTGGTGCTGCGCCGGGTGGCGCCGTGGCCGGCGGTGGCAGCGGCGGTGGCGACCCTGGCCGTGCCCGCCACGATCGACCTGGCGCCCGCCGCGCAGAGCCTCACGTTCGTCGTGCTCACCTACACGATGGCCGCGTACCGCCCGGCGCGACCCGCGACTGCCGCGGCGGTGCTGCTGTGGCTGCCGGTGGCCGCGGCCAACACCCTGGTTCCGTTGGACAGCACGGCGGAGATCGGCGCGGCCTACCTGGTGGTCAACAACATCCTGGTGGGGGTGGTGTCGTACTCGGTCGGCCGGTCGGTGCGGGCGCGGCGGGCGACCACCGAGGCGCTGCGGGAACGCGCCCGCGTGGCCGAGCACAACCAGCGGTCGGTGGCCGAGCAGGCGGTCGCCGACGAGCGGCGACGCATCGCCCGGGAGCTGCACGACGTCGTGGCCCACCACGTCAGCGTGATGGGGGTCCTGGCCACCGGGGTACGCCGGGTGCTGCGCCGTGACCCGGACGCCGCCGAGGAGGCGATGGTCACCATCGAGGAGACCAGCCGGGCGACGCTGCGGGAGCTGCGTCGGCTGCTCGACGTGCTGCGGACGGAGGCGGAACCGGCCGCGGAGCTGACGCCGCAACCGGGACTGGCGGGCATCGAGGCGTTGGCCGAGCAGGTGCGGGAGGCGGGACTGCCGGTGACGGTGCGGGTCGACGGCACCTCGGGGACGCTGGAGGAGGGGGTGGCCCTGACCGTGTACCGGATAGTCCAGGAGGCGCTGACCAACGCCCTCAAGCACGCCGGTTCGGCCACCGCGCAGGTGTGGGTGGGCGTCACGTCCGACGCCGTGGAGGTCGAGGTGTCCGACACCGGGCGGGGGCCGACACCGGCGCCCGACCGGATCGGACACGGCCTGGTCGGCATGCGGGAGCGGGTCGGCCTCTACGGTGGAGTCCTGCGCACCGGGCCGCGCGCGGGCGGCGGGTTCCGGGTGTACGCGAGGATTCCGGTCGACACGGCGGCGTGAACCGCCGGGGCGATGACTCTGCCGGCGGCGTGCGTCGCCGGTGACGACCATGACGAGAGGGCTCAGATGGCCGAGGCGACGACACCGGCACGTCCGGTGCGCATCCTGCTCGCCGACGACCAGCCACTGCTGCGCACGGGCTTCCGGATGGTGCTCGGCGCCGAGGAGGACCTGGACATCGTCGCGGAGGCCGGTGACGGGGTGGAGGCGGTGGACCTGTCCCGCCGGCTGCTGCCCGACGTGGTGCTGATGGACATCCGGATGCCCCGGATGGACGGGGTCGCCGCCACCCGCGCCATCGTGGACGCGCGACTGCCCGTGCGGGTGCTGATCCTGACCACCTTCGACCTCGACGAGTACGTGGTGGGGGCGCTGCGGGCCGGGGCGAGCGGCTTCCTCGCCAAGGACGTGCCGGCCGACGACCTGGTCACGGCGATCCGGACGGTGGCGGCCGGCGACGCGGTGGTGGCACCGCGGATCCTGCGGCGGCTGCTGGACCGGTTCGCCGACGCGCTGCCCGACCCGGCGGCGGCTCCACCGCGGGCAATGAACGCCCTCACCGAACGGGAACGGGAGGTGCTGGTGCAGGTGGCCCGAGGGCTGTCCAACGCGGAGATCGCGCGGGCGTTGTCGGTCAGCGAGACGACGGTGAAGACGCACGTGGGACACGTGCTGACCAAGTTGGGGCTACGTGACCGGGTGCAGGCGGTGGTGTTGGCGTACGAGTCGGGACTGGTCCGGCCCGGCGCGTAGGCGGGCGCGTACCCCTGCCGGAAACCTCGCGGCGACGGCCCTGTTGCCTTTGGCACATACCGTGACCCCAGACGGTGTCCCGGGGTTGACCCTCACGCGGCGGCACTGTGCAGCATCGGTCCCGCCCGACCGGTGACCTGGTCGGGCGGCGATCGTCTCGGGGGCAACCCTGAGCCGGCGTGGGGGTGACCCGCAGCGGGGAAATCCGTTCCGGCTCCGACCGGAGGCGGACGGCAGCGCACAGTCGGGCACCCATGATGGGACTGCCGCGCCGAACCAGCGGGGGCGGCGCGGACCGGAACAGACGGAAGAGGTTGATGACGTGACCGCGACGACAGGCCCGCAGACGCAGGCCGCGGCCCGGGCGAGCGACGTGTGGAAGGTGTTCGGCAGCGGCGAGGCGCAGGTGACCGCGCTGCGGGGGGTGACCGCGGAGTTCGAGCGGGGCCGCTTCACCGCGATCATGGGCCCGTCGGGCTCCGGCAAGTCCACCCTGATGCACTGCCTGGCCGGGCTGGACTCGGTGACGAAGGGCACGGTGCACATCGGCGACACCACGGTCACCGGGCTCGGTGACGCGGGTCTGACCACACTGCGCCGGGACAAGGTGGGGTTCATCTTCCAGCAGTTCAACCTGCTGCCGACGCTGACGGCGAAGGAGAACATCCTGCTGCCGCTGTCGATCGCCGGCCGCAAGCCGGACCAGGCCTGGTACGACACCGTGATCGACACGGTCGGGCTGCGGGACCGGCTGGACCACCGGCCGGCGCAGCTGTCCGGCGGTCAGCAGCAGCGGGTGGCGTGTGCCCGGGCCCTGGTCGCTCGCCCCGAGGTGATCTTCGCCGACGAGCCGACGGGCAACCTGGACTCCCGTTCGGGCGCGGAGGTGCTCAACTTCCTGCGCAACTCGGTGCGGGAGCACGGGCAGACCATCGTCATGGTCACCCACGACCCGACGGCCGCCGCGTACGCCGACCGGGTGGTGTTCCTCGCCGACGGGCAGATCGTCTCGGAGCTCATCGAGCCGACCGCCGACACTGTGCTGGACACCATGAAGAAGCTCGACACGGTGGCCGAGGTGGCCCGCTGATGTTCCGGGCGACACTGAAGAGCCTGCTGGCCCGCAAGGTCCGTCTCGTCCTGTCGGGGCTGGCGGTGGTGCTGGGCGTCATGTTCGTCTCCGGCGCGTTCGTGCTCACCGACACCCTGGGCCGCTCCTTCGACCAGGTGTTCGCCGACGCGTACGAGGACATCGACGTCAACGTGGCCGCCAAGCCGAAGCTGGCCCCGGGCGAGATGGAGGGCGGAGGAATCTCCCCGCCGCTGCCGGCGGCCACGGTCGACCGGGTGCGGGCGGTGCCGGGGGTGGCGGACGCGACCGGCGTCGTCGTCGCCGAGGGTGCCCGGCTCATCGGCAGCAACGGCAAGGCGGTGGCCTCCTTCGGCCCGCCGCAGCTGGGCGGCAACTGGCTGGGCGAGAGCGAGCTGGTGCAGCTGCGCGAGGGGCGCGGCCCGCAGGCCGACGACGAGATCGTCATCAACAAGGCACTGGCGGAGGCCGGCAGGGTCGCCGTGGGCGACCGGGTGGGTGTGCTCACCCCGCTGGAGCCGAAGGAGGAGTTCACCATCGTCGGCGTCTTCGGTTACAGCGGTGACCGGGACTCCATCGGCGGCGCGAACGAGATCATGTTCACCACCCCGACCGCCCAGCGGCTCATGCTGGGCGAGCCGGACACGTTCAGCAGCATCACCGTCACCGCCGCCGGCAGCATGACCGACGAGGCGCTGCGCGACTCGGTGGCCGCCGCGCTCGGCGGTGAGTTCCAGGTCAAGACCGGCGCGCAGTTGTCCGAGGACATGGCGTCCGGGCTGAAGGACGGGTTGTCCTTCTTCAACCGGATCCTGCTCGGCTTCGCCGCGGTGGCGCTGCTGGTCGGCACCTTCCTGATCCTCAACACCTTCTCGATCATCGTGGCGCAGCGCACCCGGGAGCTGGCCCTGTTGCGGGCCGTCGGGGCGAGTGGACGGCAGGTCATCGGTTCGGTGGTGCTGGAGGCGATCGCCGTCGGCCTCATCGCCTCCGTGCTGGGCCTGGCCGCCGGCATCGGCATCGGGGCGCTGTTGGCATACCTGTTCGGCACGTTCGCCGGGCTCAGCCTGGCGGGCATCGCCGTTCCGCCCTCGGCGGTGATCAGCGCGTTCGCCGTCGGACTGGTGATCACGGTGCTGGCGGCGCTGCTGCCGGCGCTGCGCGCGTCCCGCATCCCGCCCATCGCGGCCATGCAGGACGTCGCCACCCCCGACCGGCCGCTGACGAAGATCACGGTCGGCGGAGCGGTGGTCACCTCGATCGGCGCGGCCCTGTTGTTCCTCGGCCTCAGCGGCAACGCCGGCGACAACACGTTGCCCACCATCCTCGGCGGCGTCCTGTTCTCGTTCATCGGGGTGGCGTTGCTGACCCCGCTGATCAGCCGGCCGGTGGTGGCGCTGCTCGGCTCCGTCTTCTCCGGCTCGGTGCCGGGCAAGCTGGGCCGGCTGAACTCCGGCCGCAACCCCCGCCGCACGGCGATCACGGCGGCCGCGCTGATGGTGGGCATCGCCCTGGTCACCGGCGTGACGGTCATCCTGGACTCGGCCAAGAGCAGCCTGGCGGGCCTGGCCGAGGACAACATCAAGGCCGAGCTGGTGATCGCCGGCGCGGCGACCGGCCCGCGGCCACCGACCTTCGACCGGGAGGTGCTGGACCGGGCTGCCGCGATCCCCGGGGTCCAGTTGGTCAACGGAACGTTCGGCGACCTGGCCCAGGTGGGCGGCCAGCGTACCTGGGTGGGGGCGAGCAGCGACGTGTCGGCGCTGCGGCGGATCTTCGGCGCGAAGGCCGCTGCGGGTGACATCGACCGGCTCGCACCGGACCAGATGCTGGTCAGCTCGGACGTGGCCGAGTCCCGGGGGCTCACCGTCGGTTCGACCGTGCCGGTGCAGCTCGCCCGGGGGGACCAACGCACATACACCGTCAGCGGCATCTACGAGGGTGTGCCGTTCCTCGACCCGGTGACGCTGCCGGCCGAGGCGGCCCGGGACTTCACCCTCCCCCAGCCGATCCAGGGCTACATCCAGCTCGCCCCCGGCACCGAGGTCGCCGACGTGCAGCCTCAGGTCGAGGCGTTGCTGGTGGACAGCCCCGAGGTGTCGGTGGCCGACCGGAACGCGTTCATCGAGCAGCAGACCGGCCAGTTCGACGTGCTCCTCACGATGATCCGCATCCTGCTGGCGCTGGCCATCGTGATCGCGGTCCTGGGCATCGTGAACACCCTGGCGCTGTCGGTGCTGGAACGCACCCGGGAACTGGGGCTGCTGCGGGCGATCGGCCTGCGCCGGTCGCAGACCATGCTGATGATCACCGTGGAGGCGGTGGTGATCTCGGTATTCGGGGCGCTGCTCGGCGTCGCGGTCGGCACCGGCCTGGGCGCCGCCGTGGTGGAGGCGCTGCGCGACGAGGGGATCACCGACCTGGTGCTGCCCTGGGGACAGATGGGCGTGTTCCTCGGCCTGGCCGCGCTGGTGGGCGTGGTGGCCGCAGTGCTGCCGGCGGTCCGGGCCGCCCGGATCAACGTGCTGGGCGCCATCGCCCACGACTGAGCACCGACGCACCCGACGGGTCCGGCCGCACGGCCGGGCCCGTCGGCGCGTACCGAGGCCCGTCGGCATGTGCGGGCCGTCGACGGCCCTGGAGGTGCGCGGGTCGACAGCGGCCCCCGGCACGCCGGGCGGTCAGGCGTCGACCGGCGGCTCGCCGAGCAGCGCGGCGAGCAGTTCCAGGTCCGCTGAGGTGAGGCTGTCCAGCTGGTGTACGCCGTCGAGCGGGCCCAGCGGCACCTCCGCCGGCACCGCCAGCACCGCCGCCCCGGAGGCCAACGCGCTGGCCACCCCGGTCGGCGAGTCCTCGATCGCCACGCAGCGGCCGATCGGCACCCCCAACAGCCGCGCCGCGGTCAGGTACGGCTCGGGGTGCGGCTTGGCGGCGTCCACCTCGTCACCACAGACCACCACGTCGAAGCTGTCCCGACCCAGGGTGTCCAGCGCCACCTCCACCAGGGGCCGACCACTGGAGGTGACCAGGGCGGTGGGGATGCCCGCCGTGCGGACCGCCCGCAGCAGGGCCAGCGCCCCCGGCCGCCACCGCAGGCCGGTGCGGAACAGCTCCAGGATCCGGGCGTCGATCCACGCTGCGCTGGCCTGCGGATCCCGGTGCGGCTGGCCGAGGTCGTCGTGCAGGATGCGCATCGCATCGGCCATGCTGGTACCGATGATCGCCCGGCGGGCGGCGGCGGACAGCACGCCACCGTAGACGGCGGCCAACTCCTGCAACGCCACGTCCCACAGCTTCTCGCTGTCGACCAACGTGCCGTCCATGTCGAACAGCACGGCGGCGGGATGGGGAACAGCGGTGGTGGTCACCCGGATCATGCTAGACGTCGGCCCCGGTCCGGCCGGCCCGGGAGGCCGCCGGACTGGTGTCCCCGACCGTGGCGGGGCCGCTCACCCCAGCCCACAGGCCGACAGACCGGACTCGTAACCCCGGAAGAACGCCTCGACCCGTTGTTCGGGGGTTCCGTGCGCGCCCTCGGCGAACCAGGGCTGGTCAGGGTCGTCACCGACGGCGAGCAGACCGTCGCGGAACTCCTCAAGGTCACCGTCCTCCACGGTCAGCCGGCCATCGCGGACCGAGTCACCCAGGTACGCCCCGGCCATGCAGTCGGCCTGCAGTTCCTGCTGGATGGTGAACGAGTAGCGGATGCCGAGGCGGATCTGGATTCCGTGGGCGTACTCGTGCCCGATCAGATAGAACACGAACGCGTCACCGACCTGCCGGAACGCGCCGAACGACCAGTTGATGTCGTAGGCGATGTAGTCGCTGAGCGTGCAGTAGACGGCGTTGTTACGGGGCACCTCCTGCCCACCGCAGGAGACCTCGCCGTCCCGCTGATAGGGAACGATCTGCCGGATCGGCTGGAACGACCGCCCGAACGCGCGGAACTGCTGCGCCCAGTACCGCTCGGCGGTGCGCTGCGCGTCCGCCACGTCCTCTCTGAACTCCTCGACGGTGTCGGTACCGTCGGCGCGGGTCTGCTGCACGCCGGGCGGCCCCGCCGTCCCGCCGCTCGGCACGGGGCCGGGCTGCCCCTGCGGGTCGGTCAGACCGGGTGCCAGGCACCCGGCGGCAGCCACCAGCGCCAGCGTCAGCCCGACGAGCGGTCCGCGTCCCCCACGTGTCGCCACAACACCTCCCGGCGAGCGGTGATGCCGGCCCAGTACCCCGACGGTACGGCCGGCACGCCCACTGGGTCTGGTACGGCCACGACGACCCGACAGTTCAACGCTCCTGGGGTGAAGCTCCGTCGACCGCGCCAGGCCGTCACTCGGTTGTCCTCGTCGTCCGTCCTGGTAGTCGTCCGTCCTGGTAGAGGTACCGCGTCTCAGCCTGCTGATCGCGGCAGGAGAGTGCCGGTGCCGTTCCCTCGACGCAGCGCAGCGAAGTACCCGGATGCCAGGCGACGCCTTGCGAGGGAGCGAGGACTCAGCGGACGGGAACCGGCTCGGACGACGGCCGCCACTCCCGCCTGATCAGCCCGTAGACCCATGAGTCGGAGACCTCGCCGTCCACGACGCAGTCTTCCCGCAACGCCCCTTCACGCAGGAACCCGAGCTTCTCCAGCACGTGGGCAGCCGCCACGTTGCGGGTGTCGGTCTCGGCCCGGACGCGCCAGCGTGTGGCCCGGGCGGTCCTCGCGGCGGTGGAGCGCTGACGCCGGGCACGCCGTCGAGCCGGTTGTGGTGCTGCTGCGACTCAGCCCCTGCGGGACCAGCCCATCGGGACAGCGTTTGCGCACCTCAGGACAGGTGACGACGTCACTTGGCGTTGAAGTAGCTGGCCTCGGGGTGGTGCACCACGATCGCGTCGGTGGCCTGCTCCGGGACCAGCTGGAACTCCTCCGACAGCTGCACCCCGATCCGTTCCGCACCCAGCAGCTCCACGATCTTCGCGCGGTCCTCCAGGTCCGGGCAGGCCGGGTAGCCGAACGCGTACCGGCAGCCCCGGTAGTCGGTGCGCAGCAGACCCGCCAGGTCGGCCGGGTCGTCGTCGGCGACCGTTCGACCGTCCGGCAGGGTCAGCTCCGCCCGGATCCGCCGGTGCCAGTACTCGGCCAGGGCCTCGGTGAGCTGCACCGACAGGCCGTGCACCTCCAGGTAGTCGCGGTACTCGTTGCGGGCGAACAGCTTCGCCGCGTACTCGCTGACCGGCTGGCCGACCGTCACCAGCTGCAACGCCACCACGTCCGGTTGGTCGCCGCGCGGGCGGAAGAAGTCGGCCAGGCACAACCGCCGCTCCTGCCGCTGTCGGGGGAACGAGAACCGGGCCCGCTCCGCCCGCCCCTCCTCGTCGAGCACCACCAGGTCGTTGCCCTCGGAGTACGCCGGGAAGTAGCCGTACACCACAGCCGCCTCCAGCACCTTGTCGGCGATGAGGCGGTCCAGCCAGTACCGCAGCCGTGGCCGGCCCTCCGTCTCGACCAGTTCCTCGTAGGACGGGCCCTTGCCGCCCCGCGCGCCACGCAGCCCCCACTGCCCGAGGAAGGTGGCCCGCTCGTCGAGCAGCGCCGCGTAGTCGGCCAGCGGCACCCCCTTCACCACGCGGGTGCCCAGGAACGGCGGCGTCGGCACGGTGACGTCGACGGCCACGTCCGACCGCACCGACGCGTCGCTCAACTCCGGCAGGGACTCGGTGACAACCGCCCGCTGCCGCTCACGACGCTGCCGGCGGGCCGCCAGTGCCGCCTCCCGCTGCGGGTCCACCACCGGCGCGCCGCCGCGCTTGGCCGCCATCACCCGGTCCATCAGGGACAGGCCCTCGAACGCGTCCCGGGCGTAGTGCACCTGACCGGGGAACACCGACCGCAGGTCGTCCTCCACGTACGCCCGGGTCAGCGCCGCGCCACCCAACAGCACCGGCCAACGCTCCGCGACCCCGCGCGCAGCCATCTCGGCCAGGTTCTCCTTCATGATGACCGTGCTCTTGACCAGCAGCCCGGACATGCCGATGGCGTCGGCGCGGTGTTCCTGCGCGGCGTCGAGGATCGCGGTGATCGGCTGCTTGATGCCGATGTTCACCACCTCGTAGCCGTTGTTGGACAGGATGATGTCGACCAGGTTCTTGCCGATGTCGTGCACGTCGCCCTTGACCGTGGCCAGGACGATCCGGCCCTTGCCACCGTCGTCGGCCTTGTCCATGTGGGGTTCCAGGTAGGCCACCGCGGTCTTCATCACCTCGGCGGACTGCAACACGAACGGCAACTGCATCTGCCCGGAGCCGAACAGCTCGCCGACCACCTTCATCCCGTCGAGCAGGATGTCGTTGATGATGGACAGCGGGGTGCGCCCCTGCGCCATCGCCTCGTCCAGGTCGGCCTCCAGGCCGTTGCGTTCACCGTCGATGATGCGTCGCCGCAGCCGCTCGTCCAGCGGCAACCCGGCCAGCTCCTCCGCCCGCGTCGCCCGCGCCGACGCCGCGTCGACCCCCTCGAAGACCTGGATGAACCGCTGCACCGGGTCGTACCCCTCGCGGCGCCGGTCGTAGACCAGGTCGAGGGCGACCTCGCGCTGCTCGTCGGGGATCTTCGACATCGGCAGGATCTTGCTGGCGTGCACGATCGCCGAGGTCAGCCCCGCCTGCACGCACTCGTGCAGGAACACCGAGTTGAGCACCTGCCGGGCCGCCGGGTTCAGGCCGAAGGAGATGTTGGAGATGCCCAGAGTGAAGTTGACTCCCGGCCAGCGCCGGGCGATCTCCCGGATCGCCTCGATCGTCTCGATGCCGTCGCGGCGGGTCTCCTCCTGACCGGTGGCGATCGGGAAGGTCAGCGCGTCGATGAGGATGTCCTCCCGGCGCATCCCCCACCGACCCGTCAGGTCGCCGATGAGCCGCTCGGCGACCCGGACCTTCCACTGCGCGGTACGGGCCTGTCCCTCCTCGTCGATCAGCAGCGCGACCACCGCCGCGCCGTGCTCCCGGATCACCGGCATGATCCGGGCGTACCGGGACTGCGGGCCGTCGCCGTCCTCGAAGTTCACCGAGTTGACCACGCACCGGCCGCCGAGCATCTCCAGCCCGGCCTCGATCACCGCCGGCTCGGTCGAGTCGAGCATGACCGGCAGGGTGGACGCGGTGGCGAACCGGCCAGCCAGCTCGCGCATGTCGGCGGTGCCGTCGCGGCCCACGTAGTCGACGCACAGATCCAGCAGATGCGAGCCGTCCCGGGCCTGGCTGCGGGCGATCTCCACGCAGGCCTGCCAGTCGGCGGCCAGCATCGCCTCCCGGAACGCCTTCGAGCCGTTGGCGTTGGTGCGCTCCCCCACCATCAGCACGCTCGCGTCCTGCGCGAACGGCACGTGGTGGTAGATCGAGGAGACCCCGGCCTCCCGGCGGGACTCGCGCTGCGCCGGCCGGGCACCGTGCAGCCGCTCGGCCACCATCCGGATGTGTTCCGGCGTGGTGCCACAGCACCCGCCGACGAGCGAGACGCCGTAGCCGGTGACGAACTGCTCCAGGGCGTCGGCCAGCTCGACCGGGGTCAGCGGGTACTCCGCGCCGTCGGCGGTGAGCTGCGGCAAACCCGCGTTCGGCATCACCGACAGCGGCACCCGGGCGTGCTGCGACAGGTAGCGCAGGTGTTCGCTCATCTCCGCCGGGCCGGTCGCGCAGTTCAGGCCGATCAGGTCGACCCCGAGAGGCTCGATCGCGGTGAGCGCCGCGCCGATCTCGCTGCCCAGCAGCATGGTGCCGGTGGTCTCCACCGTGACGTGACAGATCAGCGGGACGCTGACGCCGGCCTCGGCCATCGCCCGCCGGGAACCGACCACCGCGGCCTTGACCTGCAACAGGTCCTGACAGGTCTCGACGATCAGGGCGTCCGCGCCACCGGCGATCAGGCCGGCGGCGTTCTCCGCGTACGCGTCGCGCAGGGTCGCGTACGCGGCGTGGCCGAGGGTGGGCAGCTTGGTGCCGGGACCGATCGAGCCGAGCACGTAGCGGGGCCGCTCGGGCGTGGCGTACGCGTCGGCCGCCTCGCGGGCGATCCGGGCACCCGCCTCCGACAGCTCCCGGATGCGGTGCGCGATGTCGTACTCGCCGAGATTGGCCAGGTTTGCGCCGAAGGTGTTCGTCTCCACGCAGTCGGCACCGGCCGCCAGGTACGCCTCGTGCACGCCGCGCACCACGTCGGGCCGGGTCACGTTGAGCACCTCGTTGCAGCCCTCGTGGCCCTCGAAGTCGTCGAGGGTCAGGTCGGCAGCCTGGAGCATGGTGCCCATCGCCCCGTCGGTGACGAGGATCCGGTCGGCCAGGGCGTCGATGAACGAAGTCCGCACGGTCCCAGGTTAGTGCGACACCCACCGGCGCACGGTCCGGCGGGGCCGCTTCCCACATTCTGTCGGACGACCCCGCCCGGCCGGCGATCCGCCCCGTCCCACCCCGCCCGACACCACCGGGACGGCGTCCGCCCCACCCGCCCGGCACCGCGGGGTGCGGCGGCCCGACCGGCGCGGCCGACGGGCCGCATTCCGCCCCGGCACGTAGGCTGGCAGACGTGAAGGACTACAGCGACGCCTCCGTGCCCGGCGGGCGGGCGACCGGGCAGACCCCCGGCGCCGTCCGGAACGAGCGGGGCGAGGTGACGGCGTGACGGAGTTCGACGGGCTGCCGGTGCTGCGGTCTCCCGTGGCCATCTGCGCCTTCGAAGGCTGGAACGACGCCGCCGACGCCTCGACCGCCGCCGTGGAGCACCTGGAACAGGTCTGGCAGGCCCGCGAGGTCACCGAACTCGACCCGGAGGACTTCTACGACTTCCAGGTCAGCCGGCCGACCATCACCATGGCCGACGGCGCGACCCGCCGGATCGAGTGGCCGACCACCCGGTTCATGGTGGCCAGCCCCGAGGGCACCGACCGCGACGTGGTGCTCATCCGCGGCATCGAGCCGAGCATGCGGTGGCGCACGTTCTGCGAGCAGGTGCTGGAGATCTGCCACAGCCTCGAGGTCGAGCGGGTGGTGCTGCTCGGCGCGCTGCTCGCCGACGTGCCGTACACCCGGCCCCTGCCGATCAGCGGATCGGCCTCCGACGCCGAGGCCGCGCAGCGTTACCAGCTCACCCCCACCCGCTACGACGGCCCGACCGGCATCGTCGGCGTGCTGCACGACGCCTGTTCCCGCGCCGAGGTCGACGCGGTGTCGTTCTGGGTGCACGTGCCGCACTACGCCAACAACCCGCCCTGCCCGAAGGCCACCCTGGCTCTGCTGCACCGGGTCGAGGAGGTGCTCGACCTGCCGGTGCCGATGGCCGACCTGGCCGAGGAGGCCGCGGAGTGGGAGCAGCGGGTGCGCAGCGCCGCCGAGCAGGACGCGGAGCTGGGCGAGTACGTGCGGGAGCTGGAGGAACGGGTCGGTGACGCCGGCATCACCCCGTTGACCGGGGACGAGATCGCCCAGGAGTTCGAGAAGTACCTGCGCCGTCGGGGTGGTTCCGCCGGCCCCACCGCCGGTTCCTGGTAATCCCCCTCCGTACTGCCTCGTGGCCCCGGACCGTCAGGTCCGGGGCCACGGTTCGTCTGGGTGTCGGGTGGCGCGCTCACCCTCGCTAGGGCATCCTAGGAACCTAGCTGTCATGAGGAGGCGGGCGTTGCAGATCAATCCGGGAGCCGCCGAGTTCCCCCACCGGCAGATCGCCGCACAGCTCAAGGCCCAGGTGCGCCGCGGGGACTGGGGGCCGGGCGAGCGGCTGCCCTCCATCCCGGCCATCGCCGAGATGTTCGGGGTGGCCAAGCAGACGGTGCAACGCGCCGTCGACCAGCTCCGCGTCGAGGGCATCCTGATCACCAAGCCCGGCTCCGGCACGTACGTCCGGGGCACCCGGCGACGGCTCAACCGGCTGTCCCGGGGCCGCTACGGTGGCTTTCGCGGCTACCACACCGACCTGGCCGCCCGGTACCGCCAGCACCTCGTCTCCGTCGGCCGCTCCCCCGCCCCA
Organism: Micromonospora nigra; assembly: GCF_900091585.1. Taxonomy (NCBI): domain Bacteria; kingdom Bacillati; phylum Actinomycetota; class Actinomycetes; order Micromonosporales; family Micromonosporaceae; genus Micromonospora; species Micromonospora nigra. The sequence continues at coordinate 5,987,746 of NZ_FMHT01000003.1, read as the reverse complement.
CCGGAGGTGGCCGACGCGTTCGGGGTGGCCGACGGCACGGACCTGCTGTGCCGCCGGCACCTGGTGCGTACCGAGGACTCACCGGTCGAGGTGGGCGCCTCCTGGTTCCTGCCCGCCGACACCGCCGGCACCTCGCTGGAGCGGGCCGAGGCGTTCGGCCGGCCGCTCTACCAGGAGGCCGAGGAGGCCACCGGCCGACGTTACGCGTCGGCCACCGACACGATCAGCGCCCGCCAGCCCAGCCGGGAGGAGGCCGAGATCCTCCAGATCCGCCCCGACACTCCTGTGCTGCACCTGCTGCACGTGGCCTACGACGACCGCCGCAAGCCGATCGAGGTGGCCCAGGCCACCTGGCCCGGCCCGGTCACCACGCTGACCGAGGAGTACCGGATCCCCGGGCCGGCCCCCGAACCGGACCCCGACCCCGGCCTGGTCCTGGGCTGAGGCCGAGGCGCTACCGCTGCGGCTGCGGCTGCGACTGCGACTGCGACTGCGACTGCGACTGCGACTGCGACTGGGCGAGGCTAGAGCCGGATGCCGAGCAGGGCGTCGAGCGTGGTGCCGAACAGGGCCGGGGCATGCGGATCGTCACCCACGCCGGCCAGGGCCCCGTCGGCCCAGTCGTCGGCCAGGGCCAGGGCACCCGCGGTGTCCAGATCGTCGGTGAGCCGCGCGCGTACCCCCGCCAGGAAGCCCTCCCCCGACGGCCCGGCGGTGACCGCGGCGGCCCGCCGCCACCGCTCCAGACGACGCTGCGCGGCGCTGAGCAGGTCGTCGGTCCAGGCTCGGTCGGCGCGGTAGTGGCCGGCCATCAGGCCGAGCCGCACGGCCATCGGGTCGACCCGGTCGGCCCGCAGCCGGGACACGAACACCAGGTTGCCCTTGGACTTCGACATCTTCTCGCCGTTCAGGCCGATCATGCCGGCGTGCACGTAGTGACCGGCGAACGGCGCGACGCCGGTGAGCCGCTCGGCGTGCGCGGCGGAACACTCGTGGTGCGGGAAGAGCAGGTCGTTGCCGCCACCCTGCACGTCGATCCGGTCGCCGAGCAGGTTCAACGCGATCACCGCGCACTCGATGTGCCAACCGGGACGCCCCGGACCCAGGTCACCGCCCGGCCAGGACGGCTCGTCGGGCCGAGCACCGCGCCACAGCAGCGGATCGAGCGGGTCACGCTTGCCGGCCCGGTCGGGATCGCCACCACGCTCGGGGAAGATCTCCCGCATCTGCGCCCGGTCGAGGTTGGACTCGTAGCCGAAGGCCGGGGCGGCGGAGACGTCGAAGTAGACGTCGCCGGTGCCGTCGTCGAGCCGGTACGCCGCACCGTCCTTGAGCAGCACGAGGACCTTGTCGGCGATGTCCGGGATCGACTCCACGGCGCCGACGTAGTGGGCCGGTGGGATGATCCGCAGGGCCTCCATGTCCTCCCGGAACAGGGCGGTCTCCCGCATCGCCAGGACCTTCCAGTCCTCGCCGTCGCGGGCCGCCCGTTCCAGCAGCGGGTCGTCGATGTCGGTGACGTTCTGCACGTAGCGCACCTCGTGCCCGGCGTCGCGCCACATCCGCTGCACCAGATCGAAGGTGATCATGGTGGCGGCGTGACCGAGGTGGGTGGCGTCGTAGGGGGTGATGCCGCAGACGTACATTCCCGCCGGGCCGGCCGGGACGCTGGGATGCACGCCCTGCCGCGCCGAGTCGTACAACCGCACCGGACCGCCGCGACCCGGCAGCCGTGGCACCTCGTGACCCACCCAAGACTCCATGACCGTCAGCCTAACCAGCCGTACGACGACGGCGGACCACCCCACGGGTGATCAACGTGACAGCCGCTCACATGGGTGGCCAGGGCACCGCCGGCCAGTCCCTCGGCGGCTGCGGGAACCGCCCCGCGTCGCGCAACCGCGCCACCCGCCCCGACAGCTCCGCCACCTCGCCCGCCGTCAGGTGCTCGGAGAGCTCGTCACCGAGATCCGCGCCGAGCTGCCGGGCGAGGCCGTCGAGCACCTCGATCACGTCGGGCGGCAACTGTCGGCCGGCCCAACCCCACAGCACGGTGCGCAACTTCTCCTCGACGTGGAAGCTGACCCCGTGGTCCACCCCGTACACCCGGTCGTCCGGGCCGAGCAGCACGTGCCCGCCCTTGCGGTCGGCGTTGTTGATCACGGCGTCGAGCACGGCGAGGCGGGCCAGCCGAGGATCGTCGGCGTGCGCGAGGGCGTAGGGGTTGCCGTCGTCGTCGCGGGCCGCCGCGATCGGGAACCAGCGGGGCGGCAACGCGTCCGCGGGAACGAACCCGACCAACGGCTCCACGCCCGCCGGCTCGTCGATCCACAGCTGGCACGAACCGGGACCGAACGGCCCCTCCCGCAACACCGTGGGCGGCACCAGATCCCATCCGGTGGCCCGGGAGACCAGGTACGCGGCGACTTCCCGGCCGGCGAGGGTGCCGTCCGGGAAGTCCCACAGTGGACGCTCCCCGCGCACCGGCTTGTACACGCACCGTGCCGTCGTCGCGCCGTGGGTGAGCACGCCACGCAGCGTCGTGTTCGACGCGTCGACCAGCCGACCCTCGACCTCCAGCTCACCGTCGCGCAGCAACCGGAGCGCGGCGGTGCCGTCCCGCCGGGGTGCCAGGTCGGACGAGGTCACCGGTGGTAGCCGTTGTTCCGGGGGCAGAGATGACCGGCCGGATCCAACGGCTGGCCGCACAGCGGGCAGGGCGGACGGCCGGCGTTGACCACACGACGGGCGCGTTCGATGAACTCACGGGTCGCCTCGGGGGTGAGGCGCACCCGCAGCCGGTCCAGGTCGTCGTCCGGCTCGACGACGACGTCGTCGTCCTCGTCGTCGTCGTCGACGACCGCCTCGCCCAGCTCGACGTCGTCGGCCTCGATCTCCCCGACGGCGATCGCCTCGATCACCACGGTGGCCGTGTCCACGTCGAAGGCCAGGCCGAGAGTGCCGACCCGGAACTCCTCGTCGACCGGTGTGTCCAGCGGCTCGTTGTCGCCGGGGGCGGGGGCGGCGTCGGGCAGCTCCACGCCGAACCGGCGCTGCGCCTCGGACAGCAACTCCTCCAGCTTCTCGGCCAGCAGGGAGACCTGGACCTTCTCCAACGCGACGCTGACCAGCCGGCCGCCACCGCGCGCCTGGAGGAAGAACGTGCGCTCTCCGGGCGCCCCGACCGTCCCGGCGACGAACCGCTCCGGCGGCTCGAAGGCGTGCACCTGGTGGCTCATACCCACGACCCTATCCGGCGGCCCCGGACACCGCGTACCCCACCGACCCGAATCGCCGGACCGGCGCGCCCATGCCCGGGACCACCCACCCCGGGCGCGGCGCCGGACGGACTCACCGCGGCGCCGCACCCGCTCCGCCGCCCACCGCGGCGTCCGACTCGGCGCGGGCGGTCCGACGTCGTTTCCTGCGCGGCGGCGGCACCAGGCCGGACAGATCACCGCCGGTGTCGTTGAGGCGGATCAGGAACGGCCGCAGCGGGGTGTAGCGGATCGCCGTCACCGAGGCCGGATCCGCGACGATGCGCTGGAACAGGTCGAGGTGTACGCCCAGCGCGTCCGCGACGATCGCCTTGATCACGTCACCGTGGCTGCACGCGAGCCACACCGCCTCCGGCCCGTGCTCGGCGGTCAGGCGCGCGTCCCAGGACCGCACCGCCGCCACCGCCCGGGCCGCCATCGCGGCCATCGCCTCCCCGTCCGGGAAGACCGCCGCGCTGGGGTGCTGCTGCACCACCGGCCACAGCGGCTCCTTCGCCAGCTTCCTCAGCGGCTGCCCTTCCCAGGCGCCGTAGCCGCACTCGATCAGGCCGTCCTCGACAATCGGCACGGCCTGCGGCAACGCCAACTCCAGGGTCTGCCGGCAGCGGATCAGCGGGCTGGTCACCACCGCCGCCAGCGGCAGCCCACGCAGCCGCTCACCCACCGCGGCGGCCTGCGCCCGCCCGGTGTCGTCCAGCTCGACCGGCTGTCGGCCGGCAAGCCCGCCGTCGGCGTTGGCAGTGGTGCGGCCGTGCCGCAGAAGCAGAAGCGTCGCCACCCTGCCCACCCTAGAGCCTGTCCGGTACAACCGACGTCGGCCTGCACGGCGCGGGACCGCACGGTCGCCCGACTAAAGTCCGCGCCGGCGATCACCTCCGCGTTCTGCCACGCCGCGAAGGGCGCGAGGTCTGGGGCCTGATGTCCGGTTTCGGGGTGTGGTCGGGGTCGCCCGCTGGTGGGAATGGCGGGTGGGTGGGGGTGGTTGTGGGGGGTGGCTGATCGAGCAGGGCACGTGCCACCTCGGGTGCGGCGACCTCCCGGTGGGTTCCGGGGAATGGGTCGGGCCGGTCGGTGGTTACACATGGTCCCGGCGCCGTGAGGGGCATCCCCCGCCCCCGGCCCGGACGGATCCTCCCCCTCTTGTTCTTCCCCCCTTGGTTCTTTGAGCGCCTGTCGGTGCTTGCACCCACCGTGTCCCCCCTTGTGGTGGGTGTCGACCCCCGAACGGAGCTGTTGTCATGACCTCGAAGCTGCTGCGTAAGAGTGTGTTGGGTGTTGCTGGTCTGGCGTTCGCCGGTGGCATGGTTGCTGGTCCGGTTTCGGGTGCGGTCGCCGCGCCGGCCGAGGCTGCCCCGGTGACGGCGGTCGTGCAGGCCGAGAAGGCGGGTAAGCCGGACATGGGCAAGCTGGTGCCGCATGGTGTGCAGGGCGCCCAGTCGCGTATCGACCTGTCCGACGAGCAGGTCGCCAACGCCAAGGCGATCATCGCGGCGACGAAGAAGGCCGGGATGGACGAGCGTGCCGCCGTGGTCGCGATCGGTACCGCGTTCCAGGAGTCGAAGCTGGAGAACCTGGGCCACCTGGGCGACCGTAACGACCACGACTCGCAGGGCCTGTTCCAGCAGCGCCCGTCCAGCGGCTGGGGCACGGTCGAGCAGATCACCGACCCCGAGTACTCGACCCTGGCGTTCCTGAAGGGCCTCAAGCAGGTCGACGGCTGGCAGGACATGCCGCTGACCGTGGCCGCGCAGACCGTCCAGGTCTCGGCGTACCCCGACCACTACGCCCAGTGGGAACAGCAGGCCGCCGACCTCGTCGCCGAACACTGGAACAACTGACCCCCGGACCGACCCACACAGACCTTCCACACAGGGGGAACGAAACCGCTGGCCGGCACCCGACACCGGGTGCCGGCCAGCGGCGTCACCAACCGTCGATCAGGTGGCGCTGATCGTGCCCGTCATCAACAGGGCGAGCACCAGGGTGCCCAGCGCGACGCGGTACAGCACGAAGACGTACAGGGTGTGGTGGGCGACGTAGCGCAGCAGCCAGGCGATGGCCGCGTACCCGACGCCGAAGGCGATGATCGTGGCGACGATCATCTGCGCCACGCTCGGCACCGCGGTGCCCGCGGCGGCCGGCTCGAAGACGTCCCCGATGCTGAAGATCCCGGACATCACCACCGCCGGAATAGCCAGCAGGAACGAGTACCGGGCCGCCGTCTCCCGGGTCAGGTTGAGCAGCAGACCGGCCGTGAGCGTGCCGCCCGACCGGGACACGCCGGGGATCAGCGCCATCGCCTGGGCCAGGCCCATCACCACGCCGTCCTTCATGCGGAAGTTCTCCAGGGTCCGGGTCTGCCGGCCCCAGTACTCGGCGAACGCCAGCACGAAGGCGAACACGATGAGGGTGGTGGCGACCAGCCACAGGTTGCGGGCGGTCTCCCGGATCTGGTCCTTGAACAGGAAGCCGAGCAACCCGATCGGAATCGAGCCGACGATGACGTACCAGCCCATCCGGTAGTCGAGGCTGGTCCGCACCGAACGGTCCCACAGACCCACGATCCAGGTACGGCTGATCCGCCAGATGTCCTTGGCGAAGTAGAGCAGCACGGCGGCCTCGGTGCCCAGCTGGGTGACCGCGGTGAACGACGCACCGGCGTCCTGGTCGAAGAAGATCGCCGAGGTGATCCGCAGGTGCCCCGACGAGCTGATCGGGAGGAACTCCGTCAGGCCCTGGACGATGCCCAGGACGATGGCCTCGACCCAGGTCACTCCCCGACTCCCGAGAGATCCAGCGCCTCGGCGACGGTCCGCAGGGTCTGCACGCCGCTGTCCCGGTCGGCGACGAACAGGGTCACCGACAGGGTGGTGACGCCCGCGGCGGCGTACTCCCGCAGGCGGTCGGCGATGCGTTCCTTCGGCCCCAGCAGGGAGGTGCGGTCGATGAACTCCAGCGGCACGGCCGCGGCGGCGTCACGCTGGCGCTTGGCCAGGTACAGGTCCTGGACCTCGCGGGCCGCGTCGCCGTAGCCCATCCGGGTGGCCAGCTGGTTGTAGAAGTTCTGCTGCCGGCTGCCCATGCCGCCGACGTACAGGGCCGCATACCAGCGGACCAGTTCGGCGCACGAGGCGACGTCGTCGCCCAGCACCACGGGCACCGACGGCACCACGTCGAAGCCGGCCAGCTCCTTGCCGGCCTTCGCCCGGCCCGCACGCACCGCCGCCAGCTGCTCCTCGGCGAACTCCGGGGCGTAGAACACGGCAAGCCAGCCGTCGGCGATCTCGCCCGCCAGTTCCAGGTTCTTCGGGCCGACCGCGGCCAGGTAGATCGGGATGTGCTCGCGGGGCGGGTGGAAACCGAGGCGCAGGGCCTTGCCGGGGCCGTCGGGCAGCGGCAGCGTGTAGAACTCGCCGTCGTAGGCGACGTCCTTGCGGGCCACCGCCATCTTGACGATGTCGACGTACTCTCGGGTCCGGGCCAGGGGCTTGCCGAACCGGACCCCGTGCCACCCCTCCGAGACCTGCGGCCCGGACACGCCGAGGCCCAGGCGGAACCGGCCGCCGGAGAGGGTGTCGATGGTGGCGGCGGTCATCGCGGTCATCGCCGGGGTCCGCGCCGGGATCTGCATGACGGCGCTACCGACGTCGATCCGTTCGGTCTGGCCGGCCATCCAGGCGAGCATGGTCGGCGAGTCGGAGCCGTAGGCCTCCGCCGCCCACACCACCGAGTAGCCGAGCCGGTCCGCCTCCTGGGCCAGAGCCAGGTGGTCGGCGGGTGTGCTCCACGCCGTCTGATATCCGAGGCTGAGCCCGAGTCGCACTGGTCCTCCCCCATCCGCAGGTCGCATCAGGTTACGCAATGCCGATGTCGGAGACGATCACCGGCTCGCCCCCTGCGAGCGGAGATGGCCCTGACGGCCGGACGACGGTGGCCGGGACCGGGGTCCGAGCAGCCGACGGCGGTGGCCGTGACCGGCCCCGGCGGCCGAACCGGGGGTGGCCGTGACACGGAGTCCGGGCAGGCGGCGTGGCCCGGGACGGACGGACGGCGCCACGCCGGGCAGACTCGGCGGAAGCGAGGATATCGGTCCCGGCCCGGTTCGAAATAAGGTTCACGCATGCAACAGCGACCGCTCGGCCGAAGCGGGCTGGCGGTTTCGCGGCTCGCTCTCGGCACCATGACGTGGGGCCGGGACACCGACGCCGACGACGCTGCCGCGCAACTGAAGAGCTACCTCGACGCCGGCGGCAACCTGGTCGACACCGCCGACGTCTACGGCGACGGCGACGCCGAATCGGTGATCGGTTCGCTGCTGGGCACCCTGGTCCCCCGCGAGGAACTGCTCATCGCCACCAAGGCCGGGCTGCGACCGGGCAGCGGACGACGGCGCGACGGCTCGCGCGGCCACCTGTTGCGGACCCTCGACGCCTCACTGCGCCGGCTCGGCACCGACCACGTGGACCTGTTCCAGGTGCACGGCTACGACCCCGACACGCCGCTGGAGGAGACCCTCGCGGCGCTGGACCACGCGGTGGCCAGTGGCCGGGTCCGCTACGTCGGGGTGTCGAACTTCTCCGGCTGGCAGACCGCCCGGGCCGCGTCCTGGCAGGCGGCCTGGCCGGGACGGGCGCCGATCGTCGCCGCCCAGGTGGAGTTCTCGCTGCTGGAGCGGGGCGTGGAGCGCGAGGTCCTGCCCGCCTGCGATGCCCTGGGGCTGGGCGTGCTGCCCTGGTCGCCGCTGGGGCGGGGAGTCCTCACCGGCAAGTACCGGCACGGCCGGCCGGCCGACTCCCGGGCGGTGTCGCCACACTTCGAGCGGTTCGTGGCGACCTACCTGGAACCGCGCTGCTCCAGCATCGTCGAGGCGGTCGCCACGGCCGCCGGCGGGCTCGGCGTGTCGCCCCTGGAGGTGGCGCTGGCCTGGATCCGGGACCGGCCCGGCGTGACCGCGCCGATCCTCGGCGCCCGCACCGCCGGGCAACTGCTCGGCGCGTTGCAGGTGGAACGGATGACCCTGCCCGAGGAGATCACCACCGCGCTGGACGACGTGTCGGCCGTGGAGGTCGGCTACCCCGAACGCGACGGCTGACGACCCCGGCGCGGCGCGGCTCACCGTCGAAGGGGTGGCGGTGAGCCTACGGGCTGGGCAGCATAGGGCCCATGGACTACGAGTACGCGCCGCTGCGGTTGCCGCCGAACGTCGACCGGTCGACCGCAGCGGCGCAGTTGGCGATCCAGGCGGAGTTCTCCGGTTGGGAACTGGCCCGGGTGCGGCTGTTCCGCGACGGCACGCGGCAGGTGGTGCTGCGACGTCGGCGGGTCACCCAGCCGCAGCCGGGCCTGTCGTACTGAGCGGGGCCTGTCGGTCCTGCGGGCCTGTCATACCGGGGCCACCCGGGGCGCCCGGGGCCCGTCACGAGGACGGCCCCGGGTGCCCGGCCGGCTCAGTGCACGTGGTCGTGCTCGTCGTCGGACTCCAGGAAGGGGTGCTCGTCGAGCCGGCCCACCAGCCGGTCGTCGACGGCCGGCTGGAACGGCCCCACCGGGTCGTCGTCGTCGAAGGACTCCAGGTCGACGGGGGTGCCGACCTCGCTGACCATGACGACCCCGTCGAGGGGTTCCAGCTCCGGCACGTCCAACGCGCCGAGCGAGCCGTCCCCGCTCTGCAGCAGTTCCAGCACCGCCTCGCCGACGCCCTCGACCGGGGCCACGTCCTCGTCGGCCGGGCTGCCCTCCCGGCGGGCCACCTCGGCCACCCGCAGCAGCGCCGAGACACTGGGCACCCGGTAGTCGCGTCGCTGACGTACCGAGATCACCGTCGGGTGCGGGTCGGTGGCCTCCACCCCCTCGGCACCGCCGAGACGCTGGTCGGCCTCGTCCGGGTCGATCGAGTCGACGTCCCACGGGGTGACCTCCCCGAAGGCGTCCAGGAGCTGCTCGTCGTAGGCGTAGGAGGCGTTGTTCAACGCCACGTACGCCTGCCAGACGTCGTCGTCGTCGATCCGGCCCTGCGCGGCGCGGACGGCGGCGAGGTGGTGGCGGGCCGCTTCGATCACGCGCTCGAGGGCGGCGTCCAGCTCACCGTGCTGGTCGGTCATGTGAGGCGTCCCCTTCACGTTCTTCGGGTACCGCGTCGGAGGTGACGCGGGCTAGCAGGTGCGCAGGAACCGGTCGAGAACCCGCACGCCGAACTGTAGTCCGTCCACCGGGACGCGCTCGTCGATGCCGTGGAACAGCGCGGAGAAGTTCAGGTCGGCGGGCAGCCGCAGCGGTGCGAAGCCGAAGCAGCGGATGCCCAACTGGGAGAACGCCTTGGCGTCGGTGCCCCCGGAGAGCATGTACGGCACCGGCCGGGCACCCGGGTCCTCGGCGCGCAGCGCGGCGGACATGGCATCGACCAGGTCGCCGTCGAAGGTGGTCTCCAGGGCCGGCTGGCGCTGGACGTACTCGATGGCGATGTCCGGGCCGACCAGCTCGCGCAGTTGGCGTTCCAGCAGTTCCGACTGGCCCGGCAGGCTGCGGCAGTCGATGGTGGCGGTGGCCCGGCCGGGGATGACGTTGTCCTTGTAGCCGGCGGCCAGCCGGGTGGGGTTGGCGGTGTTGCGGACCGTCGCGCCGATGATGTTGGCGATCGGGCCGAGCTTGGCGATGGCGGCCTCCGGGTCGTCCGGGTCCAGTTCGATGCCGAGCACGTCGGAGACCTGCTCCAGGAACGCCCGTACGGTGTCGGTGAGCACGACCGGGAAGCGGTGCCGGCCGACCCTTGCGACCGCCTCGGCGAGGGCGGTGACGGCGTTGTCGTCGTGCATCATCGAGCCGTGGCCGGGGCGGCCGCGGGCGTGCAGCCGCAGCCAGTCGATGCCCTTCTGGGCGGTCTCGATCAGGTACAGCCGCCGGTCGGCGTCGACCGAGTACGAGAAGCCGCCCACCTCGCCGATGGCCTCGGTGCAGCCGTCGAACAACTCCCGGTGCCGTTCCACCAGGAAGTGCGCGCCGTAGTCGCTGCCCGCCTCCTCGTCGGCGGTGTAGGCGAGCACGATGTCACGGGGCGGACGGACCCCGGTGCGCTGCCAGTGCCGCACGACGGCCAGCACCATCGCGTCGAAGTCCTTCATGTCGATGGCGCCCCGCCCCCACAGGTAGCCGTCGCGCAGCTCACCGGAGAACGGGTGCACCGACCACTCGTCGGCGTCGGCCGGCACCACGTCGAGGTGGCCGTGCACGAGCAGGGCGGGCCGGCTCGGGTCGGCCCCGGGGATGCGGGCGACGACGTTGGCCCGGCCGGGCGCCGACTCGTGCAGTACCGGGGAGACGCCGACCTCGGCGAGCTTCTCCGCCACGTACTCGGCGGCGCGGCGCTCACCCGCGCTGGTGGTGGTGTCCCCCGTGTTGGTGGTGTCGATCCGCAGCAGGTCGCGGCACAGGTCGACGACCTCGACGGTCGGATCGGGCAGGGTGGGGGCGGGGTCGCTCGTCATCGCCCCTTCATACCAGCCGGCGGGCGGCCCGGCCCCGTCCCGGCCGGTCCGGAGTTTCGCGGCGACGGCCGGCGGGTACCAGCGGACCCGCTTCCGTCGTCGCACCGCCCGCCAGCCGAGGAGGGCACCATGACCGTCAACCTGCCACCGCTGCCGCCCGTACCCGGTGAGGAGCACCGGCCCGGCGGGCGCAGCATCGCCGACCTCGTCGACGCCGAGCACCGGCAGCTGCGGGAACTGACCCGCCGGCTGGCCGACCCGGACGCCGACCCGGCGGGTGCCCTCGACGTGCTGGTGGCGGAGCTGTCCCGGCACCTGTCGGCGGAGGAGCAGTACCTGCTGCCGGCCGTCCGGGCCGCGGTCCCCGGCACCGACGACCGGGTGGCCGAGGTGCTCGCCGCGGACGCGGGGCTGCGGTCCGCGCTGCGAGGGCTCGGCCGGGGCAGTATCGACGACGTCACGACGCGGATCGATGCGCACGTGGCGGCGGTCGGGGACCTGGTCGACCGGTTGCGCGCCTCGGCCACCGAGGAGGAGTTGATCCGGCTCGGCAACCGGCTGGAGATCGCCGAGGAGGCCGCGCCGACCCGGCCGCACTCGGGCATTCCGACGACGCCGCCGTGGAACCGGATCGTGGAGCCCGCGGTGGGTGTGGTCGACAAGGTTCGCGACGCGGTGACCGGGCGGTCGACCCACCTGCGGGACCTGACGGAGCCACCCACCGAGTGATCGACAGTGATCAACACCGCACACGTTCACGGTCGTTGATTCGTCCTAGCCCTTCCGCCGGGTGCTGCCTAGTCCTACCGTCACAATATGAACCTGGAGTTGCGTCACCTTAGGGTGATCTGCGCGATCGCGGAGACCGGGAGCGTGACCAAGGCGGCCTCGACGCTGGGCCTGGCCCAGCCGGCGCTGACCGCACAGCTCCAGCGCATCGAACGTACCCTGGGCGGGCCGCTGTTCGAACGCGACCGGCGTGGCGCGCGGCCGACGGCACTGGGCGAACTGGTCCTGGCCCGCGCCCGGGTGCTGCTGCCGGCGATGAAGGGGTTGCAGGACGAGGCCGCCCGACTGGCCAGTGCCGGCGACGCACCCCGCCGCTACCGCATCGGTGGGGTGAACAGCCCCATCCTGGGTCGGCTGGTGCACCGGCTCGCCGCCGAGCAGCCGCAGGCCCAGATCACCACGCACGCGTCCTGGTCGGTCGACGAGCTGGCACAGCTCGTGGCGGGCGGGCGGCTGGACTACGCGCTGACCGGGGTCTGCGGTGACTCGACGCCGTCGGCGGACTTCGGGTTGTGCTGGCGGGAGGTGGCGATCGACCCGGTGCTGGTGCTGTTGCCGGAGGCCCACCCGCTGGCCGGGCAGGACGAGGTCGACCTGGGCGACCTGCGCCACGAGCAGTGGGTGGCCGCACCGGGCGACGGGTGCTTCGGCGACTGCTTCGCCGCCGCGTGCGCCCGCGCCGGCTTCACCCCCCGCAAGGTGTACGAGGTCGACGTGCGCGGCTGCATCGACCTGGTGGACGCGGGCGAGGCGGTGGCCCTGTGCCAGGCCACGTTCCGGCCGGTGGCGGGCCTGGTCACCCGGCGACTGGCGGGCATCCCGCTGCGCTGGCGGCTGATGCTGGGCTGGCATCCGGAATCCCCGGCCGCCCGGATGGCGGACCTGGTGCTGGACACGGCGTTGGCGGCGTACACCGACGCGCTGACACCACACCCGACGTACCTGGCGTGGCTGCTACGCAACCCGGCCTTCGGGGTGCGGCGGTCCACCACGACGGCCGTGCCGACGGCCGGCACCGGCGGGGTGCGAACGGCGTGACGGCGGGTATCCGGCGGCATGACCGAACCGGGTTCCACCGACGACCGTGACCTCCTGCGGCAGGCCGCCGCCGCGCACACCGCCGCCGCCCGCGACGTGGAGGCGTTCCTGCGTCGCCTGCCGCAGGTGCCCGACCCCGCCGACGTGGCCGAGTACGCCACCCTGCTCAGCCGGGAGGAGCGGACCCGGGCCGACCGCGCGGCCGCCGCCGACGCCGCCGGCCTGTCCATCCCCACCCTGGACCCCGACCACCTCTGACGGCCCGGCCCCGGTCGACCGGACCGGCCGCACGTCGCGTCGGCCGGTCAGCGCTCGACGAGCACGTCGTGGCCCAGGTCGAGCAGGGCGTGCCGCCACTCGTCGTCGGCGGAGCCGCGCGGCGGCCGGGCGTCGGTCAGGGACCGGATGCGGTCCACGGCGTCGCGCATCACCTCCACGTCCTGCGGGGTGAGGTCCACCTTGCGCTTGCGCAGCACCGCCAGGATGTGCCGGCCCGGCTCGGGCAGGTCGAGATCCGGGTCGGGGCCGAACGCCTGCTCTCCGGAGCCCCGGGTGAGCAGCCACTGTCGCAGCTGTTCCGACGGCACATTGACCTGGGCGTGGAAGTCCTCCCAGAGTTCCTCCACCTCGGGGTCGAGCCGCTGCTCGCGTACCATCAGCCCTCCTCTGCGGGCGACCCGGACGGCCCCGGGTTCCGCTCGTCGGTCCGCTGCCCCGCGCCCTCCGGCGGCACCTGCACGCGGGTCGGGTTCGCCGTCGGCGGGGCCAGGATCGGTTCGGGGCGCTCGGCCTCGTCCCCGGTCTCCTCGGGTTCGGTCATCGCCACCCTCCGCTCATCGGGGATGTGTGGTCGTCGCCGTGGTGTGCCCCCGGTCTCCGGCGGCCACGTCGAAGGTCAGGGCCCCGTCGTGGGCGTCCACGGTGACCTTCTGGCCGGGCGAGACGGTCGACTCCAGCAACATCCGGGACAACTGGTTGTCGACCTCGCGCTGGATGATCCGGCGCAGCGGACGCGCCCCGAACTCCGGCTGGTAGCCGTGCTCGGCCAGCCAGTCGACGCCGGCGGTGGTGATGTCGACCTGGATGTCCTGGGCGTGCAGCCGGCGGCGGGTCTCCTCCAGCAGCAGTCCGGTGATCTGGCGCAGCTGCTCGACCTCCAGCCGGCGGAAGATGATGACCTCGTCGATGCGGTTGAGGAACTCCGGCCGGAAGTTCTCCTGGAGCCGGCGCATCAGCCGCTCGCGCAGTTCGTCACTCTCCTGCTGGTCACCGGGGGCACCCGCGCCGAAGCCGACCGCGCGCTGGCTGCCGGTGATCAGTTCCGACCCGAGGTTGCTCGTCATGATCAGCACGGTGTTCCGGAAGTTGACCGTGCGGCCCTGGCTGTCGGTGAGCCGCCCGTCGTCGAGCACCTGGAGCAGGATGTTGAACACGTCGGGGTGGGCCTTCTCGATCTCGTCGAGCAGCACGACCGCGTACGGGCGGCGGCGCACCGCCTCGGTGAGCTGGCCGGCCTCCTCGTACCCGACGTACCCGGGCGGCGCGCCGACCAGTCGGCTGACGGTGTGCCGCTCCTGGTACTCGCTCATGTCCACCCGGACCATCCGGTCGGGCTCGCCGAACAGGGCCTCCGCGAGGGAGCGGGCCAGCTCCGTCTTGCCCACGCCGGTGGGGCCGAGGAACAGGAAGCTGCCCATCGGGCGGTCGGGGTCGGCCAGGCCGGTACGCGAGCGGCGCACCGCCTCGGCGACGGCGGTGACCGCGTCGTCCTGCCCGACGACCCGCTCGTGCAGGTGCCCCTCCAGCCGCAGCAGCCGGTCGCGTTCCTCCTCGGTGAGCTGGCTGGCGGGGATGCCGGTGGCCCGGGACACCACCTCGGCGATGTCCTGCGGCCCCACCGACGGCACGTGGCTGCCGCCCTCGTCGCCCCGGGCCCGGCGGATCTGCTCCTCCAGCTCGCTCAGCCGGTCCCGCAGGGCGGACGCCCGCTCGTACTGTTCGTCGGCGACGGCCTGCTCCTTGTCCCGGCGCACCTCGTCGAGCTGCTGTTCCAGCTCGCGCACGTCCGAGTCCGGGGTGCGGGTCCGCAGCCGGATCCGGGCACCGGCCTGGTCGATGAGGTCGATGGCCTTGTCCGGCAGGAACCGGTCGGTGACGTACCGGTCGGACAGCTCGGCGGCGGCGATCAGCGCCTCGTCGGCGAACCGGACCTGGTGGTGGGCCTCGTAGCGGTCACGTAGACCGCGCAGGATGGCGACGGTGTCCTCGACGGTGGGCTCGGGCACGAACACCGGCTGGAAGCGGCGGGCCAGCGCCGCGTCCTTCTCGATGCTGCGCCGGTACTCGTCGAGGGTGGTCGCGCCGATGACCCGCAGCTCACCCCGGGCGAGGGCGGGCTTGAGCATGTTGGACGCGTCCATCCCGCCCTCGCTGCCGGCACCACCGGCCCCCACCAGGGTGTGGATCTCGTCCAGGAAGATGATCAGTTCCTCGCGGTGGGTGCGGATCTCCTCGATCACCTTCTTCAG
Source organism: Micromonospora nigra (assembly GCF_900091585.1). Taxonomy (NCBI): domain Bacteria; kingdom Bacillati; phylum Actinomycetota; class Actinomycetes; order Micromonosporales; family Micromonosporaceae; genus Micromonospora; species Micromonospora nigra. Next base: position 5,972,632 of record NZ_FMHT01000003.1, on the reverse strand, counting down.
TCGTTCCTCGAAGTCGCCCCGGTAGCGGGTGCCGGCGACCAGCCCGGCCAGGTCGAGCTGGATGACCCGCTTGCCGAGCAGGGTCTGCGGCACGTCGCCGTCGCAGATCCGCTCCGCCAGGCCCTCGACGATGGCGGTCTTGCCGACGCCGGCCTCACCGATCAGCACCGGGTTGTTCTTGGTCCGGCGGGACAGGATCTCCACGGCCTGTTCGATCTCGTCGGCGCGCCCGATCACCGGGTCTATCTGGTCGTTGCGGGCCAGGTCGGTGAGGTCCTGGCCGTACTGGTCGAGGGTGGGGGTGCCCCGGTCGGGCTTCGGGCCGGTCATCGGCCCGCGCTCGGCGTTGGCGGCCTGCAACGACTCGGGCTGGATGCGACCGGCGGCCAGCATCCGTCCCGCCGGGGACTCGGGGTTCAGCGGCAGCGCCATGAGGATGTGCTCGGGGCCGATGTAGTTGGCCCCCATGGCACGGGACAACTGGTGGGCGTCGAGCAGCGCCCGCTTCGCCGCGGGCGTCAGGGACAGGTGGGGCGGCACCTCACCCTGCGGAGCGCCCTGTCCCTTGCCGCCGAGAGCGTTGAGCAGGGTGTCGGGATCGGCACCGGCCCGTCGAACCAGGTCGCGCAGCTGCTCCCGCTGCAACGCGGCCCACAGCAGGTGGTCGGTGTCCAGGTCGTTGCTGTGCTTCTCGGCGGCCCGGCGGGCCGCGTCGGCCAGCATCTCCCGGGCGTCGGCGGTCATCAGGCGGGTGATGTCGACCCGGTGCGCGGGCCGCCGCCCACCCTCGCCCCGGCCGAAGTACCGGGCGAGGAACTCGTCCCAGGGGTCGGAGCCGAAGTCACCGGGTCCCATCATCTCTGTCCTCCGCTGTTCCGCCGCGCCACGGTCGCCTGGGGCTACCCGGCGGTCGGCCCGACAAACGCCACGCCGGGCGGGGCCGGGTGGGCCGGGGCCGGGGGCCGGGGGTGACAGGCTGGGGGAATGGACTCGACACCGCTGCTGATCGTGGACGCCGCCAACGTGGTCGGGTCCCGCCCGGACGGCTGGTGGCGCGACCGCGCGGGGGCCACCGCCCGGCTGCGCGACACCCTCGTCCCGCTGGCCGCCGGCGGGGTGCCGGCACGGCTGCCGCCGCCGGTGGAGGTGGTGCTGGTGGTGGAGGGTGCCGCGCGGGACGTGACCGGGGTCGACGGGGTGCGGGTGGTCGCCGCGAGCGGTTCCGGCGACGACGCGGTGGTCGACCTGGTGGCCGCCGCGCCGGAGCGCCGGCGGCTGGTGGTCACCGCCGACCGGCGGTTGCGGGAACGGGTCACGACGCTCGGCGCCGAGGTGTACGGCCCCCGCTGGCTGCGCGACTGACGGGTCGTGGAAGTCCCATCTCACGGACTCCCGGCGCACTCGGGTGACAACCGGTCAGTAGGGCAGGAACACTCACAGGGCGGATGTTCTCTCGTCCGCCGCAGTGCGCTCTAATGGAGACCTCCCCGCCCCCAGGAGGTTCCGCCGTGGCGAGCGTCGCCGAGCTCAAGGCAGCCATCGATGTCGCGCTGCAACAGATCGGCGACGGCCAGAGTGCGGTGCAGGCTGCCGGCGAGAAGTTGTCCGAGGCACAGCAGACCCTGGCCGGGGCGTTGGAGGGCAGCGGTCACGAGACGGTCGAGGCCGCGCAGGCCTCCCTGACACAGGCCAGCCAGGAACTCGAGGATTGCCTCGCCGCCACACTCGTCGCGGTCGAGCAGGCGCAGCTCTACGTCGCGACCCTCTAGGCGGCGGAGTGTCCATCGTCGAGGATGTCGGGGCGCAGGTCCGCGCCGCCGCCGAGGAGCTGCCGACGGGCCTGCTGGCCCAGGCGCTGGAGAAGTTCGGGCTCGCCGCCGAGCGGTTGCGCTGGGTCCGGCAGGAGTCGGCCAATCCGATGGGCGTGCCGGAGTTGTCCGCCGCCACGGAACACGCCGAGACCGCCGGATACGCGCTGCGTGTCGCGCAGGAGCATCTGGCCGCCTACCTGGCCGCGATCGGGCTCGCCCCCGACGGCGCGCCCCCGCCCCGCGCCGAGCAGCAGCGCCAGCCCGTCCACGACGCGCCCCGCGAGGCGGCCCCGCCCGGGGACGCGCCGGAGCCTGCTGGTGAGGTGCGGTTGCGCCGCTGGTGGGCGGTGCGGGTGGCGGAGCTGACCGGCGGGCGGGAGGGACCACCCGACGAGGCCGACGAGCGGGTCGAGGACTCCGACGAGCTGCTGCGCCGGGTGGTGCGCGGCGTACGCGCCGGGGACCGGGACCGGCTGCACGCCGAGCTGCGCCGCGCCCACGCCGACGTAGGGTTGGGCCTGGCGGCGGTCGCGCCGCCGCTGCTGCGGAACCTGGCCGGGGAACTGCTGGGGCATCCGCCCCGCGCCGACGACCTGCCCCGGCTGCACCGGGAGCTGGACGGCCGGGTGCGTGACCTGCTGCCCGGCCTGCCCGCGCCGGTGCTCGACACGCTGCTCACCCGGGTCTGCCGGATGCCCCCGCCCCGGCGGGGCGAGGCGGAACAGCCACACGCCGCCGATCCGGCCGTCACGGCCGGGGTGCTCACCGGCGTGCTGCTCGACCGGCTGGGCCGGGACCTGCCCGCCCGGGCAGCGCCCACCGCCGCGCAGCCGGCGGACCCACCGCGGCGGGCCGAGGATCGCACGCGGCCCCGGGCCACCGGCCAGGCACCGCCGCGCCAGGCCACCGGTGGGGTGTCGCCGCCCCGGCCCGGCGGTGAGGCCGCGTCCCGGCGGGACGGTGCGGCGACCCGGCGGGACGCGCCGTGGTCGCGCCCGCCGTCGCGACCCGGACCGCCGCCCGGCACCGACCCGACGGGACGTCGGGGCGTCGATGGCTGACCGGCGTGCCCAACTGGTCGACCGGGTCCGGGGCATGCTCGCCGAGGCGCTCGGCGCGTCCCGCACCCGCCTCGCCACCGCGTCGGCCGACCTGGCGGCGGCCCGGGAACGGGCGGCACGGGTGCGGCGCGCGGCAGGGGTGGTGCCCGAGCGGGTCGGTGCCGAGCGGGACCGCCGGCTGGCCGAGATCGAGGCCCGGCACGCCACCCGGATCGCCGAGCTGGCCCGTCGGGCCGCCGCCGCGGCCGAGCGGGCGGCGCCCGGGGCCGGTTCCGCCGAGTGGGCGGGTTGGCGTCCCACTCCGGTGTCGCGGGCCGAACCGCCGGGCGCCGCGCGGATCGGCACGGTACGGGTGCCCGGGGCCGAACCGGTGCCCGCGCTGCTGCCGCTGCTCGACGGCGGGCACGTCGCGCTCACCGGCGACGAACGGGGCTGCGAGACGGTCGTCGCGGCGCTGCTGCTGCGGGCGGTGGGCCGGGGCGCGCCGGGCACCGTGCGGCTCGTCGGGTACGACCCCGACCAGCTCGGCGGGGGCCTGGCCGGCTTCGCCCCACTGGGCACGGCCGGGCTGCTCACCTTCGTCGGACCGGGCGGGCTGGGCGGGCTCCTCGACGACCTGGTGGAGCAGATCCGCCGGATCAACGAGACCGTGCTGGCCGGCGAGCACGCCTCGCTGCGGGAGCTGGCCGAGGCGACGGGCCGCCGACCGGAACCGTGGCGGGTGGCCGTGCTGCTCGGCGGCGACGAACTGTCCCGACACGAACGCGGCCAGCTCGACCGGATCGTCCGGGCCGGCGCGGCGTGCGGGGTGCATCTGGTGGTGTGGGGGGTGGCGCTGCCGGACGCGCCGTCGGTGACGCGGGTACGGGTGGAGCCCGACGGCGCGTGGATCGGCCCGTTGCCGGTGCGCCTCGACCCGCCGCCCCCGGCGACCCTGCTCACGCTGACCTGCCGGGAGGTGGCTCGGGTGGTCAGTGCCGGGCCGGCACCCACCCCGTTCACCGATCTGCTGCCGCCGCCGGAGTCGATGTGGCGGGAGGATTCGGCCGTCGCGCTGACCGCGCCGATCGGGGAGGGCCCGGACGGGCGGCCGGTGCTGCTCACCCTCGGCGACTACCCACCGCACGCCCTGATCGGCGGCCCGTCCGGCACCGGGAAGACAAATCTGATCTTCGCCTGGATCGGCGCGCTCGCGTCCCGCTACTCCCCCGCCGAGCTGGAGTTCTACCTGCTCGACTTCAAGGAGGGGGTGTCCTTCGCCCGGTTCGCGCAGGGGCGGCGGGACCCGAGCTGGCTGCCGCACATGCGGCTGGTCGGCATCAACGTCAACACCGACCGGGAGTTCGGCCTGGCGCTGCTGCGATTCCTCGCCGAGGAGCTGCGTCGGCGCGCTGACGCGGCGAAGAAGCACGAGGTCACCAAGCTGGCCGAGCTGCGGGCGGTGGACCCGGCGGGGCACTGGCCGCGGATCGTGGCGGTCGTCGACGAGTTCCAGATGCTGCTCGCCGGCCGCGACGCGGTGGCCCGGGAGGCGGCCGACCTGCTGGAGGACCTGGCCCGGCGGGGCCGGTCGCAGGGCATCCACCTGGTGCTGGCCTCACAGGACGTGCGGGGCATCGAGGCGTTGTGGGGGCGACCGGCGCTGGTCGCCCAGTTCACCCTGCGCATCGCGCTGCCCAAGGCGCTGCGGATCCTGGCCGAGCGGAACGACGCCGCGCAGTCGCTGCCCAAGTACCACGCGGTCGTCAACGCCGAGTCCGGGCTGGCCGAGGGTAACCAGGTGGCGCGGATCCCCTCGGCGGGTGACTGGGAGACCTGGAGCGGGTTGCAGCACCGGCTGTGGCGGATGCGCCCCGCCGAGGCCGCCCCGGCCCGACTCTTCGACGGCGACGCCGTCCCCCGGTTGGTCGACGCGCCGGACTTCCGGGCACTGGCCGCGCCGCAGGTCGGTACGCCGCGCGGGCCGGTGGCCCTGCTCGGCGAGATCATCGACGTGCAGGCCCGCTCCGCCGCCATGCGGCTGCCGCGCGCGCCGGGGCGCAACCTCGCCGTGCTGGGCACCCGGATCGACGAGGCGTGCGCGGTGCTCGACGCCGCCGCCCGTTCCCTGGCCCGGCAGCACCGGCCGGGCAGCGCCCGGTTCTCCATCGCCTGCCTGGATCCGGACGCCGACCCGGCGGCCCGCGCGTTGTACGAGGATCTGGCCGACGACGCCGCCTGGTACGACGAGGAGACCGTCGCGGAGCTGATGGCCGAGACGGCGCAGGGGTTGGGTGGCTCGGGCGGCGGCGCACCGCACTACCTGCTGCTGTTCGCGGTCGACGCGGCGGCCGGCTCGCTCGCCGGGCGCGTCGGCGGTCGTTCCGGTCTGGAGCACCTGCGGCGGATCCTGCACGACGGGCCGGAGCGGCGCACCCACGTGCTGGCCTGGTGGCGGGGCGTGGCCCGGATGCGCGCCGACCTGGGCGGCCCGGCGGCGCGCACCGACCAGATCGGCGCCTGGGTGGCGCTGGACACCCACGGCGGAGAGCTGGGCTCGTCGCTGTACCCGGGCACGGGAGGGCCGGACTGGTATCCCCGGCCGTGGCGGGGCCTGTTCTTCGACCGGGCGGTGCACCGCACCGGGCAGACGATCATCCCGTACGGTCCGTCCCGATGAACGAACCGGTGACCAGTGAGTCGTACGCGGCTCAGCTACGACGGCTGGCCGAGCTGACCACCAGGGTGCGCCAGCAGCGGGACGAGGCGCAGGAGTGGTACGCACAGCAGTGCGCGGCGGCGGACCGCGCCGTGGCGGACGCCGACGACGAGTTGCACCGCGCCGAGCAGGAGCTGGTGGCGGCACGGGAGGAACAGGAGCGGGTCGAGACGGAGGCGGCCGTGCTGTGGCAGGAACTCAACGCCCGGCTGGGCGGCGGTGGGCGGCGGGCGGGCACGCCTCCGGGCCCGGCCGACGGGGCCACCGGCGACCCGACGCCGCTGCTGGAGGGGGTACGCGACCTGCTGCGCCGCACCCGCCAGCCGGGCGAGCTGCCGTCCGCGGTGAATCCGCTGCTGGCGCTGTACGGAGTGGCGGGCGCGGTGGTGGCGTACGCCCTCGGGGCCGGTGCGCGGGCGCTCGGTGACCGCAACGGCGGTGACCTGGCGGTCGGCCTGCCGGTGCTGGCTCTGGTGGTGACGCTGCTGGGCCCGCTGGCGGGTCTGGTGCCGGCGAAGCTGCTGGCCGACCGCCGGCACGCGGTGCTCACCCCCCGGCCGGTGATCGTCGTGGTGGCCGCCGGCCTGGCCGCCACCCTCCTGCTCCTGGTCGTCGCCCCGCGCTGAGCACGCAGTGGACCCTGGTGCCGGTCAGGCCGGCACCAGGACGGCCTCGCGCAGCAGGCGACGGGCGAGGGTGACGCGATCGCCGTCGTCGTCGAGGCCCGGCAGGTCACCGACGCGGGCCACCGGGCCCGTGAGCAGGGCGCGGACGGCCGGCTCGCAGGAGGCGGGCAGGGTGACGGTGCGGTCGAACAGGCGCAGCGCCACCCGGTCGGCCTCCCGGGTCAGCCGCCAGCGCAGACCGGCACGCGGGGCGACCCGGCTGTCGGCGTCGACGGCGGTCAGCGCGGCGGCCTGGGCCAGCGGCCGGATCGGCGCGGGCCGGGCGGCCGGCCAGGCCCGCTGCCGCAGGCGCTCGGCCACGGCGGCCGGGTCGGCGGAGCACAGCCAGTCCCGCAACGCCTCGACCGTCTCGGTCAGCTCCGGCTCGATGGCGTCGGGGTCGGCCAGGTCGGTGCCGAAGGGCAGGGTGGCCCGCAGTCGCCGGTCCTCGGCGGCGAGCGCGAGCAGCTCCTCGACCATGGCGTACCGGGTCAGGGCGCGCACTCCGACGGTGAGGTGCAGCGAGCTGGTCTCCTGCGCCTGGGCGCTGTGCAGCCAACCGCGCGGCAGGTAGAGGGCGTCGCCGGGTTCGAGGGTCACGTCGAGCGCGGCCTCGCCCTCGGCGGTGGCGGACACCTCGTCGGCGCGTCCGCCCCACGGTTGCCGCTCCAGCGGGTCGGGCAGCACCGGCGGGTGGACACGCCAGTGCTTGCGGCCGTCGACCTGGAGCACGAAGACGTCGTGGGTGTCGTAGTGGGTGGCGAAACCCTGACTGCCGGCCGGGGTGAGGTAGGCGTTGACCTGCAACGGCTGGCCCACGGCGGTGCTCAGGTCACGAGTGAACTCGATCAACGCGGGCCAGATGCGGTGCAGGCCCTGCAGCACGAGTGTCGCCCCGCCGGCGTACAGCTCCAGGATGCGCTCGTCGAGAACCTGGTCGCCGATCTCGGCGCCGGCACCGCCGCCGCCGGTGTAGCGCGCCGCCGGCAGCAACTGGCCGTCCTTGGCCACGCGCAGGAACGGGGTGCGCAGCCCGCGCCGGCTGAGCAGTTCGTCGGCGTCGGCGGGGCTGAGCAGGTCGGTGAAGCCGGGGTCTGGCAGCTCGGCGGCCCGGGACAGCAGCGGGGTCCGCCCCCAGTGGGCGGTGGCGAACTTCGCCGGTTCGACGCTGACACACCGGGCCAGGGCCGCTGCGGCGGATGCGGACGGGACCGCCGGGCGGCCGTGGCCGCCCGGCGGGTCGAGATGCGTCATGTCGGACCGGTTACCGTGCGCCGCCGTCGGCGCCGCCGTCCTGGTGACCCGGGGTCGCACCGCCGTCGGCCGGGCCCTCCGCCCCACCGTCCGCGCCACCGTCCTGGTGACCCGGGGTCGCACCGCCGTCGGCCGGGCCCTCCGCCCCACCGTCCGCGCCACCGTCCTGGTGACCCGGGGTCGCACCGCCGTCGGCCGGGCCCTCCGCCCCACCGTCCGCGCCACCGTCCTGGTGACCCGGCGTGGCACCGCCGTCGGCCGGGCCCTCCAGACCGCCGCCGCCGGTGGTCTGCATGTCGTCGTCGTTCAGTGGCATCGGTGCCCCCCTCGGATGTACCACCCCGCCGTGCGTCGGGGTTGCTCGTGCAGCGGGTGGTACCCCGCGCTCGATCTTCTCTAACCCACCGTAGACGCCCGGACCGGGCCGCCGGGGCCGTTCGGCGGGCCGGTCCGCGACAACGGCGCACGGCCGGGGTCGAGCCGGCCGTCGGAGCTGGTGGCCCACGGCTCGTGGCGGCGTCGGGACGTGGTTGCGCACGGCGCAGGGCGGCGGGACGTCACCGGCGGTGGCACGATGGTCGGACGCGAGGCACGGAGGTGCGGATGACCGAGTCACTGGAGCCGGTGACCGAGGACTGGCAGCGTGCGCTGGTTGTCGTGGCCCACCCGGACGACCTGGAGTTCGGCGGCGCGGCGGCCGTGGCCCGCTGGACGCAGCAGGGCAAGCAGTTGGTCTACTGCCTGGTCACCAGCGGCGAGGCGGGCATCGACGGGATGTCACCGCAGCGCGCCCGGGTCGTCCGCGAGGCCGAACAGCGGGAGTCGGCGGCGCTGGTCGGCGTGGACACGGTGGAGTTCCTCGGCCTGCCGGACGGCATCCTGGAGTACGGCGTGCCGCTGCGCCGGGAACTCGCGGCGGCGGTCCGCCGGCACCGGCCGGAGATCGTGCTGACCAACAACTTCCGCGACACCTGGGACGGCGGGGACACGCTCAACCAGGCCGACCACATCGCGGTGGGCCGGGCGACGCTGGACGCGGTGCGCGACGCCGGCAACCGCTGGATCTTTCCCGAGCAGCTCACCGACGGCGTCGAGCCGTGGAACGGGGTGCGCCAGGTGTGGGCGGTGGCCTCGCCCCGCTCGGCCCACGGCGTCGACGTCACCGCCACCTTCGACCGGGGGGTGGCCTCGCTGCGGGCGCACGAGGCGTACCTGAGCGGCCTCGGTGACGGCAGCTTCGACGCCGAGGAGTTCCTGGAGGGGTTGGCCCGGCCGGCGGGCAGTCGGCTCGGCGTCCGCTACGGCGTGACCTTCGAGGTGTTCCACTTCGACCTGTGGTGACGCCCGAGGGCCGCCCACCGGACGGCGGGCGGCCCCGGGCGACTGCCGATCAAGGGATGATCTTCGCCAGGTCGCCGGGCATGGTGGACTTCACGTCCTGCCACTCGCCCTGGGTCACGTGCCGGCGCAACGTGTCCAGGACCACCCGCACCACCTGCTCCGGGCCGCCCTGCACGTCGTACGGGAACCCCTGACGGACCTCGTAGAGGAAGTCGTCGCGGTTCAGCTTGATCGGCACGTTCTCGGGCTGCCAGCCGTCGAAGTAGATGCCCCGCACCAGCACCGGCAGCTGCTGGGCGAACTCGACGCTCTCCGCCACCGGCATCCGGTCCCGCAGCAGGTGCAGCACCGTGCGCAGCGCCGCGTACGACTGGTTGCGTTGCTCCTTCGGCCAGCCGTACGCCTGCTCGATCTCCTTGAGGATGACGTTCGTCTTGTCCATGGAGGACTCGAACGCGGAATGCAACTGCTCAGCCATCTGTCCACCCCCGTAGCTCGGTGTGCCGGCTTCCGTCGCCCCGGCGGCGCGGCGGCCCCACCGGACCGCCGCGTGGCCGCACCGGGCTGCCTCCGCCACCGCGGGGCGCCCGACGACGACCGCCGGTCGACCCGACGACGTGCAGCACGACGCCGCGACGCCGCTCCGATTCCACCCGACGTGTCATCGCCGTCACCTCCGACCGGTCGGCTCGGGCGGTCGCGTTCGACCGCACGCACCTGCCACGCTGCCGCCCGCGCGGGTGAGGCCGCCTCACCCGGTGCGGGTGGACCAGTCCTCGGTTCAGGCGGCCCGCCGCTCCCGGTTCTGCTTGCAGGTCACGCAACTGGTGGCGGACGGGAAGATCTCCAGCCGCTCCACGGGAATCGCCGCCGAGCACCCCTCGCACCAGCCGTAGGTGCCCTCCGCCAGCCGGTCGAGGGCGTGCTCGTACTGGGCGCGACGGTCGAGGATGGTACGCAGCAGGGACTGCGCGGTGTCCCGCTCCGCGGTCTTGGTGCCGCTGTCGGCCTGGTCGTCCCCGGCGGTGTCGCCGACCTCCACCAGGCGTAGCACCTGGCTCTGCAGCACCGCCTGCTCGTACTCCGCGGACAGCTCGTCGTAGCGAGCCTGCAGGGAGAGCCGGATCTGGTCGGTCTCCGCCTGGGACCGGCCCGTGCCGACCGTGTCGTGGACGAGCATCGCTGCCTGCCTTTCTCGTGGTGTGCCGGAGCGGGCCGTGCCCACTCGCGCGGCGCCCGGGCGTCGCCGGTGCGCTGTGAGCCGGGCGAATACCCCCGGCTGCGGCGGATCAAACCGACGAGGCTCCCGACTCCACGAGCGCGGGCCGGCGTGGGTCGTCCACCCGCACGACGACGTCGGCGAACCCGGCCGGGTCGACCTCGTCGGCGTAGCGGTGGAAGGCCGGCAACGTCCAGGCGTGGGCCGGCTCGGTGCGCCGGGCCAACGCGGCCGGCGAGACCTGCAGGTGCACGGTGAGGTCGAAGGGCAGGCCGGCGCCGAGCAGCAGGGCACCACTGACCAGGACGACGCCGCCGGGTGGCAGGTCGACGTAGGAGGCGCGGCTGGCCCGGTCCGCCCGGGCGTCCCACAGGGAGGGCAGCAACCGCCCGTCGCCGTGCGGCCCGGCCGGGTCGAGCACCTCCCGGCGTAGGCCGGTCTGGTCCACCCAACCCTCGTAGTAGGAGTCCGGATTGGTGCGGCCGTGCTCCAGGCGGGTCGAGGCGGGCCGCAGGAAGTCCTCGGACCGCACGTGCAGCACCGGACGACCCCGGGCCCGCAGCGGGGCCAGCAGGGCGGCAGCGAGCGTGTCGGGGGCGGCGGCGGGGGCACCGTCCACCGCGACCCGCAGTCGCCCCGGCGGGCGCTGGTCGGCGATCCGGTCGACGAGGACGGCGACGAGTCGCTGCGGGGAGATGGGCCGTACGCGCATGGCCTCATGGTGCCCGCCACGGCCGCTGCGGGCGCGACGGCCCCGCCGTTCACCGGAGGCTGTGGCGGTGCGGTCAGCCGGCGCGGTCGATGGTCACCCGGGCGTCGTCGGCGAGCCGGTAGCCGACGCCGTAGACGGTGGTGACCAGGGGGACCTCGACGCCGACCTTGCCACGCAGCCGACGCACGTGCACGTCGACCGTGCGCACACCGGCGTGCTCGTAGCCCCAGACCGCGTTGAGCAGTTGCAGGCGGGTGAAGACGCGACGCGGGTGAGCCACCAGGTGTAGCAGCAGGTCGAACTCCAGCCGGGTCAGCGGCAGCGGCTCGCCGTCGCGCAGCACCGACCGGGACGAGGCGAGGATGTGCAGGGTCGGGACGGTGGGCGCGAGCGCCCGGGAGGTGGCCGGGCCCCGGCCGGCGGGCACCGGGTCGGGACGGCGCTCCACCGGGGCGGTGGTGGAGATGGTGCCCTCACCACGCTCCACCATCTCCCAGGCGGCCTCCAGCAGCCGTCGGGCCGACGGGGTGAGCGACTCCTCGCCGGCGAGCGGGATCGACAGCGTCACGGTGATCACCGGGGCCGGGGTGTTGGCGGGTCGACGCTGGCCGCCGGGAGGTCGACCGGGGACCGCGGGCTGGGACGTATGCCATCCGGCGCGCGACGAGGCGGGGCTGACCGACATGGTCCTCCTTGGCTGGTCCGGGTATCTCCCCACGGCCCGGGACGCCGCTTCATCGATGCTTCCCGGCGCCTCTGCGAGGGTCAAGGGGCGGCTGCGTTGCATGAATGTGACATTTGACGGACACATCGGAGCCGAGCGCTCGCTCTGCGTACGAAGCCAGATGATTACAGCAGAGCCGCCGAGTTGACCGGGTACGGGGGGTCCCCGCCCGGTTCGCGTTCGTCGTCGTTGGCCGTGCCGCGAATCGGGGACACCCCGGTCACGAGGACTGTTCGCGCTCCCAGGAGACGCATTTCGTAACGGCCGTGAGACACCCGATCGTCACCCCGGCGTACGGGGGCGGTGCCGGCCCACCCCTGCGGGCACCGGGCCGGCGCCGCCGCCCGCGCGCAGGCCCGGTTCCGAGGGGGACACTCGTCGAATGCGGCGATGCCGTCCTCGCCCGGCGGGGCGGGCCGGGGCGGACTACCCTGAGTCGGTGAGTGAGGAACTCGACGCCGAGACCCTGGAGTTCGCACACCGGATGTTCGACCTGGCGCGCGACGGCACGACCGGCGAGATCGCCGGTTACGTCGACGCCGGGCTGCCGGTCGACCTGACCAACGACAAGGGCGACACGCTGCTGATCCTCGCGGCATACCACGCCCACCCAGACACCGTCGCCGCGCTGCTGGCCCGGGGCGCCGACCACACCCGCACCAACGACCGCGGGCAGACGGCCCTGGCCGCCGCCGTGTTCCGCAGCAGCACGGGCGCGGTCCGCGCACTGCTCGACGCGGGCGCCGACCCGGGCCACGGCAGCCCGTCGGCCGTGGAGACCGCCCAGTTCTTCGACCTTCCGGAGATGCTGGCGCTGCTCCGCTCCCGGTGACCGCCGACGACCCGGCAGGCGGTCGGCCGGGTCGGATCAGTCGGACGGCTGCCGGACGGCCTCGATCAGGAAACGCCGGGCGTGGGCGACGAACGGGCCGTCGGCGCGGATCCGCTCGTGCAGGCGGGCCAACTGCGGCCGGTACCGCTGCACGGTGAAGCCCGGCACGGTCCACACCACCTTGCGCAGGAACCACACGACCGCGCCCACGTCGTGGAAGACGGTCCGCAGCCGCGCCTCCCGTAGGTCGGTGACCTCCAGCCCGGCGGCGCGGGCGGCGGCCACCGCCTGACCCGGGTGCCGCCGGTCCGGCGGCAGCGGGCCCAGCATCGCCTCACTCAGCTCGCGTAGGCTGCCGGGGCCGACCTGCTGGGACAGGAACGTCCCACCCGGTCGCAGCACCCGGGCGGTCTGCGCCCAGTCGGTACGCACCGGATGCCGGCTGACCACGAGGTCGAAGGCCGCGTCGCGGAACGGCAGCCCCGTGCCCGGGGACACCGCCACCACGGTGGCGCCGACCGGGACCAGGTTCCGCCGGGCCACCGGCACGTTCGGCGGCCACCCCTCGGTGGCCACCAGCAGCCGCGGCGGCCGGGGGACCTCGGCCAGCACCTCCCCCCGCCGGTGTCCACGTCGAGCGCCGAGTCGACCGTCGCCATCCGTGCGGCGACGAGCCGCGAGTAGCCCCACGGTGGACGCTCCTCGGTGGCCCGCCCGGCCAGCCAGTCGAAGGTCCACCCGGCGATCGGCGCGGCACCGCCCTCGGCCAGGAGGTCGTCGAGACTCGGTTGGGCGGTCACCGCCCGAGCCTGGCCCATCCGGCGGATGCCGGCAACCAGATTTCGGCGGTCAGGACCGGGGACGCGCGATCTCCACGGTGGAGCCGGTGACGCCGCGCAACGCGTCGAGAGACGTCGCGTCGGCCCGACCGACCTCGAACTGGCGCATCAGCCGGGCGCCCAGGCGTACCCCGGCCGCGCCGACGGCCAGGCCGACCAGTTCCGTGCCCAGCAGCACCGTCGAGGCGCCGCTCTGCGGTGCGTCCGCCCGCACCAGGCAGGAGATCAGGAAAAGCGCCGACATGGCCACGTTGAGCAGGTTGAAGGTGATCGCCGTGGCCCGGGTGCGGTCGGCGGGAACGTCCCACAGGTCGACCATGCCCGCGACGGTGGTCAGGGCGGCGGCGAACAGCGCGGCGACCGCCGTCCAGTAGCCCACCAGGCCGAGGAAGGCCGGCCCGCCGAGGACGTCGGTCAGGTCGAAGACGACCGCGCAGACGAAGAGCCCGAACGGGAACGTGACCAGCATCGGTTGGATGGGATGGCCCTGCACCCGCAGCCGGCTCTGCATCGTCTCTCCCCCAGGTCGATCAGAACGTGAATCCAGGGTGCTACCCGTGGCCCGGGCCGACGAAACGGCACGCGTGGCCCGTCGGTGGCACGCGGTCGACCTGCCGGAGGGACGCACGAGGGTGCCGGGTCAGGTGTCCCGGGGGCGCGCCACGGTGCTGACCAGCCGCTCCGCCACCTCGTGCAGCGGGATCGTCAGCGACGTCGCGGCGCTGCGCAGCACCTCCAGGGCCTCCGGGGCGGGGCAACCCCGCTGGGCCATGATGACCCCTATCGCCTGGCCCACCACCCCGTCGCCGAGCAGCGCCGAGCCCCGCTCGCCCGCCAGCGCGGCCCGGCGGGCGCGGTCGCGTACCGCGGCGAGCAGCAGCCCGGCGTGCTCGGCCAGCAGCATCGCCGTGAGCTGGTGGCCGGTCGTCAGGGTCTCCGGGGTGGCGGCGTACAGGTTGATCGCGCCGATCACCTGCTCGTCGATGTCGACCGGGGCGGAGATCGCCCCCTGCACCCCGAGTTCGCGGGCCCGGGGCGTCCAGGTGGGCCACCGGGTCTCCCGGCCCAGGTCCTCCGCGCGGATCATCTCGCGGCGCCGGATGGCGTCCAGGGCCGGCGAGTCGGAGGCCCGCCGCAGGTCGTCCAGCTCGGCCAGCCCGGGGTCGGACGCCGCCACGCCGGCCGGTTCGCCCGCCCGCAGGGCCGTGAATCCGCACCAGCTCACCCCGACCAGGGCGTCCCGGGTGATCCGCACCAGCGCGGACAGCCCCTCGTCGAAGTCGTCGACGGTGAGCAGCCCGGCGGTCAGTTCCCGCAACAGGGCGGCCATCTCCAGCACGCCCAGGGTGTGCACCACCGGGTCCCGCGTCTCCAGGTTCACCGGCCCCCAGCCTCCACCGCTCCCGCTCGCGCCCCCGTTGGCCCGGCCGGCGTCGCCACCCGTCTCATTTGTCTGGTTTCTCCCCCGACTCTACGGACCTGCCGTGGTACCCCCGGCAACAGGGGTCGAAACGGAGCAGAACGAGGTGCCCTCCCCCGGCCCGGTGCCGGGAGAGGGCGTCGGGTCAGCGGGAGCCCGCCCCGAGCCGGCGCCCCACCGAGGCGATAAGCCGGTCCAGCTCCGAACCGAACGGGTTGTCGTGCACCAGGTACGTCCACGTGGCACTGGGCCGCACCAGCTTCGCCGCGTCCGGCTCCCAGTCGTCGTCGAACTCGGTCTCGGTGAACGTGTCGATCGTGCGCCGCTCGATCTCCGGCACCAGCTCGTTGAACGCGGGAACCGCCGAGCGGTGGAACTCGTCCAGCGGATCGAGGCGGCCCAGGGCCCGCAGGTGCACGCCCTCGCGCACCTCCGACAGCTCCGCCAGGTGTTCGGCCCAGAGCCGGTCGAGATGGTAGAGCGCGATCGAGCGCGCCACCCGGGCCAGCAGGTCCTCATCCATCTCCCCGGCCTTCTCGGGCAGCCGGTCCAGCAGCATCAGCGCCGCCACGTCGCTGGTCAGCAACCGCTCCCGCCGCTCGGCGAGCGCCTTGCGCTGCTGCTCGATGACCACGCTGTAGCGCCAGGTGTTGCGGTGGATCTCGTGGTTGACGCCCTCGGCGACGCGCTGGGCGTGCTCCACCGCATAGTCGACCAGCTCGTCGGTGACCAGTCCGTCGGCGTTCATCCGCGGCGACGGCGGCACCGCGTCGCCCGCGTGCCGCACCACCAGGTCGTCCTCCAGGCTGACGAAGAACACCGAGCCACCCGGGTCGCCCTGCCGGCCCGCCCTGCCGCGCAACTGGTCGTCGACCCGGCGGCTGTCGTGCCGGCCGCTGCCGATGACGTACAGGCCGCCCAGCTCCGCCACCCGGTCCCGGTCGGCCTGGTCGCTGCCGCCCAGGCGGATGTCCACGCCCCGGCCGGCCATCTGCGTGGAGACGGTCACCGCGCCGTACGCGCCGGCCTCGGCGATGATCGTCGCCTCCTCGTCGTCGTTCTTGGCGTTGAGCACCACGCTGGGCACCCCCGCCGCGTGCAGGGCGGCGGCCAGGCTCTCGGACTCCTTCACGTCGAGGGTGCCGACGAGCACCGGACGGCCCCGCTCGTGGTTGCGCCGGATCTCGTCGACCAGCGCCTCCTCCTTCTCCGCGCGGGTGGCGTAGATGCGGTCCGGCTCGTCCTCCCGCACGCACGGCGTGTTCGGCGGGATCACCGCCACCTCCAGGCCGAAGAACTCGCGCAGCTGGTCGCCGACCAGCACCGCCGTCGCGGTCATGCCGCACTTGACCGGGTACAGCCCGACGTACGCCTGCACGGCGATCGTGCCCAGCACCTCGCCCTCGGCCGTCGCGTCCAGACCCTCCTTGGCCTCGACGGCCGCCTGCAACCCGTCGGGCCAGCGGCGGCGCTGCGCCACCCGGCCCCGCATCTCGTCGATCAACTCGACCGAGCCGTCGCGCACGATGTAGTCGACGTCGCGGTGCAGCAGCGCGTGGGCGTGCAGCGCCACGTTCACCGCCGACAGCTGGGCGACGTGCTCCTCGTCGTACAGGTCGATGCCGAGCTTGGCCTCGACGGCGGCCAGGCCGGCGGAGGTGAAGGCGGCACTGCGGCCGTCCTCCGCGACCGTGTAGTGCTTCCCCTTGCGCAGTCCCCGCACCAACGCGGCGGCCGTGTGCACCGGATCCTGCTCACCCTGCACCGAGCCGGCCAGGACCATCGGCACCCGGGCCTCGTCGATCAGGATCGAGTCGGCCTCGTCGACGATCGCCGTGGACAGTGGGGGCTGGACCCGGTCGGCGACGTCGGTGACGAGCTGGTCGCGCAGATAGTCGAAACCGGCCTCACTGACCGAGACGTAGGTGACGTCGCAGGCGTACGCCTCCCGCCGCTGCGCCGGGGTGGACGCCTCGTTCACCCAGCCCACCGACAGCCCCAGCAGCGTGTAGACGGGTTCCATCCACCGCGCGTCGCGGCGGGCCAGGTAGTCGTTGACGGTGATCACGTGGACGGGCCCGTTGCCCAGCCGCACGTGCCCGTACGCGGCGATCGCGGCGGTGAGGGTCTTGCCCTCACCGGTGGCCATCTCGGCCACCTTGCCCGACAGCAGCGCCATCGCGCCCAGCAGCTGCACGTCGTACGGCCGCAGGTCGATGCCGCGGCGGGCGGCCTCGCGGCCGATCGCGCAGATCTCCTCGTAGCCGGAGGCCGCGCCGGCGGCCTCGGTCAACTCGGCGTCATCGAGCGCCGACAGCTCATCCTCGCGGGCCTCGATGGCCGGCAGCAGCTTCTCCAGCGGCGCCAGGTCGACGGTCGTCCCCGGGCGCTGGAGGAACCGGCGGAACCTGCTCTTGAACCGTTGCGACACACCCATGAGCGGCAACGGTACGCGACCCGGACGCTCGGTGGCGGCCCGGCCGCCGGGTGTCGCGGCCGGCCCTGCCGCGCGCCCCGGCGGACCCCCGCGCCCGGCCCGCCCGGCCCGCCCCGCCGCACCCGCCGACGCGGCACGCCCCGGCCGGCCCCGCCCCGGACCGACGGGCCGGTCAGGCCACCAGGAGCTGGTGGGTGGCCAGCTCGCGGTACAGCGGGCTGACCACGGTCAACTCGTCGTGGGTGCCGGTGGCGACCACCCGGCCGCCGTCGACGACCACGATCTGGTCGGCGTCGACGACCGTGGCGAGACGGTGCGCGACGATCAGCAGGGTCCGGCGGACGGCCACCGCGTCGATGGCCCGCCGCAGGGCGGCCTCGTTGCGGGCGTCGAGGTTGCTGGTCGGCTCGTCCAGCAGCAGCACCGGCGGCCCGGCGAGCAAGGCCCGGGCGATGGCCAGCCGCTGCCGTTCCCCGCCGGAGAGCAGCACCCCGCCCTCGCCCACCTGCACGTCCAACCCCTCCGGGGTCCGCCGCGCCAGGTGGCCCAGGTTGACCTCGTCGAGCACGCCCCGCAGCCGCTCCTGCGTGGTGTCGGGCGCACCGATCAGCAGGTTCTCCCGCAGCGTGCCGGCCAGCACGGGGGCCTCCTGCTCGACGTAGCCGAGCCGGGCGCGCAACACGTCGCGGGGCAGGTCGCGCACGTCCACCCCGTCGAGGCGCAGCGACCCGGAGGTCACCTCGTAGAAGCGTTCGACCAGGGCCAGCAGGGTCGACTTGCCGGCGCCGGAGGGGCCGACCAACGCGGTCCGGGTGCCGGCCGCGACGGTGAAGGTCACCTCGTGCAGCACCGGCGGGCCCCCGGGGTAGCCGAATCCGACCCGGTCGAACTCGATCGCCACCGGCCGGGTGGCCGTCCCACCGGCCGCCGCACCGACCGACGGCCCTGCCACGGGCGCCCCCGCCCGGCCCGGCGCCGGGTCGTCGGCCTCCGCCGGGACAGCCAGGATCTCCTCGATCCGCTGCAACGCGCCCAGGCCCGCCTGCAACTGGGTGTAGGCGTGCACCGCCTGGCCCAGCGGGAGCACCAGGAAGAACAGGAACATGATGAACGCGACCAGGTCGCCGACGGTGATCGCCCCGGCTGCCACCCGCGCCCCGCCGACGGCCAGCACCAGCAGGAAGGCACCCTGGACGGTGAGCGCGCTGACCGGCCCCACCACCGCCTGCACCCGGGCGACCCGCAGCCCCGCCTCGTACGCCCGCGAGGCGCTCACCCCCACCGTCTCGGCCTCCCGGCGCTCGGCGCGGGCGGCGCGGATGGTCCGTGCCGCGGAGATGGCCCGTTCCACCGCCGAGGTCATCTCCCCGACCTGCTCCTGGGCGCGGCGGGCCAGCCCCCGGACCCGGCGGGCCACGCCGATCGCGAAGCCGGCACCGAGGGCCACCCCGAGCAGGGTGATCCCGAACAGCACCGGGTCCAGCAGCAGCATCGCGGCCGCCGCCCCGACCACCATGACCGCCCCGGTGACCACCTCGAACAACCCGGAGGTGACCACCGCCCGCAGCAGGGTGGTGTCGGAGCCGACCCGGGAGAGCAGATCGCCGGTGCGGCGGCGGTCGTACTCGGCGATC
The DNA here is from genome assembly GCF_900091585.1 of Micromonospora nigra. Classification (NCBI taxonomy): domain Bacteria; kingdom Bacillati; phylum Actinomycetota; class Actinomycetes; order Micromonosporales; family Micromonosporaceae; genus Micromonospora; species Micromonospora nigra. Next base: position 5,953,985 of record NZ_FMHT01000003.1, on the reverse strand, counting down.
GGCAGCCGCAGCAGGTGCCCGGCCAACCGCCGCCGGGTGCCCAGCACCACCCCCTCGGCGGCGCGTTGCAGCAGATAATCTCGGAACCCGCCGATCGCCGCGGCGGCCACCACCAGGCCGACCAGGGCCGTGACCAGCGCGGCGACGGGGCGGCCCACGGTTACCGCGTCGAGCACCGACCGGGTGAGCAGCGGCTGGCCGAGGGAGGCCGCCGCCCCGGCCAGCGACAGTGCGCCCACCACGGCGAGAGCGCGGCGGTGGGCACGTAGGTAGGGCAGCAAAGCGGCCAGGCCGACCGGCCGGGAATCGGAGGCGCTCATGGCGGGAACGGTAGCCGGCCCCGGCACCCCGGTCGGGCCGGCGCGGATCATCCGGTGCTCCGGCCGGCGGCGCGTCCGGCGGACCATCCGGCGGCGCTCCTGCGCAGGGAGCGCGAGCAGCCACTCCCGGGTGAGCGCAACCCAACGTTCATCCCCCGAAAACGCGCCGGGGAACCTCTGTGATCAAGCTGTACGCGACACATCCGGTTAGCGCTCGGCGGGACGTGGGAAATCCACGGCCGGTTATTCCGCCACGATCAGGGGGTGCCTGTGCGGGACAGTGATGTTTCGGTCTCACCGGTGGTGGAGGCGTGGTCGACCTACCGGACCACGTCGGCCGGCGACTGGCCGACCCGACGCCTGATGCGGGCCAAGGGCGACAGCCGGGTCAGTGTCGTGCTGCCGGCCCGCAACGAGGAGGCCACTGTCGGGGCCATCGTGTCGACCATCCGTGAGCACCTGATGGACCGGGTGCCGCTGGTCGACGAGCTGATCGTGGTGGATTCCCGGTCCACCGACCGCACGGCGCGGGTGGCGCGGGCCGCCGGCGCCGAGGTGGTCGGCCAGGACGCGATGACCCGGGGGCTGCCCCGGCTGACCGGCAAGGGCGACGCACTCTGGGCCGGGCTGGCCGCGGCGGAGGGGGATGTGGTCGCGTTCGTCGACGCCGACCTGCGGGACTTCCGGCCGCACTTCGTGACGGGGCTGGTCGGTCCGCTGCTGACCGACCCGTCGGTGGCCTTCGTGAAGGGCTTCTACCACCGGCCGCTGGTCGGGGCGGCCGGTGTGGAGGCCGACGGGGGCGGCCGGGTGACGGAACTGATGGCCCGCCCCATGCTGAACCTGTTCTGGCCGGAGCTCGCCGGCTTCGTGCAGCCCCTCGCCGGCGAGTACGCCGGCCGCCGCTCGGTGCTGGAGCAGGTGCCGTTCGTCTCCGGTTACGGCGTGGAGACGGCCATGCTGATCGACCTGCTCGACCTCGTCGGGCTCGACGCCCTGGCCCAGGTGGACCTGGGCGAGCGCAAACACCGGCACCAGGACACGGCCGCGCTCGGCAGGATGTCCGCCCAGATCATGCTGACCGCGTGGTCGCGACTGCAACGGCGCGGCTGGGCGGTGCCCGGGGCGCTGCCCGCCGAGGTGCTGACCCAGTTCCGCCGGGGTGGCTCCGAGGCGCTGCCCAACCTCGACCGGGAGATCGTCGTCACGGACGTCTCCGTCGACGAACGCCCGCCCCTGGCGCAGCTGCGGCACCGGGTGCCCCGCCGCCGGATGGCGGCGGCGTGACCGTCCCGGTCCGGGCGGCCACCAGGGGTGACGGAGGTCGCAGGCGGGTGGGGCCGGTTTCCGGTGGGGCGGGGACGGGTAGATCCTGAGCTTCCCGAGGCAGCGCAGTGGGGGTGCAGGATGCCGAGCCGGATCACCTGTGAGATACGCGACGGTCACCCGGTGACCGTCGTGCGGCTCGCCGGTGACCTCGACCTGGCGACCACCCGTGCCGTGCACGGGGTGCTCGACCGCTGCCTGGCGGCACAGCCGGACGCCCTCGTGGTCGACCTGGCCGACGTGGCGGTGCAGGACCGGCTCGCGCTCTCGGTCTTCGCCGCCGCCGCCCGGCGGGCTGCGGACTGGCCGGCCGTGCCGTTCGTCCTCTGCGCGCCGCCACCGCCGGCCGCGAGCTGGCTGACCCAGTCGGCCGCGTGCCGCGGGGTGCTGGTCCGGGGCAGTCGCGCGGAGGCCACCCGGGCGGCGGAGGCCGCCGCGTCGCCGCGCCTGCGGATCCGTCTGGAGCCGGTGGCGGAGGCCTGCCGGCGAGCCCGGGACCTGGTGACCGACGCCTGCGCGCGGTGGAACCTGCCCGAGGCGGTGGGCCCGGCGTCGGTGGTGCTGAGCGAGCTGGTCGGCAACGTGGTCCGGCACGCCGGAACGCCCATGCAGGTCACCGTGACGCTGCGCCGGCCGTGGCTGCAACTCGCGGTGGTCGACGGCAGCCAGGCGACGGCCCGCCCGGGGGCCCCGGGCGTACGCGACGAGGGTGGCCGAGGGCTGCTGCTCGTGCGGGAGCTGGCACGGCGCTGGGGCAGCGCCCCGGCTGGTGACGGTAAGGCCGTCTGGGCCACGCTGCCCGCGAATTGACCGAATTTACCCCTCTCGCCTGGTTACATGGTCGAAGGGCCGGCATGCCGTGCCCGTCCTTTCTGTCGCCATGACGGGGTGAGACTCATGCCCAAGCGGGTTACCACCGAGCCCGGAAACGACCGGGGGCCGGCTGTTCTTGCGCCGGCCCACTTCGGCGGCTACCCCGGCCCCCTGCGTACGCCCGTCCCGGGCAACTCGCTGCGCCGGTTCCTGTCCACCACCGACCACAAGCAGATCGGTATCCTCTACCTGCTCACCTCGTTCGGGTTCTTCATCGTCGCCGGGCTGGAGGCGATGCTGATCCGGGCCGAACTGGCCCGTCCCGGCCTGCAACTGCTCTCCGCCGAGCAGTACAACCAGATGTTCACCTCCCACGGCGCGGTGATGTTGCTGCTGTTCGCCACCCCGGCGGCGTTCGGCTTCGCCAACTACCTGGTGCCCATCCAGATCGGCGCGCCCGACGTGTCGTTCCCCCGGCTGAACGCTCTGGCGTACTGGCTGTACCTGTTCGGCGGGCTGATGGTCATCGGCGGCTTCCTCACCTCGCAGGGCTCGGCGGACTTCGGCTGGACCGCCTACGTGCCGCTGAGCACCGTGGAGCACTCCCCCGGCACGGGGGCCAACATGTGGATCACCGGCCTGGTCATCTCCGGTCTCGGCACGATCCTCGGGTCGGTGAACCTGATCGCCACGATCCTGACGCTGCGCGCGCCGGGGATGACCATGTTCCGAATGCCGATCTTCACCTGGAACATGCTGTTCGTCAGCGTGCTGGTGATCCTGGTGTTCCCGCTGCTGGCCGCCGCCCTGCTCGCCCTGCTGGCCGACCGCCTGCTCGACGCGCAGGTCTTCAACCCGGACACCGGCGGCCCGATGCTGTGGCAGCACCTGTTCTGGTTCTTCGGTCACCCGGAGGTCTACATCATCGCGCTGCCGTTCTTCGGCATCATCACCGAGATCATCCCGGTCTTCTCCCGCAAGCCGATCTTCGGCTACACCGGGCTGGTGCTGGCCACCATCGCGATCACCGTGGTCTCCATGACCGTCTGGGCGCACCACATGTTCGCCACGGGGCAGGTGCTGCTGCCGTTCTTCAGCATCCTCAGTTACCTCATCGCGGTGCCGACCGGGGTGAAGTTCTTCAACTGGATCGGCACCCTGTGGAAGGGGCAACTGACGTTCGAGACGCCGATGCTGTTCGCCATCGGCTTCCTGGTGACCTTCCTGTTCGGCGGACTGACCGGGGTGCTGGTGGCCAGCCCGCCGGTCGACTGGCACACCCACGACACCTACTTCGTCGTCGGGCACTTCCACTACGTGCTGTTCGGCACGGTGGTGTTCGCCCTCTTCGGCGGCTTCTACTTCTGGTGGCCGAAGATGACCGGCCGACTGCTCGACGAGCGGCTCGGCAAGGTGCACTTCTGGACGATGTTCCTCGGCTTCCACGGCACCTTCCTGGTGCACCACTGGCTGGGCAGCGAGGGCATGCCCCGCCGGTACGCCGACTACCTGCCCAGCGACGGCTTCACGACGCTGAACACGATCTCCAGCATCTTCTCCTTCGTGCTCGGCGCCTCCACCCTGTTCTTCATCTGGAACGCCTGGAAGTCCTGGCGGTACGGCGCGATGGTCACCGTGGACGACCCGTGGGGCTTCGGCAACTCCCTCGAGTGGGCCACCACCTGCCCGCCGCCGCTGCGCAACTTCGACCGGATGCCCCGGATCCGCTCCGAGCGACCCGCCTTCGACGCCAAGTACGGCCCACTCGTCGCCGACCTCGGCCGCGACCTGCCGCAGCGCACCACCAAGCCACCGCAGGAGTTCCACGAGGAACTGCACATGGAGAAGCACCGGCCCGAGTCCCCGGCCGCCGGCGGGGCACGCGGTGCCCGCGACGCGGTGGAGTACCAACCGGCACCGCAGTCCGGCGCCCGGCCCGTGGAGGTGCCGGAGCCCGAGGACGTCCGCCGGCCCAGCTTCGCCGACAGCGACGCGCCGGACGAGGACGAGAACCCCAACCCCCTCGACTCCGACCGCAGGCCCCGGCAGACCCCGCCCCGCTGGCGGCACCCCCACAGCGACGGCGGCGACGAACCGGACCGGTGACGCGGTACGCGTACGCGCGGGAAGGGGCCGGCACCGTGCGGTGGCGGCCCCCTTCGGCGTCGGTCAGCCCTCGCGGGCCGGGGCCAGGCCAGCGGCCGTCAGCGAGCGACGGACGGCCGGCTGCACCCGGGTCAACCGCAGCGGCACCCCCGTGCGCGCGGCGGCCTCCCGGCCGGCCACCAGCGCGGCGATCCCACCCGCGTCGAACCCACCCGCGCCGACCAGGTCCACCACCACTTCGGACGGCTGCCCGGTCACCGCCTCCAGCATCGCGCGGCGAAGTTGGGCCGCACCGTCCCGGTCGACCTCGCCGCCGACCTCGACGACCACCCGGTCGCCGTTCTGTCGCACGGAGATCCGCGTCCTGGTGGTCTCGGCCTCGGCGGTGCCGTTCTGCCACGGCGGTGGTGCATCGGCCAGCATCGCCTGCCGCAGCCAGGTCAGGGCCCGCGACAACAGGCGGGACACGTGCATCTGGGAGATGCCGAACCGGGCCGCGATCTCGGCCTGGGTCTGGTTGCCGTAGAAGCGCATCGCCAGGATCCGGCGTTCCCGCCAGGGCAACCGGTGCAGCAGGCCGGTGACCGTCACCCGGTCATCGACGGACTCCAGGGCGTTGTCGGACTCGCCGACCAGGTCACCGAACTCGGCGGAGCTCTCCCCGCCGACCGGCGCGTTGAGCGATGCCGGGCTGTATCCGGCGGCCGACTCCAGCGCGGCGAGGATCTCCTCCTCCGGGGTCTCCAGCCGTTTCGCCAGCTCCGCCACCGACGGGGCCCGGGACAACTCGCTGGTCAGCGCCGAGGTCGCCTGCCCCACCTCCAGGATCAGGTCGCGCAGCCGGCGGGGCACGTGCACACCCCAGGTGCGGTCGCGGAAGTGGCGCTTGATCTCACCCACGATGGTGATCGCCGCGTACGCGGTGAACGAACCGCGCTCCGGGTCGTACCGGTCGACGGCGTTGACCAGGCCGAGGCGGGCGACCTGCTCCAGATCCTCCAGTGGCTCGCCCCTGCCCCGGTAGCGGCGGGCGAGCCGCCCGGCGAACGGCAGCGCGAAGCGCACCAGGTCGTCGCGGGCCTCCGGGTGTCGCTCCGGTGGCAGGCCCTCGATCCGTGCCGCGTACGCCAGCGCTGCGGCGTCCAGGTCCTCCAGGCCGCGATCGCTGGGTGGTGGTGTGGTCGTGGTGGTCTGTCCGAACATCCGCGCCTCCCTCAGGAAGGTCCCCCGCCCGGAACTCAGGAACCGGTCGTGCGCGTGGGGTCGTCCCACGCACCGGGCCGGAAGTGGGTTACGTGATTGGGATGCCAGCGGGTGACGGCGCTGCGCCGCGCGGCGTGATCAGGCCGTCGCAGCCAGCGGTGTTCCCGCTCCGTAGGTACTCAATCACGGGAGCACGGGTTCGCGAGGATGTTTCGGCAGGACCGCCTCAACAGACCAGCAGGCCCTGGGCCGCGCCGCCCTCCCGCAGCCCGGCGAGGGCCTCCGGCACGGCCAGTGGCTTCGGCGTGGGCAGGTCGTACGGCTGCGCCCGCAGCACCTCCGTGGCCCGCCGGGTGGGTACGGAGCTGACCGGGTAGCCCCGGGCGGAAGCGCGGTCCAACGCCCGCCGGCGGTGACCGAAACCGGCCACGGCCAGCCACTGCGGCAGCCCGGCGAGGGCGGGCGAGCGCATCCCCGGCGGCTCGGGCAGCACGTCGACCGAACTGAACGGTTCGCTGCCGGCCAGCCACCACTCGACGCCCTCGACGCTGCGCCGGGTCGCGTTCTCGCACCAGTACGGCACCATCCCGGCCCGGACGACCTGCCACGGGTCCAGCAGCCGACCGCACTCGACGACGAGGCGGTCACCGGTCTTCCCGGCGGCACGCAGCCAACGCCTGTACAGGTCGGCGATGGCGGCGCTGAGGGCCTCGGGCCACGGAACGTGGATGCGGTGCAGGGGATGTCCGTGCCGGCCCGTCCACTCCCGGACGTGGTGGTCGAATCCGGACTCCACGCCGTGTTCGGCGTATCCCGGCGGGGCGCCGACCTCGGGTGGCTCCCACGGGGTGTCGTCGCCACCTGCGGCCCGCAGCACCTGCCGCAGGTTGTGGCTGTCGGGGTGGAAGTCGACCGGGTCGAGGCCGCTGGCCGGGCAGCCCACCTGGAAGCTGTGGCCGGGCGCGGAGTCCAGCACGGGCCAGGTGCGCGCATCGGACAGCAGCAGCACCGGCGCGCCGGGTTCCAGCCGGTCGGCCAGGAACCTGCGGTACGCGGCCGGCAGGGTCAGCCACCGGGCGGCCAGCGACACCGTGGCCCCGGCCAGCGCGCCCCGGCTGGCCGGGCAGTGCACCTGCCGGACGTGCAGGTCGGGGTTGGCGGCCAGCAGCCGGGCGGTGAGGGCGGCACCGTGGTCCAGGGCGGCGCGGGGCCGGTCCACGGATCCCCCGGCCCAGTGTGCGGTCATCTCGAAGCCGGCGGGCAGCCAGGGCACGCCCAGGGCGACCGCGAGGTGCGCCGCCGCCCCGTGGGGCGAGCCGAGCAGCAGACCGGGCCAGCGGCGGCGCGGGTACTGGTCGGTGAACCAGCGGGCCACCCGGTCCGCGTCGACCTCCGCCGTCTGCCCGGCGGTCAGCGCCACCCGGCCCGCGGCCCGGGTGGCGGCGGCACGCCGCACGGGCTCGGGGGCGCCGACGAAACGGGACAGCGGCCCCACGTGCCCGAGGTCGGCGCAGTCCTCGCCGCGCAACGCCCGCGCCGTGGCGGCGACCAGGATGCGCGCCGCGCTGCCGGCCGCCACGACCCGGTCGCCGGCCAGGCCGGCGCCGTCGGCCGTCAGCCCCTTGCGCACCGCGTGCACCGGGCCCCCCTTGCCTCGTTCGCTCACCACGCGGCCCGGCTTCCCGCCCCGATGCGGTTCAAACAGGGCATCCACGGCTGAGCGGGATCAATCAGGTGATCGTCGGCGGTTCGCCGGTCCCGGGACCATGGCGACTCCCGGGCCGGACGACGACGCGTGGGCGGCCCGCGGCGCACCGGCCCACCGGCGTCGGCAGGGCCCGGACCACCGCACACACTGCGGGTCGGGGCGACGCGTCCACCGGCGGTATGAGCGAGACGTGATCTATCTTCATCCGGACGTATCGATTTAGGGTGGCGACATTCCCACGGCGTACACCGCCGGGAAACCCCGAGAAACCCCGTCACAACCTGTCCCCCCAGGATCGGAGACATCGAAGATGCGAAGATTCGCCACCGTGGCGGCAGCCCTGCTGCTGCCTGTCGGCCTACTCGCCGTCAATCCCCCGACCGCCTCGGCGGCCGGCGAGCCGGCCGGCAGCTCCGTCGAGGCCAGCGGCGCCGCCGCCACGCCCGACATGCTCGCCGCGATGCGTCGCGACCTCGGCCTGACCACCACTGAGGCGCGGACCAGGATCGTCAAGGACGAGAAGGGCAGCCGCACCGACGCCAAGCTGCGCCGCTCCCTCGGCGCGTCGTACGCCGGCGGCTGGCTGGACGCCGCCGACGGCGGCCTCGTCGTGGCCGTGACGAACAAGCGCGCCGCCGACCGGGCCAAGGCCGCCGGTGCCGCCCGCACCACCGTCGTCGGACGCAGCGCCGCCCAGCTCGACCGGGTCAAGGCGGGCCTGGACCGCGCCGCCCGCAAGGCGTCCGCGGCCGTTCCCGGCTGGTACGTCGACGTCGCCAGCAACACGGTGGTGGTGCTCGCCCGCGGTGACGCCGCGGCCGCGGAGGCGTTCGTCAAGGCCAGCAAGGTCGACAAGTCGGCCGTCCGGATCGTCGGCACCACCGAGGCGCCGCGACCCCTGTACGACGTACGCGGCGGCGACGCCTACTACATGGGTGGCCGCTGCTCCGTCGGCTTCGCCGTCACCGGCGGGTTCGTCACCGCCGGCCACTGCGGCACCGTCGGCACCGCGACCCAGGGCTACAACCGGGTGGCGCAGGGCACCTTCCAGGGCTCCTCGTTCCCCGGCAACGACTACGCCTGGGTCTCCACCAACTCCAACTGGACCCCGCAGCCGTGGGTGAACAACTACGCCGGTGGCAACGTGACCGTGGCCGGCTCCACCGAGGCCGCGATCGGCGCGGCGGTCTGCCGCTCCGGCTCGACGACGGGCTGGCACTGCGGCACCATCCAGGCCAAGAACCAGACCGTGAACTACGCCGAGGGCGCGGTCACCGGGATGACCCGCACCAACGCCTGCGCCGAGCCGGGCGACTCGGGCGGCTCGTGGCTCTCCGGCCAGCAGGCGCAGGGCGTCACCTCCGGCGGGTCCGGCAACTGCACCTCCGGCGGGACGACCTACTTCCAGCCGGTGAACGAGATCCTGTCCCGCTACGGCCTGACGCTGCGCACCAGCGGCGGTGGCGGCAACCCGCCGCCTCCGCCCACCGGGTGCAGCGGCTACGAGTCGACCTACACCGGCTCGCTCTCCTCGGGCGGCCAGCAGATCCAGCCCAACGGTAGCTACTACTACTCGGCCTCGGGCACCCACCGGGCCTGCCTGGACGGCCCGAACAGCGCCGACTTCGACCTCTACCTGCAGAAGTGGAGCGGCAGCGGCTGGGTCCAGGTCGCCGGGGCGTACACCCCGAGCGGGGACGAGACCCTGAGCTACAACGGCACCGCCGGCTACTACCGCTACCAGGTCGAGTCGTACAGCGGGTCCGGCAGCTACACGCTGGGCATCACCACCCCGTGACGCAGCCCTGATCGACCGCACGACCACGGTGTGAGCCGAACCGCGACGCCCGGCCCGGACATCCCCGGCCGGGCGTCGTGGCGTGCGGCAGCGCCGGGGATGAGCCGCCGGACGGTTTCACCGCCGCCCTCCCGGGCACTTCACCGCCCATGCAGGCAGACGACGAGCCGACCGGCGCCACCATCACCCCGTACGAGGACGGCCCGCTGCTGGTGCGGGGCGACTTCACCCTGGTCACCCCGGACGGCCAGCCGATCGACGCACGCCGCCGCACGGTCGCCCTGTGCCGGTGCGGCAAGTCCGCCCTCAAGCCCTTCTGCGACGGCACCCACAAGGCGGTCAACTTCCGCGGCTGAGCGCCCGGCCGGCGGTCAGGCCGCTTCTCTGAGCCGGGTCGGACCGGACACCGACGGACCGGCCCCCGCCGGGGAAGCCACCGACGCACCGGCCACCGCCGGGAAGGCCGCAGCCGGGATCGTGCGGCGCAGCGAGGAGCCGCCGGCCGCCCAGCAGTCGAGGAGGTGGGCGGCGAACAGGGCGTCCAGGGCCATTGCCGCCGCCGCGCCGAACAGCACGTCGCCGGCCAGCGCCGGTTCCTGCCGGACCAGGCCACCGCACAGGTCGTGGGCGGCGATCTGCTCGTGCACGGCGTCGGCCTCCACGTGCTCGTCGTAGAAGCGCGTGGCCGCCTCGTCGAACCCGAGGCGGCGCAGCCCGTTGCCGTAACGCCGGTTCGGCAGCGACGAGGTCATCTCGTACGCGGCCAGGTGGCCCAGCAACGCCCCGCGCAGCCGACGGTGCAGCCCGAACAGTGACATCAGGTTGTTGGTGGCGAGCGTGACCGCCGGCACCGCGTCGAGGTGGGCGGCGTAGCCGGTGTCCAGGCCCAGCCGGCCCAGGGTGCGACGGAACAGCTCGGCGTGCATGCGCTCGGCGCGGCCGTTGCCGTACTCGTCCATCTGGATCTCCACCAGGGCGGCCTTCGCCGGCCCGCCGAGGCGGGGCAGACCCCAGCTGTGCGGATCCGCCTCGCGCAGGTGGTAGATCGAGCGGTGGGTGACGAACTCGCGGAACTGCTCCAGTGTGGCCCGCCGTTGCAGGGTGGCGGCCAGGGCCGGACCGTCGTCGGCGGCCGCCAGGTCGGCGAGGGCCTTCGGCACCCGTCCGGCGGACACCGGCGGCGGCGTCCCCACCAGGTCGCGCACCGCCGACTCGAACGTGCGCTCGGCGGACGCCCGCAGCGCCAGCAGGGACGGTTGCCACTCCCAGTCGTCGGCGACGCCACGCCAGCCCCGGTAGTGCAGCTCGTAGCAGAGGAACAGGGTGAGCTGGAGGTCCTCGTCGACGAGCGGGTCGGTCCCGTCGAGGCACCCGGCGAGCCCGGCCGGCAGGTCGTGCGGGGCCCGACACAGCGACGCGCGCAGGGCCGCGGAGACGGGGCCGCGGGGCTGCGGCAGCGGGGCGGGACCGTACCGCCGATCGGTGGGCGTGGACATTCGACCTCCAGGGTTGACCGAGACCAGTGGTGCCCTGCCCCGGCACCGTTAAACGAGGTCGTCGGCCTCGACGGCCACCTGGGTGCCGAGCACCCGGTCGCGGACCATCCGGGCGGCGTCCCCGTCGGCGACGATGCCGCGCAGGTCGACGAAGGCCGGCTGCGGCGGCGCCAGGTCGACGGCGGGGTCGACCACCGCCTCCAGCACACAGGGGCGGTCGGCGGCCAATGCCTCGTCCCACGCCGCGCCCACCAGGTCCGGGCGGTCCACCCGGACCCCGTGCATCCCGAGCAGACGCGCCCAACCGGCGTACGGGACGTCGACGTGCCGCCGGGTGGCGTCGGCGGGCAGGTGCCGGGAGCGGCCGGCACCGGAGTTGTCGCGGGTGTTGAGCACCAGCACGACCAGCCGTGGATCCGGCCACCGGTGCCAGTGCTGCGCCACCGTGATCAGCTCGGCCAGGCCGTTGAGCTGCATCGCTCCGTCGCCGACGAGCGCCACCACCGGCTGGTCGGGCGCAGCGAGCTTGGCCGCCACCGCGTACGGCAGGGCACAGCCGAGCGAGCCGAGCGTGCCGCACAGCTGCGCGTTGACCCCGACCGGCAGGCGCAGGTGGCGGGCGTACCAGTAGAGGACCGCACCGACGTCCACCGCGACGGCCCCGCTGCGGGGCATCCGGGCGGACAGTTCCTGGAGTACGAGCTGCGGATTCAGCGGTTCGGCGGGGAGGTCGGCCCGGCCGGCGGCCTCGCCGCGCCACCGGTCCACGGAGCCCTCCACCGTCGCGCGCCACGACGGTCTGGGGCGGTCGGGCACCCGGGTGAGCAGCGCCCGCAGCGTCTCGGCCGCGTCGCCGACCAGCGGCACGTCGACCGGGTAGCGGGAGCCGACCCGCCGGCCGTCGATGTCGATCTGCACGGTGCGCACCTGGCCGGGCAGCGGGTAGTAGTCGGTCCACGGGTCGTTGGTGCCGACCAGCAGCAGGGTGTCGCAGCCGCCCATCAGCTCGGCGGCGGCCGAGGTGCCGACCTCGCCGAGCACCCCGGTGTGGAAGGGCAGCCGCTCGTCGAGCACCGGCTTGCCCAGCAGCGAGACGGCCACCCCCGCGCCGAGCCGGTCGGCCAGGGCCACCACCTCCGGCGCCGCGTTGCGGGCCCCCTGCCCCACCAGGATGGCGGTGCGCTGCCCGTTGCCCAGCAGGTGCGCGGCGGCGTCCAGGTCCGCGTCGTGCGGCAGCACCCGGGCCAGCGGCTCGCCGGGGGTGGCGGTGAGCAACCCGGTGGCGTACGGCTGCAGGTCCGGCACGGCGGACTCCTGGAGGTGCCGGGGCAGCACCACGCAGACGGGGCTGCGGGTGGCCGCGGCGGTGCGGAACGCCTCGTCGAGCAGGGACGGCACCTGGGCGGGGGTGCCGACGTACCGGACGAACTGGTTGCACACGTCGGCGAACAGCCGGCTCAGGCCGATCTCCTGGTGCGCGCCGCCGAGCGGTCCGGAGACGTCCTCGCCGATGATCGCCACCACCGGCTTGCTGGCCAGCTTGGCGTCGTACAGGCCGTTGAGCAGTTGCACGGCGGTGGGCCCCTGGGTGGCGAGACAGACGCCGATGCCGCCGGTGAACTTGGCGTGCCCGGTGGCCATGAAGGAGGCGGTCTCCTCGTGGCGGGCCGGGACGAACTCCGGGTCGCCGCCCGCGTCGTCCAGGGCCCGCACCACGGGTGCGACGGCCTCCCCCGGGTAGCCGAACGCCCGCGGCACCCGCCAGGCCCGCAGGCGTTCGACCACCACGTCGGCGACGGTGTGCTCAGCCATCGGCGCGCCCCGGGGTGGCGGGGTCGACGTAGCGCAGCACCGCGCCCACCCCGTCGGTCAGGTCGGGGGCCTCGTCGGGGCCCAGCACGGTCAGTTTCGCGTCGGTGCCGACCAGCGCCCGGACCAGGGCGGCGTCGGCGCGGACCCGCTGCGGCTGCGCCACGGACATGGCCGCGAGCTGCCCCGGGTCGGTGGCGATGTCGGTGGGCTGCGGCCCGATCCACAGTTCACCGACGGCCGACGGGTCGTCGACGATCAGCATCGTGTCGACCTGGTTGCGCTGCAGCGCCGCCACCACGGCTTCCAGGCCCGCGCCGACGTCCTCCTGCATGCCGAACCGGTCGAGTGCCGCCGAGATCCGCTGGTCGGCGACCTCGGCGACGGTCTGCACCGTGAGGTCGTCCAGCAGGGTGGGGTCGGCGCCCCCGGCCCGGGAGCCGGCGTCGGTGCGTACCACCATGTCCTGCCAGCGGTCCGGCATCTGGGCGGCGATCATGCCGGTGGCCCGGATGTCGCCGGCCACCACGACGACCTCCGCACCGACCTTCTCGGCCAGTTCGACGGTGGCCGCCGTGACGTCGCCGGCGTTGTGGTGCCACGCTTCCACGGCGGCCCGCTGGTAGCGGGACTGCGACCAGCCACCGGGTTGCACCCGGCGCAGCGGGAAGTCCTCCCGGCCGTCGACGTGGGCCCGCCGGGGAATGCCGCCGGCGCTGACCGCCGTCGCGTCGGCGCCGGTGCGGTCCGCCAGCACCCGCACCCAGGCCACCTGTTCGCCGCGCTGGGCGAGCAGTGGCATCACGTGCGGCAACGGCCCGTACGCGGCCAGGTCACTCAGCGGCGGCGCGGACAGGTACTCCGACAGCGCCACCCGGCCCCCGCTGGCGAACACGGCGATGCCGTAGTCGCCCGCCATCGGGTCGTGCCCCCGGACCACCCGGTCCAGTGCGTTCAGCGACGCGTCGTCGGCACCCTGCTCGACCAGTTGACGCTGCAGGCCGCGCCAGCGAAGATCGAGGGCCGCATGGGCGTCCTCGGTGTCCATGGAGGCATCCAGGTAGACCGAGCACCACGGGCCCGGACGGTCGTAGAGCGGGCGCAGGAAGGACAGCTGCATGCTCGACCCCTTTCCAGCTCGGACCTGCGCTTACCCGCGCCACCCGCGTTGTCACCTGTGCCCGCCGGTCGCGTGACCGGTTTTCATTCACGTCGTTCAACCCGGAGGATCGATACGATACGTATCGGAAACCGGACTCTGGGTGGTGTGACCTTGGACAGCGAGCTGCAATCCCGGCGGATCCACCGCCCCGCACAGCGGATCCTCACCGCGCGGGTCGTCCGGCTGATGGACGGTTACGCCCGGGAGATCCGCGTCGGGCAGCCGGTGCTGGTGGCGGTGCTCGCCGCAGCCGGCGTGGTGGGGCTGCTGGCGCGCCTGGTGCGGGCGGTGCGGTCCGCCGGCTCGGGCGCGTCCCGGCGCCGCTTCAAGGACCTGAAGAAGGGCCCGGAATACCTGGTCACCCCGGTTCGGCTGCGCGACGCGGACGGCCTGCTGTACGAGGTCGAGCTGCACGGGCACCTGCCGCAGAGCGCCCTGCACCCGGCCGACCACGTGCAGGTGACCCTGCGCCCGCAGGGCGACCCCGACCTGCCCCCCAAGATCGAGCGCATCGTCAACCTGACGACCGGCCAGCTGCTCACGCCGCGCACGGCGACCCTGTGGTCGCATCTGGGCCCCCCGCTGCTGCTCCAGGCGTTCCTGGGGGCACTGCTGCTCGCCGCCGTGGTCGCCGGCGCAGCGCTGGTCTGACGCTCCCGGCACCCGCGTCGCGCGCGTCAACCCGCCCGGTCAGCCGACGATCGGCGGGCTCGGGCCGCCCGGTCAGCCGACGATCGGCGGGCTCGCGGGTCGCCCGGTCAGCCGACGGTGGCGGGTTCACGGGTCGCCTCGCGGCTCACGCGGAGCATGCCGCGCCGGCGGGCCCACCGCTCGAAGGCGAGGGTGGCGAACGGCGGCACGGCGCAGGCCAGCGCCACGGCGGTGGCCGGCAGGCTCCACCGGTGCAGGCGGGCCACGGCCAGCACCAGCACGCCGTAGGCCACGAACAGCCCGCCGTCGATCGGCCCGAAGATCTGCACGCCCAGCTCGTTGGCGGGCGGGCCGTACTTGACCGCCATGCCGGCCAGCAGGGCCGCCCAGGAGATCGCCTCGGCGATCGCCGCCACCACGAACAACCGGGTCACCGTCTCACGCACGAGACCCATGCTAGCCGCGTCGACGCCTCCCACCGCCGCCGGACGGGACGCGACGGGGATCACCGCACCCCGGCGGCGACGGCGACGGCGACGGCGACCTTCGGGCACCACGGTCGGAGCGGGACGCGGGGGGGGGCCGGGCGACACGGAAAGGTCCTCGGGTCTTCCCCGGTCCCGGTAAACGTGCGACGTTGGAGGCACCAGCGGTGACAGGGTGGTGACCATGGGCGAGGACGTCGGCGTGCGGACCTTCAGTCGGGAGGACAGGGCCAGATACCGGGAGAAGGTCCGGCGCTGCCTGGACGTCTTCGCGGAGATGCTGCGGGAGTCCCGGTTCGACGTCGACCGGCCGATGACCGGGCTGGAGATCGAGCTGAACCTGGTCGACGACGACTCGTTGCCGACGATGCGCAACGCAGACGTGCTGGCCGCCGTCGCCGATCCGGCCTTCCAGACCGAGCTGGGCCAGTTCAACGTGGAGATCAACGTCGCGCCCCGCCGGCTGGCCGGCGGCGGCACCGCCGCCTTCGAGGAACACGTCCGGGCCAGCCTGAACGCGGCCGAGCAGCGGGCCCGCACGGTCGGGGCGCACATGGTGATGATCGGCATCCTGCCCACCGTCGAACCCGAGCACCTGACGGCCGCGACGCTGTCGGCCAACCCCCGGTACGCGCTGCTCAACGAGCAGATCTTCGCGGCCCGGGGCGAGGACCTGCCGATCGCGATCAACGGGGTGGAGCGGCTGTCGGTCACGGCCGACACCATCACCCCCGAGGCGGCCTGCACCAGCACCCAGTTCCACCTCCAGGTCAGCCCTGCCCAGTTCGCCGACTACTGGAACGCCGCGCAGGTGGTCGCCGGGGTGCAGGTGGCCCTGGGGGCCAACTCGCCGCTGTTCTTCGGCCGTGAGCTGTGGCGCGAGACCCGCGTCCCGCTGTTCCAGCAGGCGACCGACACGCGGCCGGAGGAGATCAAGGCCCAGGGGGTACGCCCCAGGGTCTGGTTCGGGGAACGGTGGATCACCACGGTGTTCGACCTGTTCGAGGAGAACGTACGCTACTTTCCCGCCCTGCTGCCGGTGTGCGACCCGGAGGACCCGGCGCGGGCGCTGGCCGAGGGTGGGGTGCCGAAGCTGGCGGAGCTGCGGTTGCACAACGGCACCATCTACCGCTGGAACCGCCCCGTCTACGACGTCCTCAAGGGCCGGCCGCACCTGCGGGTGGAGAACCGGGTCCTGCCGGCGGGGCCGACGGTGCTGGACACGATCGCCAACGGGGCGTTCTACTTCGGGGTGGTGCGGGCCCTCGCGGAGGCCGACCGGCCGCTGTGGTCGCAGATGTCGTTCAGCGCCGCCGAGGAGAACTTCACCACCTGCGCCCGGCACGGCATCGACGCACAGGTGTTCTGGCCGGGCCTGGGCTACCTGCCCGTGACCGAGCTGGTGCTGCGCCGGCTGCTGCCGCTGGCCCACCACGGCCTGGACCGCTGGGGCGTCGATCCCGGTGAGCGGGACCGGCTGCTCGGCATCATCGAGCAGCGCTGTCTGACCGGCCGCAACGGCGCGACCTGGCAGGTGGAGACTCTGCACCGGCTGGAGTCGGCCGACCACCTGGACCGGCCGGAGGCGCTGCGCGAGGTGGTGCGGCACTACGTGACGCTGATGCACAGCAACCGTCCCGTCCACGAGTGGCCGCTGCCCTGACTGTGAGGCTGGCCGGGTCCGGGCCGGTCGGCGAGGTGTCCTCGCGTCTTGCCTGACCCCTCCCCATGAGTTAGGTTAGCCTAACCAAAGGGGAGGAACTGAACAGTGTCGACGCCGATGATGGCTCCCGCAGTGGACGGCTGCGACAGCGAGGTCGTGATCACGAGTGAGGTCGACATCGAGGCGCTCACCGCGACCTACCAGCAGGTGCACGCGGCCGACCTGCACCTGCCCGACCACTGCGTACCGTCGCCGGCCGAGCGCCTGCGGTGGACCGCCGAGGCACCCGGGTTCCAGGCCGGCGTCGCGTACGTCGACGGTCGGCCGGTCGGCACCGTGATGGGCTGCCCGCTGCCGCCGGACACGCTGTGGTGGCGCGACCTGAACCTGATCGGCGACCCGGAACTCACCGTCGAGTGGACCGGGCGCACCTTCGCCATCTGCGAGGCGTTCGTGCTGCCGCAGTTCCGCCGGCAGCGGCTCGGCATCCGGATGGTCACCGAACTGCTCGGCCGGCGCCCGGAGGAACGGGTCAGCATGGCGGTCGCCGAGACCAACGTCCGGGTGTGGCGGGCCCTCCAGCGGATGAGCTTCCACCACGTCGGGAACCTCGTGCCGTTCCCCGGCTGGCGCTCACACCGCATGCTCGTCCGGTCGCTGCCCCTGCACACCTCGCGATGACCCCACCCGCCCGGCACCGCCGGGTCTCCCCTGCCGGCCCGCCCCGATCGGAGTGAACGTGAAGCGAAGCTGGGAAGGTGTCGTCCTGCGGGCGATGGGCGGGAAGGACCATCGGCTGACCGTGCTCGACAACCAGCCTGTCGGGGACCGGTACCGGCGGCTGCTCGTCGACGGCGGCGACCTGCTCGCCAGCCACGCGCTCCACCCCACGATGTGGATCCGCCTGTGGTTCGACAACGGCGGCCGGGCACACCAGCGGGCGTACACCCTGGTGGACCCAGACCCGGCGACCGGGCGGTTCCACCTGGAGTTCGCCCTGCACGACGGATGCGCCGCCCGGTGGGCCAGCACGGCCCGACCCGGGGACACCGTCGAGGCGACCGTGCAGGGCAGCGCGTTCACCATGCCGGACCCGACGCCCGGTCATCTCTACCTGGTGGGCGATGCCGCGTCGCTGCCGGCCGTCAACAGCCTGCTCGACGCCGCTGACGGCGTCGGGGCGACGCTCTGGCTCGAGTACGCGCACGAGGGCGAGAAGGCGTTGACGCCACGCGCCCGCGACCACCACGAGGTCCGGTGGGTGCCGCGCCGCGACAACGGCGCGCACCTGGTCGACACGGTGACCGCCGGCCTGCCCGCCGTCGACGCTGGTGCCCTCTACTGGGTGGCGTGCGAGGCGGCCAGCACCCGCGCGATCACCCGGCACCTGCGTCGAGGGCTCGGCGCGGGCAAGCACCAGGTGCAGTCGCTGGCCTACTGGAGCGCCCGCTGAGGGCGCGCCGCGTCCGCGCGGCGGCACGGTCCGCCCGCCCGGGGCCAGTTGGCCGGCCGGCCCGCGCGGCGGAGGTCCGGACGTGCTCTACCTGACCGCGCTCAACCCGACCGACGCGGTGCTCGACGGCCTGCTGCCGGCGGCGCGGAACCTCGGGCTGCCGGTCACCGTGCTGACCGACCGGCCGGGCCAGTGGCCCCCGTCGACGCCCGTGCGGGCCTGCGCCGTGCGCGACGAGGTGGCGGTCACCGACGCGGTCGCGACGGGCCCCGCCCCGGCCGGCCTGATGTCCAACAGCGACCACCTCCAGGCCGCTACCGCGTCCGCCGCCCGTCGACTCGGTCTGCCGGGCAAGGACCCCGAGGCGGCCAGGCGGTGCAAGGACAAGGCCGCGACCCGCCGGGCGATCGTCGACGCCGACCTCGACCAGGTCCGTACGGTCGTCGTCACACCACAGCAGGCACCCCGGTTCGACCGGTTCCCGGCGGTGGTCAAACCGCGCGACGGCGTCGCCAGCGAGGACGCGTACCTGGTGGTCGACGGCGACGACCTGACCCGCCGGGTGGCCGACGTGCGGCGGCGGCGACCCGACGTCACCCTGGTGGTGGAGGAGTACCTGGCCGGCGAGGTCCGCACCCACGAGACCATCGGCGACGCGACCGGTCTGGCGGTGCTCGGCGGCTGGCGGACCGGTCTCGGCCCACCGCCGACCTTCGCCGAGCTGGCCCTCGACTGGGCCCCGACGGACGCGGCGGTCACGGCCCGGCTGCACGCCCAGCTCGACGCGATCGGGGTGCGCTTCGGCGCCTGCCACACCGAGTACGTCCGCCACGACGACCGGCCCCGCCTGATCGAGGTCAACGACCGCCTGATCGGCGACCGGATGGACCTGATCCTGGCCGAGCTGCTCGGCGTGCCGCTGTTCGAGTACGTCATCCGGCTGCATCTCGGCGAGCCCCTGTCGGCGCTGCCCCTGCCCGACCCGGCGACGGTCGACCGTTGGGCCCGCGTCGAGTACGTCTGCGCCGACCGTGGCGGCACCCTCGTCGCCGCCCCCGGCGGCGTCGACGTACGACGCGACGACGTCCACCTGGGCTGCCGTCCCCTGCGTCCGTTGGGTGCCACGGCTCCCCGCACCGGCACCAACCGCGACTACCTGGCGGTTCTGCACGGCATCGGTCCGGATCCGGCGACCGTGCGCCGTGCGCTGGCGGACTTCCGCGCCGACCTCGAGTGGGTGATCGCCCCGTGACCGACGCGGCGGAGCGGGAGGTGTTCTGCCGGGTCGTCGACGCGCTGCTGCGGGAGGGCCGCCTCGGGGCGGGCGGGGACGGGCGGCCCGACGGGCCCGGCTGGTGGCGGGTGTCGCTCGGCGACGGTTGGCTGCGGATGCCGGTGCGGACCGACGGGTTCCAGCACGACCTGCGGCTCGCCCGCCCGGAGCTGCACGTGCACCGGCCCGGCGGGCCGGCCCGCCGGGTGGACACGGTGGCGGAGCTGCTGGTCCAGCTCGCGCCCCGGGGTGACCCGGACGCCGAGCGGGGGTGGCGGGCCTTCGCCGACGAGTGCGCCGGAGACCTGCTCGCCCGGCGGCTGGCCGCCGCCACCCGGGACCGCACGTACGCCCGGCTCCGCGCCGCGCGGGCGGCCGCACCCGACGGCTACGCGGGTGCGCTGCTCGACGACGTGCTCGCCGCCCGCGCCGGCCACCCGGTCTACCCCACCGACCGGTGCCGGCACGGCCTCGACGCCGCCGACCTGCGCCGGTACGCACCCGAGCACGCCGGGGTCTTCACCCTGCGCTGGTTGCCGGTGCCCGCCGGGGAGCTGCGCCTGACCGGCCCGCTGCCCGACTGGTGGCCCGCGCCGCCACGGCCCGGTCAGGTGCTCCTGCCGGTGCATCCGCTCACCGCCGACCGGGCCGACCTGCCGGCCGTCGACCGACCCGCCGTCGCGGTACGACCGACCCTGTCGATGCGCACGGTCGCCCTCGCCGCCGACCCCGCGACGCACCTGAAACTGCCGCTGCCCACCGCCACCCTGGGCACCCGGAACCGGCGCACCCTGTCTCCCGACGCGCTCGCCGACGGGGCCGCCGTCGCCGCGCTGCTGGACCGGCTCGCCGCGGGTGAGCCCGCTTTCGCCGGGCGGATCCTGCACGCCGACGAGGGCACCTTCGGCCACTGCGGAGGCGACGAGCTGCGCGCGTTCCTCCTGCGGCGGTTACCAGCCGGGCTGGGCGACGCGACGGTGGTGCCCGTGGCGGCACTCGCCGCGACCGATCCCGACGCGGGCACCGTGGCCCAACGCGTCGCGGGAGCGGACCCGTCCCGCCTGCTCGGGTCCTATCTGGACCTGCTCCTCGACTGGCATGTGTTCCTGTGGTTACGTTACGGAGTGGCCCTGGAGGCGCATCCACAGAACATCCACCTCGTCGTTCCCGGCGACGGTGAGGTACGGCTGCTCTACAAGGACAACGACGGTGCCCGCCTGGATCGTCGGCACGCCGCCGGGTTGGCCCTGCGGGACGGCCGCATGTGGGTCGGTGGCCCCGAGGAACTGGTCGACGTGTTCGTCACCATCACCGTGCACCTGGCCGCGGCGGCGCCGCTGCTCGCCCTGGCCCGGCAGGGTGTGCCGGTCGGCTCCCCCGCTGACCTGGTGACGCCCCGACTGCGCGCTGCCCGCGACCGGTGGGCCGCCGGGCCCGACGCGCGGCGGCTCGTCGACCGGGTGCTGCTCGCCGACCGGCTTCCGGTCAAGGCGATGCTGACCGCCGGCACTCTGCTGCCCAAGCAGCGGCTCGGCTGTGCCGACATCAACAAGTACTACCTGCGGTCGGGCCCCAACTACCTGCGGTCGGGCCCCGGCTCCCTGCGGGAGGGACCGTGAGCTGCCCGGCGGCACCGGCCCCGACCCGACCGCCCGCGCGACCGTCGGAGACCGCCGATCTGGCCTCCGCGCACGCCCTGTTCGGCTGCTACCTGCGGGAGGTCGCGGCTCCCGACGGAGACGTCGAGATGGTCGGCGGCACCGCCCGGGTGCGGTTGCGCCACCTCGACCGGACGGTGCTGTGCCGCGTCACGCGGATCTCGCCGATCCTGGCGCACCGCTACACCGGCCAGGTCCGGTGCCTGCCCGGATCGACCATCGCCGACGTCGACCGCCCGGCGGACCGGGGGCACGGCGTCGGGCCGGACGCCGGCCACACCGTCGACGCCGTCGTGCTCGCGGAACTGTTCGCCGCCGAACTGGCCACCCGCACCGGCACCCGCAACGACGAGTTCGTCGGCCAGGTGGCCGCCAGTCGCGGGGCCATCGACCTGGTGCTGCGCGAGCGGCCCGCCCGTGATCCCGCGCCGACCGGCGACCCGGTGACCGACGCCTACGTCGCCTCGGAACAGTCCCTGGTCTACGGCCACCCGCACCACCCCAGTCCGAAGTGGCACGGCGGCGACCCTGTGGGCTGGCGGCGCCACGCCCCGGAACTGCGCACCTCGGTCAGGCTGAGCTGGCTCGCGGTGCCCGCGGAGCTGCTGGCCGAGGACGGTCCCTTCGACGACCTCGTCGCGGAGCTGGACCCACCGGCCGCCCCGACGGGACACCGCCTGCTGCCGGTGCACCCGTGGCAACTCTCGCTCGTGCCGCCGGCCGACCGCCGGCTGCGGGTCCTCGGCCCGGCCGGGGCGCCGCTGCGCCCCACCGCCAGCGTCCGCACCCTGTACGCGCCGGCCGCCGACCTGTTCCTCAAGGCGAGCCTGCACGTGCGAATCACCAACTGCCTGCGCAAGAACGCCCGGTACGAGCTGACCGGGGCCGTGGCGCTGACCCGGCACCTGTCCACCGTCGCGCTCCCGCCCGGCGTCGGTGTCCTCACCGAACCGGCCTACCGCACGGTCGACCTCGCCGGTCTCGACGAGGCGTACGGGACGATCGTCCGGACCGGCATCCGCGCGCACGTGCGGCCCGGCGAGTCCGTGGTGCTGGCCGCCGCGCTGGCCGCCGCGCCACTGACCGTCGCCGACCCGGTCGGCTGGTGGCGGAGCTACGTCCGGCTGCTGGTCCCCGCCGTCCTGCGGTTGTGGTTGGCGCACGGCGTCGTGCCCGAGGCGCACCTGCAGAACGTCCTGGTCGTCCGGGACGCTGCGGGTCGGCCGGTCCGGCTGGTGCTGCGGGACCTGGAAGGACTCAAGCTCGACACGGGCCGCGTGCCGACCTGGCCCGTCGGCCTGCCCCGCGAGGTGGCCTACTCGCCGGCGCAGGCGTACCGGCGGATCGCCTACTGCCTGTTCGTCAACCACCTCGGCGGGCTGGCCGGTGCCCTCGCCGACGGCCGGCCCGGGATCGAGGCCGAGCTGTGGAACGTGGCCCACGCCGTCGTCGAGGCCAGCCACGCCGACCTCGGCGGCCCACCGGAACTGGCGGCGCTGCTCGCCGGTGCCCCGCTGCCCGCCAAGGCCAACCTGCTGGTCCGCTGGCAGCGGGCGGCTGACCGCAACGCCCCCTACGTGACCGTGCCGGGCCCGTTCGGCGGTGCCCGGTGACCCGTCCCGCCTACGTCTACGACCTCGATGCCCTGGCCGTCCACGTGGCCGGCATCCGGGCGGTCCTGCCCGACCGGGTGGATCTGCTGTACGCGGTCAAGGCCAACCCCGACCCGGGGATCCTGCGGACCCTCGCCCGCACCGTCGACGGTTTCGAGGCCGCCAGCCAGGGCGAGTTGCGTCACCTGGCCACGGTGCTGCCCGATCGCCCGGCGGCGGCCTACGCCGGCCCGGGCAAGACCGACGAGGACCTCGTCGCCGCGCTGGCCGCCGGGGTGGGCCGGGTCCACGTCGAGTCCCCCGCGGAGCTGCACCGGCTCGCCCGGCTGGCCCACGCCGCCCACCGCACCGTCGACGTGCTGCTGCGGGTGAACCTGCCGGGTGACGCGGGCGGGGCGAGCCTGGTGATGGGCGGCGGGCCGAGCCCGTTCGGCATGTCGCCGCAGGAGGCGACGTACCTGGCCGCCGACCCGCCGGCCGGCGTGCGGGTGCGCGGGGTGCACGCCCATCTCGCCAGCGGACTCGACGCGCCGGCCGCCGCCGCGACGGCCCGCGCGGTGCTGGACTGGGCGGTCGCCGAGGTGGGGGCGACGGAGGTCAACGCCGGCGGGGGCATGGCCGTCGACTACGCCGCCCCGGACGCCCGGTTCGACTGGCCCGGTTACGGGCGGCTGCTGGGTGCGGCCCTGGCCGCCCATCCGACGGTACGACTGCGGATCGAACCGGGCCGGGCCGTCACCGCCTACTGCGGCTGGTACCTGACCGAGGTGGTCGATGTGAAACGTTCCTACGGGCAGTGGTTCGTCGTCGTCGCCGGCGGCACCCACCACCTGCGCACCCCGGCCGCGAAGGGCCACTCGCAGCCGGTGCGGGTGCACCGCCGTGGTCGGCGCGGTCCGGCCACCGACGGGGCGCCGGTGACGGTCGTGGGCCAGCTCTGCACTCCGAGGGACGTGCTCGCCCGCGCGGCCGACGTCGGCCCGGTCGCGGTGGGCGACGTCCTCGTCTTCGCCATGGCCGGGGCGTACGCGTGGAACATCAGTCACCGGGACTTCCTGCTGCACGATCCGCCGGAGTTCCGCACCGGTACGCCGGAGGACGTGGCGCTGAACTGGGATTCGTGATCACCCCTTGACCACGACGAGGGCTTAGGTAAGCCTTACCTGACGTACGCCGCCCGTCCGGTGCGGTCGACGGTGTCGAAGGGATGGTCGCGTCCATGTCCGAAGCGTCGGCCCCGGGCCGCGCCCCGGCGCGCACCTACAGCCTGCTGGCCGGCCTGTACGTCAGCCAGTTCCTCGGTCTCGGCTTCTTCTACACCGGCCTCGCCGCGATCCTGCGGGACCGGGGCGCGTCGCTGGAGCAGCTCGGCGTCGCCCAGTTGCTGGGGCTGTTCTGGGCGTTGAAGTTCCTCTGGTCGCCGTTGGTCGACCGGTTCGGCAGCACCAGGCACGGTCACTACCGCAGTTGGCTGCTGGTGCTCCAGCCGGCGATGGCGGTGGGACTGCTCGGCCTGCTCGTCGTCGACCCGGTCGACGACTTCGGCTCGCTGATGCTGCTGGCGGGCCTGGTGGTCCTGCTGTCGGCGACGCAGGACATCGCCGCCGACGCCCTGGCGGTACGGGCCCTCGACCCCGCCGCCCGAGGGCTGGGCAACGGCATCCAGGTCGCCGGCGGGTACCTGGGCAACATGCTCGGCGGCGGCGGAGTGCTGATCATCTACGACCGGTGGGGCTGGACCGCGGCCGTGGTCGCTCTCGCGGCGTTCACGCTCCTGCCGGCGGCGCAGGTGTGGCGCCACCGGGAACCGGCCCGCCCGGTGGCGGCGGGCCGGGTCGGGCTGGGCGTACTGGTGAGCGTCTTCCGGGTGCCCGGGGTGGCGCGCTGGGCGCTGGGCCTGCTGCCGCTGTTCTGGATCGGCATCAGCGGCGCCTACTCGCTCGTGACGCCGATGCTGGTCGACGCCGGCTGGTCGCTGTCGGCCATCGGCACGGTGGTCAACGTGGTCGGCGGGGTGGTGGCGATGCTCGGCGCGGTCGGCGGTGGGCTCCTGGTGCGTCGGCTCGGCCGGCGGCGGGCGATGCTGGCCTTCGGCATCGCCCAGTTGCTGGCGATCGCCGGGCTGCTGCCGCTGGCGCTCGGGTCGGGCGGCAGCACGGCCGCGGCGGTCGCGGCCATCGGCCTGAGCACGGCGTACGCCGCCACCTCCACGGTGGTGAACACCATCAACATGGACCTGAGCCGCCCGGAGAGTGCGGGAACGGACTTCACCGTGCTGGCGAGCTTCTCGTTCCTCGCCTCGCTGCTCGCCGGCAGCGTCGGGCTCGCCGTCGCCGGCCGGGTCGGATACCCGGCCGTCCTGGTCGGCGCCGCCGTCATGGTGGCGGCCGGTGTGATCGCCACCCGGTCGTGGTTCGTGGACCGCGCGACCACGGTCGAGGGGCCGGTGAAGGCGGCCCGGCAGGACGACATGGCACCGGTCTGACGAGGCCGCCGACCGCGACGACCAGGTCAGGGCGCGGTCGGTCGGCTCTCCGGCCGTCGCCGCCGCCGGCAGCTGACCGGGGACGGCCTCGACACCCGTCCCGGATCCGCGGCGGTCACTCGCCGGGTCGCGCCGGGGCCACACCCTGGTCGTCGAAGCGGAAGGTGGTCCGCAGCGGGGCGTCACCGAGTTCCTCGGCGATCAGCTCACCGGAGGAGGCCCGTTGCAGGTACGCGGACCTGCTGCTGATCGAGTACGCCGGCTCGCCGGCGGTGTTCCCGACCGGCCTGATGGTGAACAGCTGACCGCCCCGGCGGGCGTCGCAGGCCGCCGCGACGACGGTGAGCGGGCTGATGCCGTTGTGCCGGATGCCCATGCAGGACGGTTCCCCGTTCGCGGTGGCGGCCGTCATGATCAGATGGGTGCCGTTGCCCGACGGGACGAGCACGAGCAGCCCGGAGTCCACCGGCGCCGGCCCGATGGTGAGTCGGCCCTCCTCGGTGACGTGCAGGGTGCCGGCGGGTTCGACGAGGTGGATGTGGATCTGCCGGTTGCCGTCGAGAATCTGCTCGGCGGAGGCGGAACCCGATGTCGTCGGCTCCGGGCTGGCAGTCGGCTCCGGGGTTGCTGTCGGCTCCGGCACGGACGTGGCCGCCGACGGCGCGGCGGCCGTGGGCGCGACGGGCTCGGCCGGTGCGGTGCATCCCGCCAGGGTGAGCGCGAGACCGGTGAGGCCAGCGGTGAGAACAGCGGTGCGGGAATTCGGCATGTCCTGGCCTCCCGGTCGACGACGCGGCAGCAGTCATGCTGCCCGCCGCGATAGGCCGGGAAACGGCACCCCGCCGGGTAGTTCAGCTCCGCCAGTCGCCGGTGAGGCGAAGGTCGGTGTCGTCCCAGCCGTCGGAGGCACACCAGACCCGCATCCGGCACCGGCGTGCCGGGGTGGGCAGCTCGTCACGGCGACCCACGACGGTAACGAGGAGGCGATGCGGGAGATCCTGCGGTGGCTGTGGTCGTCGACCGTCGGGCCGGTGCTCACCCGACTTGGTGTGACGGCGACGCCGAATCGAGGTGACCGGCGAGGTCAGCCGACCCCGGCCGGTCGACCGCCCCGGGTGTGGTGGGTACCCACCGGCCTGCTCGCGTCCCTGCCGCTGCACGCCGCCACCGCCGGCGACCACGGCGCACTCGACGCGGTGGTCTCGTCGGTCGTGCCGACCATCCGGTCTCTGGGTTACTGCCGGCGGGCGGCCCCGGTGCCCCTGCCGCGCCGACTGTGCCTGGTGCTGCCCGGCCCCGGCGGGACGACCGACGGCTCCCGGCTGCCGGCCGCCCGCCGGGAGGTGGCCGGCCTGCGGGATCGGTTCGGCGCGGAACACACCGACCTCGTCGCAGCGCAGGCGGGTGCGGCGGAGGTGCTCGCGGCCCTGCCCGGCCACGCCTGGGCACACTTCGCCTGTCATGCCCGCAGTGACCTGGCCGATCCGTCGGCCAGTCGGCTGCTGCTGTCGTCGCCGGTCGACGGCGCGCTCACCGTCGACCGGCTGGTGCGGCTGCGGGCGGACGGCGGTGAACTGGCCTTCCTGTCCGCCTGCGAGACGGCGGTGTCGGGACCGGCTCTGGCCGACGAGGCGGTGCACCTGGCCGCGGGCTTCCTGACCGCCGGCTTCGGCCAGGTCGTCGCCACGCTGTGGGCGGTGAAGGACCCGGTGGCCCGGCGGACGACCGACGACGTGTATTCGGGGCTGCTCGCCGAGCGTGCCACCTCGGCCCCGGTGGGCGCGGCGGAGGCGCTGCACCGGGCGGCACTGGCGGCCCGGACGCGCTACCCGGACACCCCGACGGCCTGGGCTTCGTACGTGCACCTGGGACGGTGACCCGCCGCCGCAAGGGGTGGGGCCGTCACGGCTGCGTCAGTCGCCGGTGAGCCGCAGGTCGGTGTCGTCCCAACCGTCGGAGGCGCACCAGCCCCGCAGGCGGCACCGGTGCGCCCGGTAGCGCTCGACGGCGGACGCGTAGGCCCGCGCGTCGGCGACCGGCACACCGGCCCGTTCCAGGTCGGCCAGCCGAGGCGCGGGCACCGGTTCGTCGACGGCGTGGATGAGGGCGCTGTCGAGGGCCAGGACGAGTTGTCGCACGGCCCGCGACAGTGGCCGCACCGCGCCGGTGTCGGGTCGGTGCCCGGGATCGACGCCGTCGCGGAGCAGCAGCAGTGCCCCGTCGAGCACCGTCACCGCCACCGGGGCCGACCCGGCTCGGGTGCCGGCGTGGAAGTAGTGCAGCACGGGGAACGCCAGGTGCCGTTGACCGAGCCGGATCACTTCGGCGGTCAGGCTGGTCAGGTGCTGTTCGAACATCGGGGAGAACTGGTCCCCGGTCCAGCCACGCCGGACGACGTCGACGGGATCCACACCGAGGGCGGCGACGTGGCCGGCGACGGTCCGCTTGTCGACCACCGCCGGCACCACCTGCATGAGGTAGGTGATCCCCAGGGTGATCAGGAACAGGCCGGTGAGGACCGCACCGCTGGTCGCGAGCTGCGCCGCCGTGGTGCCGGGGGTGTAGTCGCCGACACCCAGGGTGAAGATCGAGAAGCCGGCGAAGTAGACCCGTGACCAGGTGTCGGCGGGCCGACCGAACTGGTCGAGCACCGCGTCCGGAGACCCGACGAACACCAGGAACCAGCCGATCCACAGGCCGGCCACCCACGTCACGAAGGTGATCAGGAGCACGACGGTGCCGGTCCACCGCAGCAGCCGGTGACGTCGGGGGCCGGTGCCGCCGAGGCGACGGGCCGCGGCCCAGACCCCCTGTGACACGAGTCTGGTCACCGGGCCGGCCCCGCCGACCAGCGACAGTGCGGTCAGGGCGGCGTCGACCAGGACCAGCCCCACGAGCAGTACGCCCGTGAGGACCGCCACAGCAGTCATGGGACCGACCCGCCTCCCGCCGGCCCAGACGCGAACCGCCCCGGGGACGGCAGCGCGCGGGGCCGCTCCCCGCACCGGTCAACCCCTCCAACCTCGGGCATGGCTCATCTCGCCGCAACTCGGCAGCGACCGAGGCTGCCCCGTACCTTCGGCGTGGACGCCCCGTACCTTCGGCGAAACCCGCCCCGGTCAGCGGGGCGGGTTTCGATACGCCCGGTTCACCAGGTCGACGAGTTCGTCGGCGGCGCGGGCGCTGTCGAACTCGGGCCTGGCGAGCTGCTCGGCGACGATGGCGTCGATCGCGCCGTTGAGCAGGACGGCGAGCAGGTCGGGGTCGGTCTGCTCGCGGTAGTCCCCGGCGGAGCGG
Source organism: Micromonospora nigra (assembly GCF_900091585.1). NCBI lineage: Bacteria > Bacillati > Actinomycetota > Actinomycetes > Micromonosporales > Micromonosporaceae > Micromonospora > Micromonospora nigra. The sequence goes on along the minus strand of NZ_FMHT01000003.1, from coordinate 5,925,666 downwards.
GCGGCCTCGATCAGGTCCGCGACGCTGCGTTGTCGCGAGGTCGCGCGGGGTCCGTCGTCGCCGCCGGCCTCCCCGGAGATCGCCTCGATGATCATCCGGGCGTGGTCGGGATGTGTCCGCAGGTGGCCGACGAGCGACCGGACGTACGCCTCCAGCGCGGCGGCCCCGTCCCGCTGTGCGACGGCCGCACCGACAGCCGTGGTGAGCGCCTCGATGACCGTCGCGTAGGCGGCCCGCACCACGGCGTCCTTCGACGGGAAGTGGTAGAGGACGGCGGCCTTGGACAGGTCGGCCGCCTCGGCGATGCGGGCCAGGGAGGTGCCGGCGTGACCGTGCCGGGCGACCAGGTCGATGGTCACCCGGACGAGCTGGGCGCGGCGGGCCTGCTCGGTGATGGTCAGCGGCCGGTCGGGACGGCCCTTGCGGGTAACGGCTTCCGGCGTCATACACGGTCCTCGGTGTCCTACACGGTGCTCGATGTCCTACACGGTGCTCGGTGTCGCGCTCGGCGCCCCGTGTCGTTGTCGTGCGGTGGCCCCGAGCAGGGTAACCGGCCGCTCCGGTGCCTGACCGGTCGGTCGGTCTTTCTACCGCGTGGTTGAAAAACTAACCGCTCGGTAGAATGGCAGCGGAGAGCACCACCCACGGCAACGGAAGGTGGACCACATGCGACTCCGCGTACCCCGCATCAGGCACCGCCGTCGATGGATCATCGGCGGTGCGGCGCTGCTCGCCGCCCTGGCGGTCGCCGCCGGATTCGCGCTGCACCGCCCCTCCCCGGTCGGTTACTTCGTCTCGGCCCAGGCACAGGACCGGTTCCTTCTTGCGTACCGGCGGGCGATGGCCGAGCTGCCCGAGCCGGACCGCTCGCTCGACATCCGAACCAGCTACGGGGTGGTGCGGGTCTACCACTTCGCCGGTGCCTCCCCCGGTTCGGCTCCGCTGCTGTTGCTGCCCGGCCGGGCCGCCCCGTCGCCGGTGTGGGCCGACAACCTGCCCTCGCTGTTGCGCCTGCGCGACGTGTACACCGTCGATCTGCTCGGCGAGCCCGGCATGAGCGTCCAGCAGCGCCCGATCGAATCCGCGCAGGATCAGGCCCGGTGGCTGCACGAGGTGGTGCGGGCCCTGCCGGTCGAACGGCTGCACCTGGTCGGCCTGTCGATCGGCGGCTGGACCGCCATGAACCTCGCGGCCCGTCGGCCGGAGAAGATCGCCAGCGTGATCCTGCTGGAGCCGGTGCTGGTCTTCACCGACCTGGCCTGGCAGGCGGTCGTCCGGTCGATCCCGGCCAGCCTGCCCTGGCTCCCCCGCTCGTGGCGGGACGACTTCGCCAGTTGGACGGCGAACGACGCGCCGGTCGAGGACGTCCCGGTCGCCGACATGATCGAGGCCGGCATGCAGGCGTACGTGCTCAAGCTGCCCACCCCGGACCGGCTCGGCGACGAGCAGCTCGCCGGCGTCCGGATGCCGGTGCTCACGCTGTTGGCGGGAAAGTCCCGGATGCACGACTCCGTAGCCGGGGCCGATCGTGCCCGACGCGTCCTACCGGACGGCACGGTGAAGGTGTATCCGGACGCCTCACACGCGATCAACGGCGAACACCCGGAGGAGATCGCCGCCGACATCGCCACCCACCTGGCGACGGTGACCTGACGAACAGCGCCCGCCCGGACCCGGCCGGGTCGGGTCCGGGCGGCGTGCTCGCGGAGCCGGAACCGGAACCGGTCAGTCGACGCCGAACTCCATCGCGGCGCGGTCGAGCGCCTCGTCCTCGGGTGAGGGGACGCCCCGGGAGGCGATGGCCTCCGCACCGCCGTGCGGCATCGCGCCGATCAGCCCGGTCGAGGCCGCCTGGGCGGCGCCGACCATCCGCTGCGGCGCACCGCCGACCATGCCGAGGGTGGCGTACTGCTCCAGCTTCGCCCGCGAGTCGGCGATGTCGAGGTTGCGCATCGTGAGCTGGCCGATCCGGTCCGACGGGCCGAACGCCGAATCCTCGGTGCGCTCCATGGACAGCTTGTCCGGGTGGTAGCTGAAGGCCGGGCCGGTGGTGTCCAGGATGGAGTAGTCCTCACCCCGGCGCAGCCGCAGCGTCACCTCGCCGGTGACCGCCGTACCGACCCAGCGTTGCAGCGACTCGCGCAGCATCAGCGCCTGCGGGTCCAGCCAGCGCCCCTCGTACATGAGCCGGCCGAGGCGGCGGCCCTCACTGTGGTAGTTGGCCAGGGTGTCCTCGTTGTGGATGGCGTTGACCAACCGCTCGTACGCGGCGTGCAGCAGCGCCATGCCGGGCGCCTCGTAGATCCCCCGGCTCTTGGCCTCGATGATCCGGTTCTCGATCTGGTCGGACATGCCCAGCCCGTGCCGGCCGCCGATGGCGTTGGCCTCCAGCACCAGGTCGACCGCGCTGGCGAACTCCTTGCCGTTGATCGTCACCGGGCGGCCCTGGTCGAAGCCGATCGTGACGTCCTCGGTCGGGATCTCCACCGACAGGTCCCAGAATCGGACCCCCATGATCGGGGTGACCGTCTCGATGCCGGTGTCGAGGTGTTCGAGGGTCTTCGCCTCGTGGGTGGCACCCCAGATGTTGGCGTCGGTGGAGTAGGCCTTCTCGGTGCTGTCCCGGTAGGGCAGGCCCCGGTCGAGCAGCCAGTGCGACATCTCCCTGCGCCCACCCAGTTCGGTGACGAAGTCGGTGTCGAGCCACGGCTTGTAGATGCGCAGCTGCGGGTTGGCCAGCAGGCCGTACCGGTAGAACCGCTCGATGTCGTTGCCCTTGAAGGTCGAGCCGTCGCCCCAGATCTGGACGTCGTCCTCGATCATCGCCCGCACCAGCAGCGTCCCGGTGACGGCCCGGCCCAGCGGCGTGGTGTTGAAGTAGGCCCGGCCGCCCGAGCGGATGTGGAAGGCGCCACAGGTCAGCGCCGCCAATCCCTCCTCGACCAGGGCGGCACGGCAGTCGACCAGACGGGCGACCTCGGCGCCGTAGCGCAGCGCGCGACCGGGCACCGAGCCGATGTCGGGCTCGTCGTACTGGCCGATGTCGGCGGTGTAGGCGCAGGGGACGGCACCCTTGTCGCGCATCCACGCGACCGCGACGGAGGTGTCGAGACCGCCAGAGAAGGCGATGCCGACCCGTTCACCGGTGGGCAGGGAGGTGAGAACCTTGGACACGAGGAAAAGTATGCGCCAGAACGCATGGTCATGCAAATCGAATGGCGAAGTCGAAGACTCTCCCGGGGCATGTCCACGTGCTGAGGCGTCCAGCGTTGAGGGCGGTCGATATTGCCGGCACCCGTCGGGGCATGCTGGAATGGCTCAATCGCCGCAGCGCGGGGGCAACCGCGCTGGGAACGGCCAGCACGGGAGCCTCTCTCATCACCGGCAGTGCGCCGCCCTGGCAGCCGTCCGCACGCCGCATCGTCCGGGCCATTCACGACGTCGGGCAACCTGCCCGACCCACCACGACCGGCGACGAGGTGAGAAAGCGATGGTTTCCCGATTCGCGGGGTGGCACCGAAACCCCTTCGTGTGGACGGAGGTGATCCTGCTGGCGGCGCTGGCCGGTGCGTTCGTCCTGGTCGACTCGACCATCTCGAAGTCGCAGCCGGCGGACCTGACCGGACAGATCACGACCTGGATGCGTACCACCCTCGAACAGGCCGACCCGGAGCAACACCACCACGCCGGACACGACGTCCAGCAGGCGACCAACACGGCGGCGGCGAAGCCGGCGGTGATCTGCGGGGTCCACGTCTACGGCTACGAGCCGGCCGAGGTGACCACGCTCGCCGACGTGCGGACGGTCTACGGGTTCCACCTCTGCGGGATCGCCGAACCGAAGCGTCCCTGGGACTGGGCGGTCAAGCTGGCCGGGCCGGTCATCATGGACAGGTCGACCGACCCTCCGGGCATCCAGGTGGTCGAGGCGACCGCCGACGTCATGTTCGTCGACCGGCTGCGCCAGATGTTCCCGCCCGAGCACGCTGAGCCGGCCCTCCGGGAGGCGCTGGCCCCCTCGGAGATGGCCGACCTGCGCCGCCGGTACGACGCCGCCGCCGGACTCTGACCCATCCGGGCACATCCCGGGTGATGCGTACCGGGTCTGGTGCGACGCCCGGCTCGACGGACCCGGCCGCTGCCGGCGAGCCCGGCCACGCTGCCGTCAGGACGGAGTACGCAACACCCGGGCGGCAGCCGCGTCGACCGCCCTCCGACCGTACGCGTTGACGAGCGCGAGGTAGTAGAGCACCGGCGCGGTGGGTGCCCAGAGGTCCCGCAGGTCCCGGCGCAGCAGGTGCCGCAGCACCGGTTCCGGCCGAAACGGGACCAGCGCGAACTCGCGATGCTCCCACCCGTCCTCGACGCCCCGGGAGACGTGCGCCTCGAACTCCTCGCGCGACATGTCGTGCAGCCGGGTGAGGAAGCAGACACCCCACTGGCTCAGCGAGGTGACCACGGTGAACGCGAGCAGCCGGAGGTCGTACGAGTCGGGCGGCAGGTGCAACTCCTCGGACAGCCCCCGGCGTGCCGCCGCGAAGAGGTCCGGAGGGCCGGCGCCCGCGCCGTCCTTGTCCCGTGACAGCCCCTCGTTGGCCGACGAGTTCCACAGGCCCTGCCCGGACCCCAGACGATTGCTGCGCCAGGACAGCACCAACCAGCCGTCGGCGGTGACGACCGCCATGTTCAGGCCGAACGTCGTACGCATGAAGTCGGGTACGTCGCACGGCTCACGCCCGTCCAGGTAGCGGCTGCGTGGCGTGGAACCGTCCCGGAAGCGCCGGTCCAACCGCTGCGTCGTCAGGAACGTGTGATAGTCGGAGTACTTGAGGATGAGGGTGATCTCCGGCTCCTCGCGCGGCCCGGTCCGGGACACGATCAGGTCGTCGACCGCGTAACACGGCCCGTTCCAGTGGTTGACCTCGCCGGACCGCCGTCTGCGCTCCTGCTCGGCGAGGACCTCCGAGCGCCACTCAACAAGTTCCAGGGGCAACTGGACGTCCACGGGATTGACCAGGACCCGGACATGCCGTGGCTCGATGGCCCGCTCGCCGTCGCCCTCCATGATCTGGCACGGCACGTGCAACGGGCCCAGCCGGAACTCACGACCCGGTCGAGGGATGTCGCGGCGGCCCCGGACGAGTCCCACCGCGGCCCGGCCGACCCGCCGTACGAATGCCTTGAGCGGGTCCTCGAAGAGCACCCCGAACACCAGGCCGGCCACCGCACCCGAGACGAGCCCCACCGGACCGGACGACAGCCAGCCCTCCACACGCACCTCCGTACGGGTCACCGCAGGGTACGAGAATATGGGAGTTCATCAACGCCGGGTGCCCCGGCGGCGGCAGTGAACCCGGCCGGCGCCGCAGCAGCAGCAGCTCCGGCAGGCCGCGCACAGGACCAGCCGGGTCACCGGGTGAGGCCGACCAGCGACGCCAGGCGGGCCACGCCGGCCGGTGCCGGGTGGCGCTGGGCGATCTCGGCGATCACCGTACGGGCGACAGGCCGGCACCGGACCTCGGCCGGCGCGATGGCATCGGCGTCGACCAGCGCCCGCGCCGCGCCCCGCAGGTCACCGATCTGGAGGTACGCCCGCGCCACGTCCACCAGGTACGCGCCCCGGTGCTCGGCCGGCAGCCGCCGCCACCCGTCGCGCCGCAGCACCGCCGAGTGCCCGCGCACCGCCGCCCCCGCGTCCCCTGCCTCGATCGCCGTCACCACCTGCGCCAACTCGACAGCGGCCGGCCCGAATGCGGTCCGCTGCGGATCCTCCCCCGCCCGCATCCGGGCGGCGAGCCCAGCGGCCCGCCCGGTCAGCTCGGCACACCGGCCCTGCTCGCCGCAGCCGGCGGCGGCCAGCGCGGCCTGGAGCAGCAGCGTCCCGTGCACGGCCACCTCCTGCGGGCCGGTGCCGAGGCGGCTCGCGGCGGCGAGCGTCGCGGCCAGGGCCAGCCGGTGCCGGCCCTGCGCCCGCAGCGCCTGCCCGACCGACACCGCCGCCGTGGCGGCCAGCACCGCGTCGCCGCCCGCCGCACCCATCGCCCGGTCGGCGGCCAGCCAGCCCAGGTCGGCCGCGCCGAGCTTCACCAGCACCGACGCGGTGATCCGGTACGCCGGCACCAGCACCTCCCGCCCCGACGAGCCCTGCACGGCGGCCAGCAGCCCCGGCACCGCCCGCACCAGCTGCGCGTAGTGCGCGTGCTGGTAGCTCGACCAGGCGTACTCGACCTGCCGCCGCACCTCGACGCCCGGCACCGGGTGGCCGGGCTCACGGTCGTAGCGGGCCAGCGCGGCCCGGATCCCGTCCACCCCGTCCGGCGTACGGGCGTCGCGCTGGTGCGGCGGCCGGTGCTGGCCGAGCAGCACCATCGGGTCGACCCGCAGCACCTCGGCGATCTGCTGGACCGTCGGATACCGGTCCAACCGCCTGGCTCCCCGCTCCACCTTGTCCACCCAGCTCTTCGACTTGCCCAACCGGTCGGCGAACACCTGTTGGGTCATCCCCCGCCGTACCCGCCAGCGCGCCACCCGCCGACCGATCGGCAGCTCGTCACCGCTCACGCCGCCACCGCCGGTCCGGCACCGCCCGGGTGGTGTCCGTCACGGGTACGCGCTCCGCCTCGGCCTGCTCCAGGAGGCGTTGCTTCGCGGCTTCCCGCTCGGCCGCCTCGATCCTCTCGCCCCGGCTCACCGGCTTGTCCTGCTCCATCTACACCTCCGCCACGGGAGCGTCATCGATGACGCCGCTGTATGCAGAGAAACCGAAGGCTGGGCGACGGAACAGGTGGCGGCCGATGTGTGCCGTTGCGCTGGCCTGACGCGGAGCTTGTGCGGGGTTGCGCGGTCTCCCACAGGTGCCGCCACACGCATAAGATCGCGGAAAGTAGTCGGACAGTCTCTGGAGGCACATGCCGTGGTGCGGCCAGTTGCGAATGCAGCGTTCGACGGATTGCTGCGCGAAGCCGGTTATGGCCACGCTCATGCCGCCTTCGCCCGCCAACTCAACCACGCCGGCCGCGTCCACGGGACGTGGCGCTACGACGCTGCCAGCGTCTACTGGTGGCTGCGCGGTCGCCGCCCTGCGAACCATGTCCAGGTCACCATGACCGAGGTGCTCAGCCGTAGACTGAAACGTCGGGTCGATGTCTCGGAACTGGGGTTTCTTGCCGCACGAACGCCCGCGTGCGTCCCCTATCCCACATCCACGGTCGACGCGGTCGACGCCGCCGAGCGACTTTGGGTGGCACTGGCCAACCAGCACGGTGTTCAGACCGACGCAACGTTCGACAGCAGCGAGGCACTGCGTGCCACGCTTGCCTGGCGGTACGACCTGCCCGACAGACCGGTCACACGCAGCGGCCGGCAACGGGTCACGAATGGCGACGTCCAATCGCTTCGTGCACTCGCCGACCACTTCACCGACCTTGATCGACGTTACGGCGGCGGTTCCCCTCGTTTCCGGAACCTCATGGCCGATCTCCTCGCCCGTCAGGTCGCCCCCATGCTGCGCGGCACGTACACCGAGGCAGTCGGCCGCGACCTGATGCAAGCAACAGCAGCGCTCTCGGGCCAACTCGCCTTCATGTCCTATGACGCAGGCGACCACGGCTTCGCCCAACAGCACCTGACCATCGCCCTACGGTTCGCGAAGACAGCGGGCGACCGCCTTCACGGTGCTCACCTACTCGCCAACCTCGCCACCCAGGCGGTCTACCTCGGGCACACGAAGGACGCCGCCCGCCTCGCGGAAGCAGCCATCGACGGCGCAGGCCGCGCACCTGCTGCTGTCCGCGCCCGGCTCTACACCGCTGCTGCCAGCGCGTACGGACGTTCAGGCGAGAAGCGCGCCTGCCAGATCGCACTCACCAGAGCCGAGCGGGCCCTCGATCGCACAGGCCCAGGCAGCAGTCCCTGTTGGGTCAACTACTTCGGCGTTGCCCACTTCGCTGGTGCCGCACTGAAATCTCTCAGCGACCTCGGCCTGCACGCGCAAGCACTGCGACACGCATCCGCTGCGATCTCACTCGCGGGCCAGAACGCCCGGACACTCGCCCTGCACACCACTGTCATCGCCACGGCCCATGCCCGCGCCGGTGACGTCGACGCCTCCTGCGGCTGGGGCTGGGAATCGGCGCAGCATGTCTCGAAGGTCCACTCCGCACGAGTGAGGCAGCGCGTCCGCGAGTTCGTCGGCACGCTGAGGCCACATCAGGCAGAAGCCCAGGTCAAGGAACTCCTCGTTGCCTTGGAGACCGCGCCACCGCCCAGGTGACGCAGACCCTGGCCGATGGACATCGGCTAGCGTCACCGACGTGACCTGGACGGAGCCCGCCATCTGGTACGCCAACCTGCCCGCCTTCTACGCGGCGGCAGCCGCTTTCATCACCGACCCGACCGGCAACGTGCTCCTCGTCAAACCCACTTACCGCAACCACTGGTCCTTTCCAGGCGGCTACGTTGATGAAGGCGAGTTTCCGCACGCCGCCTGCGTCCGGGAGGTTCAGGAAGAGTTGGGTATCGGTGTCGTGGTGAAAGACCTGCTCGTCGTGGACTGGGCGCTTCCGGCAGAGGAGCGGCCACGCGCACTTGTCCACTTCACCTTCGACTGCGGCACCGTCACCAACCTCGAAAGCTCCACCCTGTGTCGACAAGAGATCCAGGATCTCGCCTTCTTCCCGCCCCGCCTCGCCGAGCAGCGGTTACCCGGCAACGTCGCCCCACGTGTCAGCGCGGCGATCCAGGCCAGAGCCCGGACCACGTCGGTGTACCTTGCCGGCGGCTCGGCCATCCAGTGATCCCGTGATTGCTCGGTCGGCGACACCGCGCGGTCGACGGGCAGCGACGACGACGGGCCGACCGTAGACTCCCCGGGTCGCGCCGGTGCACCGAGCTGGGAGGACGCCCGTGGCGAGTGACGCGAACGGAACGGACGGGGCCTCGCCCGCACCCGACGTCGAGATGGGACCGGCCCGAGGCCAGCGGCGCAGCCGCCGTTTCCTGCTCCTGGGGATCATGACGACGGTGGTGGCGGTGGCGGCGGGCCTGACCGTGTGGGCCGCCGGACGGGGACCGGAGCCGGACACCTCGGACGGCCCGCCCAGGTCGGTGCCCGCCCAGTTCGCTCCCGGCCAGCAACTGTTCCGCCTCGGCCACCTGCCCGGCCCCGCCCGCCTTGTTCGCTACGACACCGAGCACGACATGCACACCATGACGGTGAACGGAACAGCCGTGGGTGCCTCGGCCACCGAGCAGGAGGGCGGACGCTCATCCGCCGGGGAGTGGCACGTCGAGGTCCGGATGGCAGCGCGGGGCATCGACGTCCACCGTTACGATCGGGAGTACGACGAAGAGGCCGGATTGAGCGTCCCGGGTGACTCCGTCGCGCCGGTGCAGGGTCGTCCCGCCTTCCAGAACGAGCTGCCCGATGGCCGCGTGCTGTCGTGGGAGTACGCACCGGACGCTTGGATGCGGTTGACGGTCCACGGTGTGGACCGCCCCGAGGAGATCACGCGTCAGGTGGCCGAGGGAGTTCGCTGGGAGGAGACGCCACTGGCGTTGCCGTTCCGGGCGGTGGAACTGCCCGACGACGCCGTGCTCGGCGGCGTGGTCCTGGAATGGGCCGAGGACGGCCCGCTGCGGGCCTACTCCAGCTACCTGCTGCCGGGGCCGATCGAGGATCACCAGAGCTATCTGAGGTACGACCTCGTGGTCGGTCTGAGCACCGAGAGCCTGGCCGGTGGCCGCCACTCCGAGACCGACGACGTCACGGTGTCCGGCCGTGCCGCCACCGCGATCGATTGGCGCAGGAGCGGCGAAGGGATCTACCGGGTGGCGCAGCTCCCCGGCGGGTGCGCCACGTGCGTAGCCCAGTTGACGGTCTTGAGTGAGCGCGCCGACACGGCCGTGGGAGGCCGGGACGACGCGCTGGAGTTGGCGGCCTCGATCCGGCTGGTGGACGGCCACGAGGATCCTGCCCGGTGGCGCCCCCGGTAGCTGAGTGGGCCGTCGAACGACCAGTTCGCCGCCGGCCCGGACGCGTCAGACGAGGTGCAACTGCTCCCGTTCCAGGCCGAACACGGTGCGGGAGGTACGCCGTTCGGTGTCGGCACCGAACGCGATGTGCTGGCCGGCCGCAGTGATGTCCCGCCAGCAGCGTTGCAGCGGGTGGGAGGCGTACAGGGCCGGCTCGCCACAGGTCTGGAACGCCCACTGCACCACCTCCTCCGCCGTCCGCTGCGCGTGCTGCACGGCGGCGGCCAGGCAGGCCCGCGTCCGCGGCTCGACCGCACCGCCCCGGGCCTCGTCCCACACCTGGTCCAGCGCGTCGAAGACCAGCAGGCGAGCCGCGCGCAGTGCGGTGGTCGCCCGCAGCAGCCGGGCCTGGACCATCGGGTCGTGCGCCAGGGGGTGCCGGGTGCCCGGCGGGGACTCCCGTTCGGCGAGATCGCGGAACTCGTCGAGCGCACGCCGGGCGACGCCGAGGGGGAAGCCTGCCATCAGCGTCATCAGATAGCTGAAGTGTGAGAGCCGGTACAGCGGGCCGTCGTGCCGCGCCGGCTCGAAGATCGGGTCGAGGGTCCAGTCGTGCCGCACCACGGCGTCGCTGATGAGGAGATCGTCGCTGCCGGTGCCGCGCAGCCCCATCGTGTCCCAGGTGGTGAGGATCTCCGCCTCCCGCGCCGGAAGCAGGGCGAAGCGCATGACCGGCTGACCGGAGGGCCCGAGCCGCGGACCATCCCCGTCCCGAACGAAGAACGCCACCTGGACGAAGTCCGCGTGCCAGCAGCCCGAGTTGAACGACCACCGGCCCGACAGGACGTAGGAGTCCGGGTCGGCGACCGTGCCCCATCCGGTGGGTGCCAGCGAGCCCGCCATCACGGGATGGGGCACGGCCTCGACGATCTGCCGACCCACGTCCGGGTCGACCCACCCCAGAAAGCCCGAACCCTGCCCGATGAGGACGGTCCAACCGGCCGAACCGTTCGCACGGGAGATCTCTTCGACCACGGACACGATGGTGCGCAGGTCCGCCCCAGGTCCCCCGAGCGCAGGCGGAAGCGCCATCGAGAAGAGCCCGGCGTCGCGGATCCGGGTCACCAGGTCCACCGGCAGGGTCCCCTCGGACTCCAACTCGGTGGCCCGCTCCTCGATCTCCGGAGCCAACGCACGGGCCGCCGCCAACAGCGCGGGCTCCTGCGCGTCGGTCGTGTCCGGCACGCGGTCGAAGGTCGTCGCCTGCGTCATCGTCACCTCGTTCGTCGGGGCAGGCCGGATCGGGCGGTCACACCTGGTGGAGCGCGGGAGACGTCTCCAGGCCCAGGAAGGTCCGGCCGACGCGCTGCCGCAGGTCGTCGCCGAAGCCGACGTGCTGGCCCGCGGCGTGCACGTCACGCAGGCAGCGCTGCAACGGGTGGTCCAGATTCAACGCCCCGGTCCCGCCGAGGCGGAGCATGGCGGTGGCCACCTCCCGCCCACGGCGCAGGGCGTGGCCAGCGGCCATGGCGATGGCCGCCCGTTGCCGGTCGGACAGCTGGTCACCCGCGGCCAGGGCCTGCCACGCCTCGTCGAACGTCTCGTGGACCAGGGCCCGCGCGGCGCGCAACGCCGACTCGGCGTCGAGCAGCGTCGACACCGTCTCCGGATCGTCGATCATGGGGCTGCGGCTGCCCGCGCGGAACTTCGTACGGGCCAGGGCGGTGGCGTCGTCGACGGCCCGCCGCATGATCCCGAGGGGGAAGCCGGCGAGCAGCACCATGAGGATGTTGTACGGCGTCAGTCGGTAGAGTTCGCCGTCGTGGCGTGCCGGTTCGACGTGCGGGGCCGCCGTGGCCTCCGCCGGGATGTCGAGCCCGGCCAGTTCGAGGTCGTGGCTGCCCGTGGCCTCCAGGCCCATCGGACGCCAGGTGCCGAGCAGGGTGGCCGCCTCGGCCGGGAAGAACCCGACCCGGGCCGGCGGCAGCGGTCCCGGCCCGGGCGGGTCACCGTCCACGAGGAAACCGGCCATCAGCACACCCGCATGGGTACTCCCGGAGCAGAGCGGCCACCGACCGCTCACCCGGAACCCGCCGTCCTCCCTGCGGGTGCCCCGACCGTTCGGGGCGGTGGAGCCGGCGAGGGCGGGAGACGGGGCGCCGGCCAGGAGCCCTTTGGCGACCGCCGGATCCAACCAGGCCAGGAAGGCGTTGGTGTTGCCCGTGAGGACGTGCCACCCGGTGGCCCCGTCGGCGCGGCTCAGCTCCTCCACCACGTCCACGATGGTGCGGAAGTCGGACTGCCTGCCACCCAGTGAGCGCGGCAGCCCCATCGTGTAGAGGCCGGCCGCGCGCAACTGCGCGACGAGCCCCCCGGAGAGGGTGTGGGCACGGCAGTGGCGGGCGGCCGAGGCGGCGATCTGGTCGGCGAGGCCCCGAGCGGCCGCGCGGGGGTCGTCGACCGGTGCCGGGGCTGGCACATCGCGCAGTTGTTCGGCCAGCCGGGCAACCGGCAGCGTCAACGGGGGCGGGTCACCCTCGGTCTCCGAGCGCAACTCCGTGCCACCCGGCACCGCCCGCAGCACGAGCCGCTGCCACCCGGCGGTCGACGCGGCGGCGTCGCGAACGCCGAAGGTGGTCGTGCGGGCCGCCGGGTCGGTCGTACGGGGCCCCGGGTCGAGGGTCTGTCGCAGCACCCAGGTCCCGGTGCCGACGGAGATCTCCAGCTCGCGACTGTCCCGCGTCTGGCGCAGCAGGTGGACGGTGGAGGCGTCGTCGAGCGGCGAGGGCCACAACGCGACGTCGTTCACCGCGTCCCAGACGGTCTCCAGCGCGACGTTGACGGTGACGACCTCCGGGCCGGCTGCGGTCAAGGAAACCTCCCTCACGACGACGGGCGGTACCACGGCAACCCGATCGAGTGTCGAGGTTAGGGCGGCCCGAGGTGTCGGTCAAGGACGACCGGCCATCCGTCGACGTGGACCGCGTCCGTCCTTGGTGGACTCTTCCTGCGGCCCAGGTCGAACGCCTGGCTGGCGGTCAGAGCGCCACGATCGCCGCCGTCTCCGCCGGCAGCTCGATCCGGTCCCGCATCACCGTCACCCCGGCCCCCGTCGCCAGCAGCACCCGCCGCGCCACCCCCGGCAGCGTCACCCGTTGCGGCTTGTCCGCCAGGTTCGCCGCCACCAGGCAGCCGCCCCGCCGCATCACCAGGAACCGGTCGCCGTGCCGGACGTCCAGGGTGTGCAGGCGCGGGTCCGACAGGTCCGGGCGCGACTTGCGCAACGCGATGAGCTTCCGGTGGAACTCGTACATGTCGCGGTGTTCGGGCTTGTCCAGCTCGGCCCAGTCCAGCCGGGACCGCAGGAACGTCTGCGGGTCCTGTGGGTCCGGCACGTCGTCGGTGTCCCACCCGTGCGCGGCGAACTCCCGACGTCGGCCGGTGACCACCGCGGAGGCCAGCTCCGGCTCCGGATGGCTGGTGAAGTACTGCCACGGCGTCGACGCCGCCCACTCTTCCCCCATGAACAGCATCGGGGTGAACGGCGCGGTCAGCAGCAGCGTCGCGCCCACCCGCAGCAGCGCCGGCGACAGCGAAGCGGAGATCCGGTCGCCGGTGGCCCGGTTGCCGATCTGGTCGTGGTTCTGCAGGTAGGCCACGAACCGGTGCCCGGACGTCCGCTGCCGGTCCACGGGACGGCCGTGGTGGCGGTTGCGGAAACTGGACCAGGTGCCGGTGTGGAAGAAGCCGCCGGTGAGCACCTCCACCAGGCACTCCATCGAGCCGAAGTCGCCGTAGTAGCCCTGCCGCTCGCCGGTGAGCAGGGTGTGCAGGGCGTGGTGGGCGTCGTCGTTCCACTGGGCGTGCAGCCCGTACCCGCCGGCCTCCCGGGGCGTGATGAGTCGGGGGTCGTTGAGGTCGGACTCGGCGATCAACGACAGCGGCCGACCCAGGTGCGCCGACAGCGACTCCACCTCGACGGCGATCTCCTCCAGCAGGTGGGTGGCGCGGGAGTCGGGCATGGCGTGCACGGCGTCCAGGCGCAGCCCGTCGACGTGGTAGTCGCGCAGCCACATCAGCACGCTGTCGACGATGTAGCGACGCACCCCGTCGGAGTGCGGGCCGTCGAGGTTGACCGCCCGCCCCCACGGGTTGTCGCCCTCGCCCAGGTACGGCGCGAACAGCGGCGCGTAGGCCCCGGAGGGCCCGAAATGGTTGTAGACGACGTCGAGGATCACCCCCAGGCCCTTGGCGTGGGCGGCGTCCACGAGACGTTTGAGGCCGTCGGGCCCGCCGTACGGTTCGTGTGGGGCGAACCAGCAGACCCCGTCGTAGCCCCAGTTGCGTTCGCCGTTGAAGGCGTTGACGGGCAGCAGCTCGATCATGTCGACGCCCAGGTCGACCAGGTGGTCGAGCTTGCCGATGGCGGCGTCGAAGGTGCCCTCGGGGGTGAACGTGCCGACGTGCAGCTCGTAGAGGATGCTGCCGGGCAGTTGTCGACCGGTCCACGACCCGTCGGTCCAGTCGAACGCCGCGTGGTCGTAACGGCGGCTCGGGCCGTGCACCCCCTCGGGCTGCCACCTCGATCGGGGGTCGGGCAGCGGCCGATCGTCGTCGTCGAGGAGGAAGGAGTAGTCGGGGCCGGCATCGGGCACCTCGACCCGCCACCAGCCTTCCCGGGCGGGTCTCATGTCGTGGTCGGCGACGCCCGGCAGGCGCAGCCGCACCCGCGACGCCTCCGGTGCCCAGACCGTGAACTCGGTCATGACGCAGCCTCCCCGGATCCGGTGGTGGGAGTGAGCAGCGCGACGGGATAGCTGGCCAGCAGGTCGGCCAGCCGGACCTGACCGCCAGCGTAGACGCGGCCGGTGAACAGGTCGATGACGTCGTTGACGGAAAGTGACAAAGTCGTGTCGCGCCAGCCGCCGGCTGCGGCCAGGCGCAGCGGCAGGCGGGTGGCGACGGCGACCGCGCCACCCCGGTCGAAGGCCACCGCGTGCCGGGCGGCCGGCCCGTGTGCCGGCACCGGACGGTAGCCGGTGAACAGTTCCGGGTGGTCGCGGCGGGCCCGCAGGGTGCGCGACACCACCAACAGCTTCGCCGCCCCACCGGCGTCGACCTCCGGCAGCCAGCCGCCGTCGAGGCGGGCCAGCAACTCCCGGCGTACGGCGAAGTCGACGGGGCGGCGGTTGTCGGGGTCCACGAGGGAGTTGTCCCACAGTTCGGTGCCCTGGTAGGTGTCGGGCACCCCCGGCATGGCCAGTTGCACCAGCTTCTGGCCCAGCGAGTTCGACCAGCCGGCGGGGGTGACGGCGGCGGCGAACCCGGTCAGCTCGGCGTGCAGCACCGCATCGTCGTACATGGCGTCGACCAGGTCGTGCATGGCCTGCTCGAAGACCGGGTCGGGGTCGGCCCACGAGGTCGACACCGAGGCTTCCCGGGCGGCCTTCTGCGCGTACGCGTGCAGCCGCTCCCGCTCGATGGGCCAGGCGCCGACGGCGCACTGCCACAGCAGGTGCGCCAGCGCCGGGTCGGGCAGCGGATGCGCGGCCGACCAGCGGGTGACCTGTTCCGCCCACCGGTCGGGCAGCTCCGAGAGCACCGCCAGCCGGGCCCGTACGTCCTCGGCGCGCTTGGTGTCGTGGGTGGACAGGGTGGTCATGCTCGCCGGCCAGCGGGAGTGCCGGGCGGCGGCGAAGCGGTGGAACTCGGCGGGCGGGGTGCCGAAGTGGGCGGGGCTGCCACCGACCTCGTTGATCGCGACGAACCGGCTCCACCGGTAGAAGGCCGTGTCCTCCACGCCCTTGGCCATCACCGCGCCGGTGAACTGGGGGAACCGGCGGGTCAGCTCGTCGTCGGGGTCGCGCAGGCGACGGGTGACGGCGTCCAGGGCGGTGGTGAGGTCGGGACGGCGGCGGCCGGCCTCCGCGCGGGCGGCGGCCAGGTGCCGGGCGCCCTCGGGCGGATAGCCGCGGTAGACGGCGAACCCGGCGGCCAGTTCCGCCAGCGCGGCGCGGGCGGCGGCGGTCTCCACGTCGGGAGCGAGCGCGGCGAGCCGGGTCAGCTCCGCCGACAGCAGCCGGGTGGCGGCGGCGAGTTTCGTGTCGTGGGTCAGGTTCGCCCAGGAGGTGGCCCGGCCGGTCAGTCGGGTGTCCAGGGCGGTGAAGTCGTCCTCGGCGTCGCCGTCGACGAACAGTCCACCGACGGCGGCCAGGGCGTCGTACCCGGTGGTGCCGTCCACCGGCCAGGCCGGCAGCTCCTCGCCGTACTCCAGGATCTTCTCCACGATCAGCCACGCGTCGGGCGCGGCAGCGCGCAGCCGGGCCAGGTAGCCGGCGGGGTCGCGCAGCCCGTCGGGGTGGTCGACGCGGATGCCGTCGACCTGCCCGGCCGCCGCCCAGGCCAGGACGAGGTCGTGGGTGGCGGCGAACACCTCCGGGTCCTCCACCCGCAGGCCCGCCAGGTCGGAGACGGCGAAGAACCGGCGGTAGGTCAGTTCCGCGTCGCCGCGCCGCCACGACACCAGCTGGTAGTGCTGGCGGTCGTGCACCTCGCGGGGGGAGCCGTCGCCGGTGCCGTCGGCGACCGGGAAGCGGTGCTCGTGGTAGCGCAGTTCGCCGTCGGAGAGCTTCAGGTCGTCCAACGCGTCGGGGGTGTCGGCGAGCACGGGCAGCAGCAGCCGGCCCCGCCGCCAGTCGATGTCGAACCAGCGGGCGTACGCCGAGTCGCGCCCCCGGCGCAGCACGTCCCACCAGGCCGGGTTGGCCGACGGCACGGCCACCCCGGCGTGGTTGGGCACGATGTCGACCACCAGGCCGAGACCCACCTCGCGCAGCGCCCGCAGCAGCCGTTGCCGGCCGGCCTCCCCGCCCAGCTCCGGGTTGACGGCGCGGTGGTCGACCACGTCGTAGCCGTGCGCCGAACCGGGGGTGGCGGTCAGCAGCGGCGCGCTGTAGAGGTGGGTGACGCCGAGGTCGGCGAGGTAGCCGGTGATGCCGGCGGTGGTGTCGAGGTCGAAGCCGGGGCGCACCTGCACCCGGTAGGTGGCGCCGACGCGGGGGGTGGTGGGCATGTCAGGTCGTCCTCTCCAGCACCACCAGCGAGCGGTCCGGCACGTGGATGACGCCGCCCGCCTCGACCACGGTGCTCTTGTCGGGTTCCGGTTCGGCGGTGCTGATCACCAGTTCCCAGCGCTGCCCGAACTCGACGGGCGGCAGCGTGAAGTCCAGCGGGGCGTCGTGGGCGTTGAAGCAGAGCCAGAACGAGTTGTCCTGGTGGCGCTGGCCGTACTGGCCGCGTTCGCGGATGCCGTCGCCGTTGACGAACAGCGCGACGGCGCGGCCGAAGTCGTTGCCCCAGTCCTGGTCGGTCATCTCCCGGCCGTCGGGGGTGTACCAGGCCAGGTCGGGCAGGGGCTCGTCGACCTCGCGACCGCGCACGGGCAGGCCGGTGAAGAACCGGCGGCGGCGGAACACCTGGTGGCGGCGGCGGAAGTCGACCAGCCGGCGGGTGAACTCCAGCAGCCCGGTGTCGGCGTGCTCCCAGTCGAGCCAGGCCAGCTCGCTGTCCTGACAGTAGGCGTTGTTGTTGCCGTGCTGGGTGCGGCCCAGTTCGTCGCCGTGGCCGATCATCGGCACGCCCTGGGAGAGCACCAGGGTGGCGAGGAAGTTGCGCCGCTGCTTCGCCCGCAGCGCGAGCACCCCGGCGTCGTCGGTGGCCCCCTCGATGCCGCAGTTCCAGGACCGGTTGTGGCTCTCCCCGTCCCGGTTGTCCTCGCCGTTGGCGGCGTTGTGCTTGTCGTTGTACGACACCAGGTCGTTGAGGGTGAACCCGTCGTGGCAGGTGACGAAGTTGATGCTGTGGAAGGGGCGGCGGCCGTCGTCCTGGTAGAGGTCGGCGGAGCCGGAGATGCGGGAGGCGAACTCGGCGATGGTGGCCGGCTCGCCGCGCCAGAAGTCGCGCACCGTGTCGCGGTACTTGCCGTTCCACTCCGTCCACAGCGGCGGGAAGTTGCCGACCTGGTAGCCGCCGGGGCCGACGTCCCACGGCTCGGCGATCAGCTTGACCTGGCTGACCACCGGGTCCTGCTGCACCACCTCGAAGAAGGTGGACAGCCGGTCGACCTCGTAGAACTCGCGGGCCAGGGTGGCGGCCAGGTCGAACCGGAAGCCGTCGACGTGCATCTCGGTCACCCAGTACCGCAACGAATCCATGATCAGTTGCAGGGAGTGCGGGCTGCGCACGTTCAGGCTGTTGCCGGTGCCGGTGTAGTCGACGAAGTAGCGCCGATCGGCCTCGCTGAGCCGGTAGTAGCTGGCGTTGTCGACGCCCTTGAAGCTCAGCGTCGGACCGAGGTGGTTGCCCTCGGCGGTGTGGTTGTAGACCACGTCGAGGATGACCTCGATCCCGGCGGCGTGCAGCGCCCTGACCATGCCCCGGAACTCCTGCACCTGCTGGCCGAGACGACCCAGCGCCGAGTAGCCGTGGTGCGGGGCGAAGAAGCCGATGGTGTTGTAACCCCAGTAGTTGCGCAACCCCAGGTCGGCCAGCCGGTGGTCGTGCACGAACTGGTGCACCGGCATCAGCTCGATCGCGGTCACCCCAAGCCGCGTCAGGTGCTCGATCATCGGCGGGGAGGCGATGCCCGCGTACGTGCCGCGCAGCTCCTCGGGGATGTCCGGGTGGCGCATCGTCAGGCCGCGCACGTGCGCCTCGTAGATCACCGAGTGGTGGTACGGGGTCCGGGGCGGCTTGTCGTTGCCCCAGTCGAAGAACGGGTTCACCACCACCGACTTCGGCATGAACGGCGCGGAGTCGGTCTCGCTCATCCGGTCCGGGTCGCCGTGGACGTAGTCGTAGACCGCCGGGTCCCACTGCACGTCCCCGTCGACGGCCTTCGCGTACGGGTCGATGAGCAGCTTGTGCGGGTTGCAGCGCGCCCCGCCCGCCGGGTCGTACGGCCCGTGCACGCGGTAGCCGTACCGCTGGCCCGGCTCGATGCCCGGGATGTACGCGTGCCACACGTACGCGTCGACCTCGCGCAGCTCCACGCGCCGCTCCGCGCCGGTGTCCCACTCGTCGAAGAGGCAGAGTTCGATCCGCTCCGCCACCTCGGAGAAGATCGCGAAGTTGGTGCCCATCCCGTCGTAGGTGGCGCCCAGGGGATACCGCTCACCCGGCCAGACCTGCATGTCGCTCCTTCGGCACTGAATCATGAGCGCGCACCGCACCATGAGCACACCACGCGGTGGAGCAGGTGGCATGCGGGGCGGATATTGCCCCGCACAGTGCGTGGCCAATCCATCCGAACGGGTGAATGACCGGTATCCGCCTGACTGATGCCAGGTGAACCCTTGCGGTGTCATCGGTCACTGTGCCCACCTTCGAGATGCGGGATCGGCCGGCATGCCCTTTGCTTGACGCGGGGCGCGCGCACGCGCGTCACCGACCGGGTCTCCGGGCCCTCCCCCACCACCCTCCCCGTTCGCCGTCATCGACGCCGGCGCGTACCTTCCTGCATGGATGGAGACTGTTGTGACGACGCTGCGGGTAGGCGGGCACCCCGCCACCGCCCCGGACCGGCTGCACCGGCCCACGCTCACCTCGCGACCGCACGTCCCGGCTCTGGCCGGGCCGGGCACACCGCCGCAGACCCGCCGGATCCTGATGCTCTCCTGGGAGTACCCGCCCGTCCTCGTCGGCGGCCTCGGCCGACACGTACACGCCCTCTCGGTCGCCCTCGCCACCGCCGGCCACCACGTCACCGTCGTCACCCGCCACACCGAAGGCGCACCCCACGAGGAATACGCCGACGGCGTCCGCATCCTGCGCGCCGCCGAAGACCCCGTCACCTTCCCCCTCGCCACCGACTCACTGCTGGCCTGGACCATGGCCTTCAACCACACCCTCACCCGAGCCGCCCTCCGCGCCACCGAATCCGCCACCTACGACGTCATCCACGCCCACGACTGGCTCGTCGCCCACACCGCCATCACCCTCGCCGAACACCTCGACATCCCCCTCGTCACCACCATCCACGCCACCGAAGCCGGCCGACACCAGGGCTGGCTCCCCGACGACATGAACCGCACCATCCACGGCGTCGAACACTGGCTCAGCACCGAGTCCGGCCGGGTCATCGTCTGCTCCGGCTACATGCGTGACGAGGTCACCGGTCTGTTCGGCGTGCCCGCCGACCGGGTCGACGTGGTGCCCAACGGGGTGGAGCCACACCGTTGGCGGGTACCCGCCGCAGCGGTGGCCCGGGCGCGGGCCCGGTTCGCCGCCGACGGCCCGCTGGTCACCTTCGCCGGACGCCTCGTCTACGAGAAGGGCGTGCAGCACCTGCTGGCCGGCTTGCCCCGGCTGCGGGAACAGCACCCCGGGCTGCGCGCGGTGATCGTCGGCGACGGCCCCTACCGGGCCGAGTTGGAGGCCGAGGTGCACCGGTTCGGCCTGGCCGACACGGTCAGCCTCCCCGGCTTCCTCGGCGGCACCGACCTGCCGGCCGTGATGGCCGCGTCCGACTGTTTCACGGTGCCCAGCATCTACGAGCCCTTCGGCATGGTCGCCCTGGAGGGAGCCGCCGCGGGGGCCCCGCTCGCCGTCTCCGCCACCGGCGGGCTCGCCGAGATCGTCGAACCGGGCGTCACCGGCATGACCTTCCGCCCCCACGACCCCCACGGCCTCGCCGACGCGGTGCACGCCGTGCTGTCGGACCGGGAGCGGGCCCGCGCCATGGCCCGCCGGGCCCGGGCGCTGGTGCACGAGCAGTACGGCTGGTCGGCCATCGCCAGCCGCACCGCGTCGGCGTACGCGGCGGCCATCGCACAGGTGCCCGCCTTCACCGCCGAACGTGTCGCGAAGCGGATGACGGCGGGCCGGACCCTCGCCCCGGTCCCCGAGGGCAACCTGCTGGCCGCCGCCGGCCTGCGCTGACGGCTGCCGAGCACAGCCGGACGGTCCTCGCAGAACGGCCGTCGCCACCGCGACACGGTCGATCGGGGCTGCCGTCGACCGGACGGCCGTTCGCCCGGCCGGTCCGACCACGGCGAAGGCCGCCGATCACGTGGATCGGCGGCCTTCGCCGTGCGGGGTACCGGTCGACCGGAGGTGGCGACCGTCAGTGACCGTCGACCAGCGGGGACCGTCGGGTCAGCGCTGCTCGAACGGCACGTAGTCGCGCTCGGCGGCACCGGTGTAGACCTGCCGCGGACGACCGATCTTGGTCTCCGGGTCGTTGATCATCTCGCGCCACTGGGCGATCCAGCCCGGCATCCGGCCCAGGGCGAACAGGACAGTGAACATCTTGGTCGGGAAGCCCATGGCCTTGTAGATCAGGCCGGTGTAGAAGTCGACGTTCGGGTACAGCTTCCGGGAGACGAAGAAGTCGTCGGCGAGCGCGATCTCCTCCAACTGCATCGCGATGTCCAGCATCGGGTCGGGCTTGGCCATCCGGCCGAGCACGTCCTGGGCGGCCTTCTTCACGATCGCGGCGCGCGGGTCGTAGTTCTTGTAGACCCGGTGGCCGAAGCCCATCAGCTTGACGCCGTCCTCCTTGTCCTTGACCCTGCGGACGAAGGAGTGCACGTCGCCGCCCTCGGCCTGGATGCCTTCCAGCATCTCCAGCACGGCCTGGTTGGCCCCGCCGTGCAGCGGGCCGAACAGGGCGTTCACCCCCGCCGAGACGGAGGCGAACAGGTTGGCGTTGCTGGAACCCACCAGCCGGACGGTGGAGGTGGAGCAGTTCTGCTCGTGGTCGGCGTGCAGCACGAACAGCATGTCCAGCACGCGGGCCATCACCGGGTCGACCTCGTACGGCTCGGCGGGCACGCCGAACGTCATCCGCAGGAGGTTCTCGACGTAGCCCAGGGAGTTGTCCGGGTACAGCAGCGGCTGGCCGATCGACTTCTTGTACGCGTACGAGGCGATGGTCGGGACCTTCGCCATCAGACGGACCGTCGACATCTCGACGTGCTCGGAGTCGAACGGGTCGAGGCTGTCCTGGTAGAAGGTCGAGATGGCGCTCACCGCCGACGACAGCACCGCCATCGGGTGTGCCTCACGGGGGAACCCGTCGAAGAACCGGCGCATCTCCTCGTGCAGCAGCGAGTGTCGCCGGATCCGCTCGCTGAAGTCGGTGAGCTGCTGCTGGGTCGGCAACTCACCGTAGATCAGCAGGTAGGAGACCTCCAGGAAGGAGGACTTCTCGGCCAGCTGCTCGATCGGGTAGCCGCGGTACCGCAGGATCCCGGCATCCCCGTCGATGTAGGTGATCGCGGACGAGCAGGCGGCGGTATTGACGAAACCGGGATCGTACGTCGTCATCCCGGCTTCCTTCAGCAGCTTGCTCACCCCGATGCCGGCGGGGCCCTCGACTGCGGATTGCACCGGCATCGACAGCTGCCCACCGGGGTGATCGAGCTTGACTTCCGTCATGTGGTTCCTCGCTTCGCCGGCAGATCTACGTTGAATTGCCTTCGCTTCTACCGTAATTGCGGTTGCGGCGATACCGCTCGTCGTGGTTCCGCGGTGAGGTCTGCATCACCACCTTCCCGACCGGGCGGCGGGGAAACCCCGCCGGCGAAGCACGGAAACCCCGCTGGAGCCGGCACCCACACCCGGCTGAGGGCGGCACGGAACCCCGCGGGGGGCACCGGAACCCGGGCCGGGCGGCACGCATTCTCCGACCCGGCGGCACGGGGACCTGGACGGAATGCGACAGCGGGGACGGCGGGGATCAGGAGAGCGTGAGCCGGCGCAACCCGCCGGCCGGGTCCACGCGGTAGATGTCCAGCCGGTTGTCGCCGGCCCGGAAGTGCCGGTCGTCGGCGAGCAGCGCGGCGAAGCGGCGACCACCCGGATCCGGGGAGACGACGGGCACGACGGCCCGGACGGTGCCGTTGACGGCGACCGCCAGCAGGGTGCCGTCGGGCACGTCGCCGGGCACCGTCCCCCACACCATGGCGGGCAGGGTGCCCTCGTCGGGGTCGACGGCGCGGAAGGCGGCCAGGTCGGCCACCCGGGCGGTGCCGCCGGCCGGCGCGTCACCGACGGCGGTGCCGACCAGCGGGTGAGGTGCCGGTGGCGGCGGCGGGGACGGCACCCCGCCCGTGAGGGGTGTCGGCTCACCCGGCCGGTCGTAGAACGGCCGGCCCGTCCCGGGGCGTGGCTCGTGCCGGGCGGAGCGGCCGTCGACGCTCCAGGGCAGCCGGACGGCGGCCTCGTCGGCGATCGTCGGCAGCAGGTCGACGTGCTGCCAGTTGCGGTCGTCGACGCGCCCGTCGCGCTGGCCGGGGCTCTTGACGAACAGCGGCACCCAGGCGACCTCGTCGGGGGCGGCGCGGATGGCGTCCATCCCGCGGCCCTGGGCGCCGTTGGTGAAGCTGACCCCGTGGTCGGCGGTGACCACGAGCAGCGCCCGGTCGTACAGGCCGGAGGCGCGCAGCGTCCGCAGCGTCTCGCCGATCAGCCGGTCGGTGTAGCCGAGCTGGGCGAGGTGCCGCTGGCGGGCCAGCTCGACCCAGCCGTCGCCCTCGTTCGGCAGGTCGGGCGGCCCGGTGTAGCGCGCCCCGGAGGGCAGGAACGTCCACGGCGAGTGCGGCATCAGCAGGTGCAGGAAGTGCAGCGTCGGCCGGTCGGCGGGGGTCAGACCGCGCAGGAAGCTGGTGAACCGGGCGGGCTGGTTGACGTCGAGGTGGTCCCAGCGGAACTTCGGGTCGTTCGGCACCGGCTCGGCGGCGTCGATGCCGGCTTCCTCGGCGGTGCGCTCCCGGTAGGAGTCCTCCGGGTCGACCCGGCTGTCCACCGGGGCGGCCAGGTGGCGCAGCAGACCACCCGTCTCGCGGAGCAGCACGCCGAGGCCCTGCTCGCGGGTCGTCGCCTGTTCACAGCGGCTGGGTGGGCAGAGCCGGGCGATGCTCTCCTCGGCGCGGATGTCGTACAGGCCCCCGAGCGCGGTGAACAGGTTGTCGGGGTGGTGCGAGTAGTGCGGTGCGACGTCGCGCCGCGGGTAGCGGCCGGTCAGCATGGCCGGCAGGGCGTACGGCGTCCACCCGCTGACCCCGGTGGCGTTGCGGTACCAGGTCGACCCGGCGGCCAGCTCGGCGAAGTGCGGGAACCGGGCGGCGTCGACGCGGCCGTCGGGGCCGAGCAGGGACACCAGCGGCAGTTCGTCGAGCACCAACAGCACCACGGGCGGGTGCAGCTCACCGCTGGCGGTGCCCGCCGCGCCACCCGGGCCGCGCGGCAGCAGCACCGCGGAGGTCGGGGAGACGAAGACGAACAGGCTCACGAAGACCAGTGGTCCCACGGCGGCCACCCGCAGCGCCCGCCCGAGGGCCCGCCAGCGCCGGTACGCGGCGACCCCGGCGGCGCCGAGCCCCGCCGCCGCCACCAGCAGCGGTACGCCCCGCAGTGGCGTCACGTGCCGGCCGACCTGGATGGCGAGCGCGGTGACCAGCAGCCCCACCAGCACCGTGTGGGTCGCCGATCGGGCAGTCGGCCCGGCCAGCCGGCTCAGCGCGCCGAGCAGCGCCACCGCCACGGTGGGTACGACGGCCACCAGCGCCACCAGCAGCAGGATGTCGCCGGAGTCGGCACGGTGGAACAGGAAGAAGTCGGGGCTTTGCCCGAGCACGTCGAGCAGGGGCTGGGTGACCGTGAGGCCGACCAGCGCGGCGATCTCCAGCGCCCGGCCGGCCTCACCCCGCCATCCGGCCCACCAGCGCCGGGCTTCGGGGTCAGCCACCCAGGGCCACCCGGTAGAGGGTGCGGGTGCCGCAGGGCAGTTCGGTGCGCTCCTCGACCCGGCCCCGGGCGGTCAGCAGCCGCTCGAACTCCTCGCGGCGGTAGTCGGGGAACAGTCCGTCGGGCTTGTTGGCGAGCAACCGCCGGGCCATCGGGTCCTCCGGGTGCACGAACTCCACCACGAGTCGCCCACCTGGCGCGGCCAGGCCGGTGAGCAGGTCCAGCACCTCGGGCAGCGGCACGTTGCGCCCGATCGCCAGGTGGTGCACGACGGCGAGGGCGAGCACCAGGTCGGCGCGGCACCGGTCGGCGAACGAGGCCCGTTCCACCCCCCGCCAGCCGCCCCCGGGCGAGGGGTCGGCCAGATCCATCACCAGGGGCAGGACGCGCCGGTCGCCCTCGGCCCGCAGGGCACGGTAGAGCTGGTCGACGACGGCGGGGTCCTGCTCGACGGCGACGACGTGGTCGGCGTGCCGCGCGGCGAGCCGGGCGTACCGGCCGTCGTTGGCACCCAGGTCGAGCACCAGGCGGGGTCGCCGGTCGGTCAGCGCCGCCGTGACGACCCGCTCCTTGACCGCGCGATCGTCGGAGGTGTAGCCGCAGGTGCGCTGGTAGTCGACCCAGTGGCTGCCGCCGGGGCGGTGGTCGAGGCGGCGGACCAGCTTCTCGATGCCGCGCACACCGGCCAGCGCCAGCTCCCGGGTGTACCCGGCGGCGCGCAGCTGCGCGCGGACCTCGGCGGTGCTGGCGGCGGCGTTGCGGCGCTGTGCGGCGTCGTGCAGGTGCACGTGGGTGAGCACCCCGGGCCGGAACCGGCGGACGCCGCCGAGGAGCCGGCGCATCTGGTCCGGTTCGACGCCCTCGACCCGGGCGCGCAGGAACGGCTGGAAGTCGACGCCGAGGTGCGCGCCGAGCAGCAGCGGGTAGAGCATGGTCTGGCAGAACTGGCGGTAGCCGGCCCAGGGTTCCCCGTCACGCAGCGGGGTGAACGAACCGACGTCGATGAAGACGGGGGCGGTGCCGCGCCACTGGAGGTTGTAGGCCGAGCCGTCCTTGGTGGTGAAGCCCGCCGGCAGCGCCGCGCGCAGGATCTCCAGGTGCAGCAGCGCGGCGTCGCGCAGCATGGCGAAGGACCATTCGTACGGGTGGGAGACGAACGGGATCCGCTCGTGGCGCAGCACGGCGGCCCACGGCGCGGGCACCGGCCGCCCGGTCAGTTCCTCGGTGCCGCAGACCTTGCCGGCGGCGAGCAGCGGCGGGAAGAACTCGCTGGCCGCGAGCGTCCGCCACTGGGCGGCGGCGGTGACGTCGAGGCCGCGCAGCACGTCGTCGCCGGCGTGGAAGACCCGGTTGGCGGGGTCGCGGAAGGAACCCGGCTCGGGGCGCAGGTCGGTGGGGGAGACAGTCATGCCCGGTGGCTCAGCGCTGGTCGGTGGGCTGCCGGCGGAACCTGGCGACCAGCCGCCGCCAGTACAGCTTCGCGGCCACCGCGACGCCGGCCACGCCGCCGACCACCGCCTGCACGATCAGGCTGCCGGATCCCGCGTCCAGGTAGGCCAGATGGTTCACCGACCCGCTCCTTCCCTCACCGTCTCGACACCGGCATTCCTCGACCGCATCCCCAGGCGGGACACGAGTCAACAAACCGGACTTGTCTGACACCGTACGCGACGTACCGTGGCGAGTAGGCCACACCGCGTACATCGCCCCGGTCCGTTCCGTTCAAGACGGCCCACCGCCGGGCGTCGTACCGTCGCCCCATGACGCCACGCTTCGACCTCGTCGGCCTGACCAGCACGGACATGGGCCGCACCCTGGCCTTCTACCGGCGGCTCGGCCTGGACATCCCCGCCGACGCCGACACCGAACCGCACGTGGAGGTGACGCTGCCCGGTGGCCTCCGGCTCGCCTGGGACACCGTGGCGACGATCCGCGCGTTCGACCCGACCTGGACGCCGCCGACCGGCAGCCCCCGGGTCAGCCTCGCCTTCCGCTGCGTCGACCCGGCCGAGGTCGACCGTTGGTACGCCGAGCTGACCGACGCCGGCCACCACGGCGCGAAGGAGCCGTGGGACGCGGTCTGGGGCCAGCGGTACGCGGTGCTGCACGACCCCGACGGCAACGGCGTGGACCTGTTCGCCCCGCTCGACGACGAGGCCCCGCTCGCCGACGGTTGAGGAGCGGGCCCGCTCAACGCAGCAGCGCGGTCGGCGGCACGCCCGCCAGATCCCGCACGTCGCGGGTGAGGTGGGCCTGGTCGGCGTACCCGCAGCGGACCGCCACCTCGGCCAACGCCGTCCCCGTGCGGGCCAGCTCCAGCGCCCGGCGCATCCGCAGGATCCGGGCGAGGGTCTTCGGGCCGTACCCGAACAGGTGTCGGCTGCGGCGGTGCAGCACCCGTGGTTCGAGACCCACCCGGGCGGCGGTCGCGGCCACCGTGGCCCCGGCGGTGAGCGCGGCGGCCACCCGCGCCCCGAGCGGGTCGGGCCCTCCGGCGGCCCGCAGTCGCCGCGCCGCCACCTCGACCAGGACGCTTCCGGCGTCGGTCTGCGCCCGTTCGGCGAGCGGCGCCACGACCCGCGCGCCCCACAGGTCGGCCAGCGACACCCGGCGGTCCCGCAGCTCCACCGCCGGCGTGCCCAGCACGGCCGGGCCGACGCCCGGCGGCAACCGCAGGCCCACCCAGCGCTCCCCCGGCGCGCTCACGCTCAGGAACGCCGTGCGGTCGGGCCCGGCCACCAGCAGCCCGGCCCGGCTGGACCACAGCAGGTCCAGGCAGCCGTCCGGCAGGACCCGGGTGGGCCCGACGTCGACCGGCGCGGTGCTGGTCCACAGTGTCGCGCCGGCGATCCCCGCGGGCCGTTCCCGGTACACGCCGACCAGCGTGTCACACGCCCAGCCGGCGCGCGGGGGCACCCGGCCACGGGCGGCGGGGGGTCACTCGGTCATCCCGTGCGGGTCGGTGCGGACGTAGCGCATCGTCCAGCTCCCCTCGCCGACCGGCCGGTCCCGTTCGTAGAGGTGGTCGGCTTCGGGGGCCGCCGGGCCCTCGGGATGCCGCAGCACCCACCGGTCGGGCGGCGCCCCGTCGGCCCCGGCCGGTACGGCACGGACCAGGTCGTGCGCCGGGCCGCCGACGAACCGTACGGTCACCTCGCTCATGCCGTCCCCCTCCCCGCCGCGGCGTCGTCCGGCTCGCAAGCTACCGCCGCCACGGCCGCGCCGGTGCCGGTTTGCCCTGATCGAGGGCGGGGTAGAAGCGGAAGCCGCGGGTCGGGGCCCGCGCGGACGAGGGCGAGGAGCGGTCGATGAAGACGCTGGACGGGCGGTACCGGCTCGAACAGCGCATCGGCGTCGGAGGCATGTCGGAGGTCTGGCGGGCCCACGACGAGGTGCTCGACCGCCCGGTCGCGGTGAAGCTGATGTCGCCCGGCAGCCGGGACGGGGACGACCCGGTGGAACGGATCCGCACCGAGGCCCGTTCCGCGGCGCGTCTGGTGCATCCCAACGTCGCCAGCGTGCACGACTTCGGGACCTGCCGCACGCCGCCCGACGGGCAGACGCCGTACATCGTGATGGAGCTGGCCGAGGGCGAGACCCTCGCCACCCACCTGCGGGCCGGCCCGCTGGACTGGCGGATCGCGGTGCGGGTCTGCGCGGAGGTGAGCGCGGCGCTGGCCGCCGCCCACGCGCACGGGATCGTGCACCGCGACGTGAAGCCGGCGAACGTGATCCTCACCCCGGCCGGGGTGAAGGTGCTCGACTTCGGCATCGCCACCCCCACCGGCGCGCCGGACCCGACTCCCGAGGGCATCGTGGTCGGCACCCCCGCCTACCTCGCCCCGGAGCAGCTGGACCGGGCCCCGGCCACCCCCGCCGCCGACATGTACGCCCTCGGTGTGCTGCTGTACTACTGCCTCACCGGGCAGTTGCCGTACCCGGCCGCGGGGACCATGACCCAGTTGCTCGGCAGCCGCCGGCGGCAGCCACCACGACCGCTGCCGCCGGTCACCGGGTTGCCCGTCGAGGTGGCCGATCTGTGCGAGCGGTGCCTGGCCGAAGACCCGGCCCGCCGGCCCAGCAGTCTGATGGCGGCGCTGCTGCTGGCCGAGGCGGTCGACGCCCGGGTGTACGTCCCGATGCACCAGCCGGTGCCGCCGCGCCCCCGTCCCGCCGCCGTGTCGCCGTGGACGGAACGGGCGGCGGCCGAGGCGACCGAGGCCGCGGTCCTGGACTGGACCCGCCGCGCCGGTTGATCCACCGGGCGGGGCACCACCGCCCCGCAGGGATGGGACGTCAGATGCCCGCAGGGGTGGGGACGTCGGGTGCCCGCAGGGCGGGAGGCCGCGCTCGCGTTTCACCGGACCGGCGTCGGGTAGCCGGGCGGGTGACTGACGGGAGGAACGCGATGCCGGATCCGAGTTCCTGGCTGAACGAGGTGGCCACCGCGA
The DNA here is from genome assembly GCF_900091585.1 of Micromonospora nigra. Classification (NCBI taxonomy): domain Bacteria; kingdom Bacillati; phylum Actinomycetota; class Actinomycetes; order Micromonosporales; family Micromonosporaceae; genus Micromonospora; species Micromonospora nigra. Next base: position 5,896,495 of record NZ_FMHT01000003.1, on the reverse strand, counting down.
CCGCCGAGGGCGGCCACGTACGCACCGACGACGGTGAACTCTCCACCGCCCTGGCGTCCCCGCTGGCGCCGCACTGCTCCGGACTGACTCCCGAGCAGCTACTCGCCGCCGCTTTCGCCTCCTGCCTGCATCACGCAGCGGTGGAGGCGGCCGGGGAGATCACCAACGAGGCGCACACGGTGCAGGTGCGCGCCGAGGCGAAGCTGGGCCGCGACGACGACGGCCGGTACCGGGCGGACGTGCACGCCTCGATCTCCTCGGCGGGACTGAGCCGGGAGCAGCTCGCCGAGCTGGTCGAGTACGCCGACCGGCTGTGGCCGTTCTCCAGCGGCGACGCCAGCCGGCACCGGTTGACCGTCACCCCGGCGGAGAACGGCCGCCACTGAGCCGGCATCGGGCGACCGTCACCCCGACGGTGAGCTGGCACGGGTTGACCGCCACCCGGCGGAGATGGCCGGCGCTGAGCATGCCCGGTCGAGCCTGACACCCCGCCGTCCCACGCGGAGACGGCGGGGGCCCGTGGGCGCGGGATGCCGGGTCCGGCGAGGTCGGCCGACAGGGTGACCGCCGGGGCCCGGCGGGCACCGGGCCGTCGACCGTTCGGTGGACCGGGTCCCGGTCCCGGACGGGGTCTCCGCACGCGCACCACCCCGCCGCTTATGCCCGTGCCTTTACGGCATAGCCGTAAAGTCGGACAGATGCGCTTCGTCGTATCGGTGGAGCTTCGGGGTCGAAGATCCGGTCGAGCGCCGCCAAATGTGGTGCAGGCCACCGATCAGGCCGATGGCAACGGGCCCGCGACTTTCTAGCCTCGGCGGGTGCCTGCCGATCACCAGAGCGACCAGCAGTCGACCGCCGCCACATCCGAGACCCGGTCGACCGACGCCCCGTCGGCCGAACGGCGGATCGGCCGCCATCGGGCCGTCGTCCCCCCGCGCCGCGGCCGGGCCCTGCTGGCCAGCACCCCGGTCCGGGCGGCCATGGCCACCAGTGTCGCCTGCTGCCTGGGGGCCGTGGCCTTCGTCGGGATCCGCGACACCGACGGGCCACTACGGGATCCGGTCGCGGAGGCGATCGCCGACCGGGCCGCCGCCGCCGAGGAACAGGCCGCCTCACGGTCGTTGAACCGGACCGCCTCCCCCACCCCGGCCAGCCCCGGTCCCACCGCGAAGCCCTCCCCCACGCTTACCCGCCAGCCGACCAGGAAACCCGCCAAGCCCCGCCGGCCGACGCCGGTGGCCGGGCTCACCCAGACCCAGATGGACAACGCCAAGATCATTGTCGACGTCGGGGTGGCCATGAAGATGCCCCGCCGGGCGCAGGTGATCGCCGTGGCCACCGCCCTGCAGGAGAGCAACCTGCACAACCTCGCCAGCGACGTGCTGCCGGAGTCCCACCGGTACACCGACGAGGGCAGCGGCTCCGACCACGACTCCGTCGGGCTGTTCCAGCAGCGTCCCAGCAGCGGCTGGGGAACCGTGCGGGAGCTGATGCGTCCGTCGTACGCCGCCCGGGCCTTCTACGAGGCTCTGCGGGAGGTCCCCGGCTGGCAGGAGATGAGCCTCACCGGTGCCGCCCAGGCCGTGCAGGTCTCCGCGTTCCCGGACGCCTACGCCCGGCACGAGCAGCGGGCCACCACGGTGGTTACCGCGCTGCGCTGAGCCATTCTCAGCGCGCCACCCGGCGCCCGTCGACGGGCCGCGCCGCCTGGCGTCCCTCGGTGGGCCGCGCCGCCGCAGCCGTGGCCGTCTCGGCCGGCACCCGTTCGACCGGCAGGCCGTCCAGCAGCTCGGCCAGGCGGGTGGCACGCCGGTCCCGGGCCCGCAACGCCTCCTCGACCTTCCGGCGGGCGGCCACCGCCTCCGCGTACGCCCGCTCGCGCACCCGGCGCGCCTCCGCGCGTGCCGCGTCGAGCTCCGCGCGGGCGCGGGCCAGGATCTGCGCCGCCTCCCGCTCGGTCGCGGTCGTCCCCCGGCTGCGAGCCGGGGGTGCCGAGCTGGTCGAGGGTGCCGGGCCGGCCAGGGCGACGGAATACGGGGCGGCGGCCAGCGGCGGCCGACCCACCAGGTCGCACAAGCCGGCCGCCTCGCCGCGCACGAGGTCCCAGTCCCGGCCCGACCCCAGGCCCTCCAGCCGGGCCGCGAGCCGGGCGGCCCGGATCCCCAGGTCGGCGAGGTGGGCGTCCACCTGCCACTGGTCGTAGCCGATCTCCACGACGGTGAACCTCATGCTGTCGCCCCCCAGGCAGCCGACGGTGCTCCCACCTGGGATCCTCGGCCGCCCGGACGCCTCGCGGGTCGGTTCGGGAAAAGTCGTCGGCATCCGCCGACGGGACCGCTACGCCGAGCGGTCAGACCCGTTCGGGCAACACCGTCAGAGCCGCCCGGGCGACACGGTCAGACCCGCTGGACAGCACGGTCAGACCCGCTTGGGCAGCACCACGACGCGACCGAAGAACTCGTCGATGCGGTGCACCACGTCGTTGAAGTCGTCGAGGTCGATCGGCTTGGTCACGTACGCGTTGGCCTGCAACGTGTAGCTGCCGACGATGTCGGTGTCGGCGTTCGACGTGGTCAGCACGACGATCGGGATGGTCCGCAGGTCCTCGTCGCCCTTGACCTCGCCCAGCACCTGCCGCCCGTCCATCCGCGGCATGTTCAGGTCCAGCAGGATGACGTCGGGACGCCGGGCGTCGGTGTGCCGGCCCTCGCGGCGCAGGAACTCCATCGCTTCCTGACCGTCGCTGACCACGTCGATGACCTTCTCGACGTCGGAGTCGGCGAGGGCCTCCTCGATCATCAGCACGTCACCGGGATCGTCGTCCACCACGAGGATGCGAACCGGACTCGCAGTCTCTGCACCCATGGATCCACCTGTCTCTGCTCGGCGGGGACGGGACCCGAGGGTCACCGTGCTGGCGGGAAATCTAGCCCATCGTGGGCCCGGCGCTCACGCCGGGTCGGCGCCGTGACTGAGCACCTCGGCGAGGCCCGTGACCTGCAGTACCCGGTCGACCCGGCCGGTCGCGCCGGTGATCCGCAGCCAGCCGCCGTCGTCGGCGACCCGGTTGTCGCCACGCACGAAGGCGGCGATGCCGGTGGAGTCGCAGAACGTCAGCTCCGACAGGTCGACCAGCAGTTTACGTTCCCCCGCCGCCGTGAGGCGGTCGATGACGGCGTCGAGCTGCGGGACGGTGCTCAGGTCCAACTCACCGGTGAGGCACAGGCGCGTGCCGCCACCCTCGTGCGTGCCATACGTGACGGTGAACGTCAACGGACTCCCCTCGCTCTGCCGCAGGCAGACGCTTGCAGTGGAACAAGTGTACGCGCGCGACGACCGGGATGGGCGGTCAGCGGATCGATGACGCGGGCGGTCAGCGGTGTGACGGCGCGGCCAGCAGGCCACGCGACGCCCGAGCCGCCTCCAGGTAGCGGGCCGCCCGCGGGAAGTCGTGCAGCACCCGCCCGAGGTGTTCGAGGGTCGTCGCCACGGTGACCGCCGGGACGCCCCGGCTGACCAGGATCGCGACCAGCCACTCCACGAACTCGACGAACAGCGACGGGTCGTCGACGTACAGCGCGGCGGCCAGGAAGTCCACGAGGTGACCCAGGTCGCCGACGGTGGAATCCAGCTGCGCCGGGGTGTAGTCGCGGATGGACGGGGTGCGTTCCCCCAGGTCGGTCAGGGCCGAGTCGATCAGCTCACCGCGTCGCTTCACCAGGCTCGCGTACTCGTCGTCGGCGAGGTGGGACAGGCGCGCCGGCGACGTGCGGCGCAGCGCCCGCTCGTCGGCGACCAGATCCGCAGCCGTCGGCGCGTCGGGCGCCCAGAGCACGCCGAGACGCCGCGCCCAGCGGCCGTCCACCCCGAACCCGCGCCCGCCGACGACCACCGGCACGTCGGAGCGGCGACACGCCTCGATCATGCGGTGCGCGTGCGGCAGCCGCATCGGCAGCGCGCAGGCCAGCGCCACCGCGTGCGCGTCGTGCCGGTGCAGGTACGACACGAGGTGCGCGGCCGGCACGCTCGCCCCGAGGAACGTGACCTGCCATCCCCGCAGTCGCAGCACCTCGGCGACCAGCCGGGGCGGCAACGCGTGCCACTCCCCGTCCATGCAGGCCACCACGATCCGGCCCCGGTTCGGACGCGGATTCGTGTGGGCCGCGACCGCCGCGACGACCCGCTCACTGATGTGGGTGGCGGCATGCTCCTGCGCGACACTCCACTCGTTGCGGGCCCACCGCTCCCCCACCTCGGCCTGTGCGGGGGCGACCAGGTCCAACAGGATCCGCTCGGCGGGCACCCCCGCGTCGAGCAGCCCGAGGGCCACGTCGACGGCGCCGTACTCGTCGGCCTCCTCCAGCCGGTCCAGATAGCCCGCGTACGCCGTGGCCGGCCCGGTCATCGGGGACCCTCAGCCGCTGCTGGCCCGGTCGTGGTGGGCACGGCGTGCAGGTGACGGGCCGGACGACCGCCCGGACCGGTGGCGCGCAGGGCCAGCACCGCGATGTCGTCGTGGTCACCGTGCCCCAGCCAGTCGCAGGTGACCTGCTCGATCCGCTCCGCCAGAGCGGGTGCCGGCATCCGGTGGCAGCCGGACACGGCGTGCATCAGGCGGTCCGTGCCGAACTGGTCGTCGCCGCGCCGGCCGCCCCGCGCCTCCGTGACCCCGTCGCTGTAGAGCAGGCAGGTCTCGCCGGGCGCCAGGTGCACGGTGACCTCCCCGATGCGCGGGTCCGGAACCACGCCGATGAGCATGCCGCGCAGCGGCACCTGTTCGACCTCGCCCGATGCGCGCAGCACCAGCGGCGGCAGGTGGCCGCCCCCGGCCAGGGTCAACGACAACCCGCCGTCGCGATGCGGGCGGACCACGCCCAGCACCATGGTGGCGAACCGGCCCTGCCCGTGCGCCTGGGTGGTCTCCAGCAGCGCGTCGTTGAGCAGCTTGAGCAGCCGGCCCGGCTGGTGTTCCACCCGGTGCAGCGCGTGCAGGCACTGGCGGAGCTGGCCGGTGAACACGGCCGCCTCCACGCCCTTGCCCGAGACGTCGCCCAGGAAGAACACCGACCCGCCGTCGGCCAGCCGGTGCGAGCCGTAGAAGTCGCCGCCGATACGCAGCCCCGCCTGCGCCGGCCGGTAGCTGGTGCCCCACTGCACGCCGGGGGCCTCCACCGGCTCCACCGGCAGCAGGCTGGCCTGGAGGGTGTCGGCGACCTCGGCCTGGTCGCGGTAGAGCAGGGCGGTGGTCAGCGCCGCCCCGGCGCGGCCCGCGAACGCCCGGATCAACTCGACGTCGGCGTGGTCGTACCAGCGGGTGGCCCGGCGGGCGACGAGGAGCACCCCGGCGGGGGCCTCCCGGCCCGGCAGCGGCACCACCCGGGCGCACACGTCGGCGGAGTCGAGGCCGGGCAGCCAGCCCGCCTCCAGAGCCTGCTCCACCAGCCAGTCGACCGCGTGCGGCTCGGCCCCGCCCAGCGCCTCGATCATCGCGGCGGGCAGGTCGGCGGCAGCGAGCACGCCCCGGTCGACGTTCGGCGCGTCGTCGTCGGCGCGGGACGCCCGCCACCACCGGGCCCGCCCCGAGCGGGGAGCGAGCACGAGCACGGCCACCTCTGCCAGGGTGGGCACGGCCAGCCGGACGACCGCCGCGGCGGCGCGGTCGGGATGCAGCGGGTTGCCGAGCCGCTCCCCTGCCACGGCCAGGAACGCCGACCGGGCCCGCTCGGCGAGCAGCGCGTCGGCCCGGCTGACACTGTCGCTGACGTCCTCGACATACCAGCAGCTACGGCCCGCCGACAGGGCGACCCGGCGGGCTCGCAGCCGGCGGCCCTGATGGGTGAACTCCGCGCCGTCGTCGCGGCCGAGACCACCGATGCCGGCGGCGGCGAGCAGTTCACCGGCGGCGACCTCCGGCAGCAACCGCTCCGCGACCGGGCTGACGTGCCGGACGACGCCGTCGGCGTCGCAGACCACCAGGCCCTCCCGGAAGTGCTCGACCACCTCCGACCAGTCGGGGGCGGCCTGGGCACGTGCGGGGGCGAGAGCGGGCAGCACCGGGGCTGAGCCGGACCGGGGCGCGGCGGCGGACCACGCCGACGCCCGGGCGACATGCGGCGTGGAGATCCGTCCGTCGCCGGGGTCGAAGTCCCTGACGTCGGCACCACTCACCAGCTTGAGCCCCACTCCTTCGTCGATGTCTCCACGTGACCGGCAGGGGCCACGGTGGTCGGATCCCCCACCGCTCAGCCTACGCCGGTATCCGGGCACCGCCACCTCAGCGCCCGGCCCTGGCCGGCGGTAACCTTCGTCGCCGCGCGCGGCGACGAAGGTGTTGTTACGATCCGGAGGTCCCGAGCCCGACCGGCGGCCTGCGGAAAGGCGTGATCGTGCTGTCTCATGGGCGGAAACCCGAGTCGACACCGCTGAGGCTCTCCGTCGACCGGTGCGATCCCGGTGCGCCCGTGATCCGGGTCGGTGGCGATCTGGCCTACACCACCGCCGCGCCGCTGCGCGCGGAGGTCGACGCGGTGCTGCTCGACGCCCCGCCCGAGCTGGTGCTCGACTTCGGCGACCTGATCTTCATCGACAGCACCGGGCTGGGTGTGATCGTGCACGCCTGGCGGGAGGGGCAACAGGCGGGCACGACCCTGCGGCTGCGGTCGGTGCCGCGCTTCCTGGAAGCGATCCTCGACATGACGGGCATCAGCGGGCTGCTGCGACGTCCCGTCGCCGGCTCCCGGGTCCCGTCGGCGAGCCCGAGTGGACAGCCCACCGGCGTGTGACGCGCCACGACCCCCCTGGTTGGCGACCGGGTCGCGAGCTGACACCATGGGAGGGTGTCCCCCCAGCTGTTGATGATCGAGGTGACCCGGCTCGACACCGGCCCCGCCCGGCTGCGGCTGACCGGTGACCTCGACTACGACACCGCCCCGGAGCTGATCGCCGCCGCCGCCGAGCTGCGCCGCGACGGCCATCGGGAGCTGGTCGTCGACCTCGCCGGCGTGGGGCTGTGCGACTCCTCCGGGCTGAGCGCCTTCGTGGTGCTCCGCCGCACCGGTGACGGCGTCCGGCTGACCGGCGTCAGCTCCCAGCTGCGCGCTCTGCTGGACCGCACCGGCCTGACCGAGCTGCTGGAACTGCCCGACGTCGTCGGCGACAGCGTGATCCGCGAGGTCGGCTGAGTCGCGGGAGCGCCAACCGACAGCTGCGGAATCGCGGCATCCCGACGTCCGGCGGATCCCCTCGAGAGGGATCGGCCAGACGGCAGGGGGGTGCCCCCGGCCCTGGGACCAGGGGCCGGGGGCGGGAGGATGGCTCAGGGCGCCGGTGCCGGCTGGAGCCGGGGGCCCGGCGCGCGCCGGGTGCCGCCCGCCGGCACCTCGGACGGCGGCTCGACGTCTTCGGGGGTGCCGGAGTCTGGGGTCTGGAACAGGTAGCGGACGAACTCCGTGCCCGCCTGCGCGTCGTCACTGCCGGGCCACTGACCCACGCAGTCGACGCCGATCACCTCCCGGCCGGTGCCGTCCGCCTCCTCGAGCAACGCCCACAGGCTCACCGGGTAACAGCGGGTGAGGTCGGGCGACACCCGCCAGCGGGCGTACCAACCGGGTCGGGCGGGGACGATCTCGACGATCCGCTTCATGGCGACCTTCCTTCCGCGTACCTCGGACGTTCCCCCAGTCCGTCCCGATGGTGTGCCACCGGCGGGTGAGGCTCCCTCACCCCGCCGGGATGAACCTCACGACGACGCCGCGGCCCCGGCGCGGGCCGTTTCCTTCCCGGTGGCGCCGGGAACGCGATCGGCGCAAGGCAGCAGCCGCATCGAAGTGAGGTGTCACCATGCGCAAGCAGATGGAGGGCGACAACCAGCGCCGCCGGGCCCTGGCCCGGCAGGCCCGCGAACGCGGCAGGCAGGCCAGCGAGACCGGCGCCAGCCTGAGCGCCTCGAAGCAGCTCACCCACCTGGACACGGGACGACGGTCCGGGCCGCTGCCGGCGGGCAGCCGGCACAAGGCGGACAGCACCCGGGGCGGCCCCGCCCCACCGCCGGCCGGCGTCCCCGAGCGTCCCCGGCCGCGCACCGCGCCCGAGCCGGCCGCCCCGGGGATCACCGCGATGGGGTACCGGGAACTGGTCGACGAGATCGGTCGCCGGGCCGGGGTCGACTTCCGTACCGCCAAGGTGGGTGCCGAGGCCACCGTGCTGGCGCTGGCCTGGGCCCTAGGCGAGGCCGACCGGCAGCGGTTGCTGACCGCCGTGCCGTCGTCGCTGCACGACGTCGTGCCGGTGGACGGCATCGAGCGCCACGCGGACCTGCCCGGCTTCCTGACGGAGGTGAGCCGGATGAGCGGACGCAGCCCGGAACAGGCCCGTCGGCAGGCCGAGGCGACCCTGGCCACCCTGGCGGCCCGCGACGCCGACCTGGTCGAGTCGCTGCACGTGCCCGACGGCCTGCGGGAACTGCTGGAGCCCGGTGACGTCGGCGGCGGCGTGGTCGGTGCGTCCACCGTCACGGCCCCGCTGACGCAGGCGCAACTCCGGGCGGCCCTGGCGGACCTGCCCTACTGGTCCGGTGACGGTCGGTCGCTCACCCGGACCGTGGAGCTTCCGGCGGACAACCTCGACCGGGTTCTCGACCGGGTCGAGCAGGTGCGGGAGGACATCGGGCGCAGCCCGCGCATCGGGCGTCCCGACCCGGGCACGGCGGTGCTGACGGTCTTCTCCGGGGCAGCCGACGCGATCACCGCCCCGGACGTCGAGCTGGCCCACGCCGTCGACGCCGCGATCGACGAGGCGGGCGCCGGCATGACCGGCTGACCTCGGACCGGCGCGGGCCGGCCGGTGACACCCACCGGCCCGCGCCCGGCGGCCGGCCTGCGCCGCTCAGCGGCCGGGCCTGCGCATCGGCGGCCCTCCGGGTCGCCGGTGGTGGTGGGATACGGTGCCGGACCATGGAACGCGCCACCGGGCGGCTGGAGCTGCTCGTCGACCCGGACCGTCGCACCGGACGCCGGCTGCTGGCCGACGGGATCGAACAGTCGTACGTCGACATCGCCGACCCCCGTCACCTGCACTTCGAGTACGTTCGACGGATCGCCGCGCTGGCCGATCTCGCGGCCCCGCCGGGCCGCCCTCTGGCCGTGCTGCACCTGGGCGGCGGGGCCCTGACACTGCCGCGGTACCTGGCCGCCACCCGGCCGGGCTCCACCCAGCTCGTCGTCGAACGGGATCCGGCGGTGGTCGACCTGGTCGGCCGGGAGCTGCCTGACCCACCGCCACAGGTACGCGTCCACGTGGCGGACGCCCGGGAGGCGGTCGCCGACGCCCCGGCCGGGGCGTACGACCTGGTGGTGGGTGACGTCTACCGGGCCGCCCGGATGCCCGGTCACGTCACCACCGTCGAGTTCGTCGCCGCGGTGGCCCGCATCCTGCGCCCGCAGGGCCAGTACGTGGTGAACGTGACCGACCTGCCCCCGCTGGTCTTCGCCCGGGTGCAGGCGGCGACGCTGCGGGCCGTCTTCGCCGACGTCTGCCTGGTCGCCGACCGCCGGATGCTGCGGGGGCGGCGCTACGGCAACCTGGTGTTCGCCGCCGCGCACCGGCCCGGTGACCTGCCGGTGCAGCGCCTGGCCGCGCGGGCCGCCCGGGATCCGGTGCCGGGCGGGGTGCGGCACGCCGGTGCTCTCGACGCCTTCGTCGCCGGGGCCCGCCCGGTCACCGACGCCGCCCTGGCCGGCGACTGAGCCGACGCGCACCGGTGCCCCACCGACGGCGGAGTCGACGCGCACCGGTGCCACGCCGACGGCCGAACCGACGCGCAGCGGTCAGCGGGCCACCCGCACCGGCACCTCGGGTGAGGAACTCTCCAGCGGCACCGCGTGGGCCGGCACCAGGCCGAGCTGCACCGCCGGGCGGGGCAACGTCGCGTCGAGCATCCAGTCCGCGCCGACGCGCACCCGGTTGCCCGGCATGGCCAGCAGGTGGTAGCCCCGGGTGACCGCCTTGGCCGGCAGGCCGGACAGGGACACCTTCAGCGGGTTGGCCGCCGCGTCCTTGCCACCGAGGTCGACGACCCAGCCCAGGTCGTGGTGCTTGTACGGTCTGCGCCGCCCCTGCCCGTACGACGCCGCGATGTTGCGGGCGACCAGCTTGCCCTGCCGCTGGGCGTGCTGCGCGGTCATCGCGCAGATCTCGCCGGGGCGGGTCAGGTCGGGCACGGCGGCGGCGTCGCCGCAGGCGTACACCTCGGGGAAGCCGGGCACGTTGAGGTACTCGTCGACCACGAGCCGGCCCTTCTCGGTACGCAGGCCCAGTTCCGCCACGAACGGGTCCGGCCGCACCCCGACACACCAGACCAACGTGCAGGTGGGCACGTAGTCGCCGTCGGTGAGTTCGACCCCGTCGGCGGTGGCGACCGCCACCGAGGTGCCCATCCGCACGTCCACCCCGCGCCGGTCCAGCACCTTGTGGGCGGTGCGGGACATCCGCCGGTCCAGCTCCGGCAGCACCCGGGGCGCCACGTCGAGCAGCATCCACCGGGGGCGGATCTTCAGCCGGGGCCGCTGGGCGGTCAACTGGTCGGTGAACAGCTGGCCGTGCGCGGCCACCTCGGTGCCGGTGTAGCCCGCCCCCACCACCACGAAGGTGGACCGGGCCCGCTGCTCGGCCGGGTCCTCGGCCTGCTCGGCCAGCTCGATCTGCCGGATCACGTGGTCGTGCAGGTACAGCGCCTCGGGCAGGCCGCGGAAGCCGTGCGCGTACTCGGTCACCCCGGGGATGGGCAGCAGCTTGTTCACGCTGCCGACGGCCAGGACCAACCGGTCGTACGCCAGGCGGTTGCGGTCGCCCTCGGGCTGGGTGAAGCCGACCCAGCGGTTCTGCAGGTCGACGTGGTCGGCTTCGCCGATCACCACCCGGACCCCGTCGAGGGTGCCGGTCAACGGCACCGAGACCCGGCTGGGTTCCACCACCCCGGCGGACACCTCGGGCAGCAGCGGCAGGTACAGGAAGTAGTCGGTGGAGTTCAGCAGGACGATCTCGGCCCGGCCGCGGGCCAGCCGGCTCAACGTCTTGGCCGCGTGGTAACCGGCGAAACCGGCCCCCACGATCACCACACGAGGCTTCGTCATTGGGGATCGGTTCCCCGCGAGGTGCGGGGCAAACGTCGCCGGCTCGGTCGGGGTGAAACAGACCCACCCGCACGGTCGAGCGCCGACACCCGACAGTAGCCGGCCGGGCAGCCGACTGTGACCAAGGACCACGACGGCGCAGGATGCGTGGCGAACGATCCCCAACCGAGGAGGAACGATGCGCATCCGATCACTGGCCGTCGCGCTGGGCGCCGTCCTGGCGGCCGGCACGCTGACACCGGCCACCCCCGCCACGGCGGCCACCGCCGACCGGTGGGGCTTCGCGTACGTCGCGGACCCCACCGTGCCGGCCTGGACCGTGCTGGACACCAGCAGGCAGTGGGGCAGCTGGAAGACCGCCTTCCCGGCGGCCTGGGCGCAGGGCGCGAACCTCGGTCCCGGCCGGTTCCTGGTCCGCTTCCCGCAGATCGGCCTGGGCTCGCGCGGAGTACCGCACGTGACGCCGGTCAACCGCACCGGTCACTACTGCGAGGTGGTCCGCTGGTACCAGTCCGGAGCCGACGAACTGGTCGACGTCCAGTGTCACAAGCCGGGCGGCGAGCGGGCCGACACCCCGTTCACCGTGCTGTGGACGACCAGCTCCGGCGTGCTGCCGGCCGGCACCGCGCACGCGTACACGCAGGTCACCGCCGGTGCGGCCGTGGCCCAGTCGTACAACTCGACGGGAGCTGGCAACGGCGCCGGCGCGCTGGGTGTCGGGCAGTACGCGGTGAAGCTGCCGGGTGTCGGGTTGGCCGGGGTTTTGGCCGGGAACGTGCAGGTCACCGCCGTGCAGCCCAACGCCGGCCCGCGCCGCTGCAAGATCTACACCTGGTTCGCATCCGGCACCGACGTGGTGGCACACGTCCACTGCTTCGACCACGCGGGCACGCTGACGAACACCGACTTCACGCTGTCGTACCACCGCCGCCGGTCGGTGGTCGGGTCGGTCGCCCCGCCCACCCGCTTCGGTCACCGGGGCCCGGCGGCCGGCGGCCCGACCAACGACAACTCGGTGCTCGGTGTCGGCGTCAACCCGGTGGTCGCGCTGGCCCCGGCCGGTCGCTACCTCGCGACGTTTCCGCAGCTGGGGGTGAAGGAGACCCACGCCCAGGTGGTGGCGCAGGGCCCCGGGTCGAACTACTGCCACCTGACCCAGCCGTGGTCGTACTCCACGAACGCCGAGGTGGACACGGTGTGCTTCGACAACACCGGCACCATCGTCCCGCACCGCTTCCTCGTCACCTTCACCTCGCGCATCTGACGCTCGAGGATCCGTACGCGCGGATCCATGGCATGTGCGGCATGCCGGCCGGCCTCCCGCCGGGCACCCCGGTCTGCCGCACATCGCCCCGCGAGCGGTTCACCGCTTCCCGGCGACGATCTCCTTCTCGCCCTTCGTGAGGCCACGGGTCGCCCGGAGGCTGGTGAGCGTCACGACCACCAGGACGCCGACGATGACGCCGAGCGAGGCCAGCGTGGGGATCTCGGGCACCCCCTCCCAGATGCCGTGCGCCCAGTGCAGGCCGAGCTTGACGCCGATGAACGCCAGGATGATGGCCAGCCCGTAGGTCAGGTGCACGAGGCGGCTGAGCGCGGCGTGCAGCACGAAGTACAGGGCCCGCAGACCGAGCAGCGCGAAGGCGTTGGTGGCGAACACCAGGTACGGATCCTCGGTGATGCCGTAGACGGCCGGGACGGAGTCCACGGCGAAGACGATGTCGGTGGCGAAGACGGCGACCACGACGAGGGCGAGGGGGGTGAACGCCCACCGGCCGGCCTCCTTGACGATCATCTTCGTGCCCCGGTACTCCTCGACCACGGGCATCACCTTGCGCAGCAGGCGCACCGACCGCATCTTGCTGATGTCCACCTCCTGCTCGTGGCCGGTGACGGCGTCACGCAGGAGCTTGGCCGCGGTGACCAGCAGGATGAGCGCGAAGATCAGGAAGGCGAAGTCGAGGGTCTGCAGCGCGGCGGCGCCGATGGCGATGAAGACCGCGCGCAGGACCAGCGCGCCGGTGATGCCGAACAGCAGAACCCGCTGCTGGAGCACGGGGGGCACCGCGAACGCCGCGAGCAGCAGCATGAACACGAACAGGTTGTCGACGGAGAGGGACTTCTCGACCAGGTAGCCGGTCAGGTACTCGACGCCCTGCTTCGAGCCGTACCGGGACCACACCCACGCACCGAAGGCCAGCGGCAACGCGATGTAGAAGGCCGACCAGCCCAACGCCTCCCGGATCGACACCTCGTGTGGTCGTCTGGTCACCAGGAAGTCGAGCGCCAACAGCGCGATGACCCCGCCGATGGTGATCGCCCAGAGCGCGGGTGTGCCCACCGACTGCAGTTCGGCAGCAAGGTACAGGGTCTCGGTCATGGAGCCTCCTCGAACACCGTGTCATGTTCGAGGTCTCCTTCACCCACTATTTCGTGGGCAACCACCCGAGGCGTGCTTTGGGCACGCCGTACTGACCGGCATGGTTCGTGGGAAGTACTCCCCTCGCTTGGACAAAGATAGGTCAGCCGGATTCGGGCCGCCAGGCGGGGCACGGTGAGCGGTGCTGGTCACGGGCGGTGTCCGCCGGGTCGGGGACAGGTCGACCACCCCGGGGGTGCCGGTGCCGTCGGGGCCGGACGTCGTGCCGGACGCCGCGATCCGGGGCCCGCTTCCGGCGAGTCCACCGCCGGCCTTACGGCCGCGCCGGGTGAGCGCCTATCGTGGACCGATGACCGAGGACGCGGCGACGGGCCCGCTCGCCGGCGTGCGGGTGGTCGAGCTGGCCGGGATCGGGCCCGGCCCGTTCGCCGCGATGATGCTCGCCGACCTGGGGGCGGACGTGGTGCGGGTGGACCGGGTCACCGACGTGGACCCGTCCGCGTTCGGCACCCCGCATCCCGACCTGCTCAACCGGGGTCGCCGCTCGATCGGGGTGGACCTCAAGACGGCTGGCGGCCGGGAGGTGGTGTTGGCGCTGGTCGGGGGCGCGGACGCGCTGATCGAGGGGTTCCGCCCGGGGGTGGCCGAACGGCTCGGCCTCGGTCCGGCCGACTGCCACGCGGTACGCCCGCGCCTGGTGTACGGGCGGATGACCGGCTGGGGCCAGGACGGCCCGGCGGCCCCGTACGCCGGTCACGACATCGACTACCTGGCCCTGACCGGGGCGCTGCACGGTGTCGGCCGGGCCGGGCAGCGACCGGTGCCGCCGATGAACCTGCTCGGGGATTTCGGCGGCGGGGGAATGATGCTGGCGCTGGGCATCGTCTCGGCGCTGTACGCGGTGCGCGCCGGCGCGCCGGGCCAGGTGGTCGACGCGGCCATCGTCGACGGTGTCGCGGTGCTCAGCACGCAGATCCACGCCCTGCGACGGCTCGGCATGTGGCAGGATCCGCGCGGGGTGAACCTGCTCGACGGGGGCGCGCCCTTCTACGACACGTACGAGTGCGCCGACGGCCGGCACCTGGCGGTGGGGGCGTTGGAGCCGCGCTTCTACGACGAGTTGGTGCGGCGCACCGGCTTTCCGCTGCCACCCGACGAGGCACTGGACCGGACCGACCCGGGGAACTGGCCCGCGTTGCGGGAGTCCTGGGCCCGGCTGTTCCGCACCCGTACCCGCGACGAGTGGACGGCCCTGCTCGCGCACTCGGACGCCTGCGTGGCCCCCGTCCTGGACTGGGCGGAGGCCCCGGGACACCCCCAACTGGCGGCCCGGGGCACCTTCGTCGAGCGGGACGGGGCCGTCCAGCCCGCCCCGGCGCCCCGGTTCTCCAGCACCCCGACGGCCGTGCGCCGCCCACCGCCGCAGCCCGGCGAGCACACCGACGAACTGCTGGCCGAGGCGGGTTTCGACGCCGCCCGGGTCGCCGCGCTACGCGCGGCGGGCGCGGTCGCCTGAGGGCACGGACCACGTCGGCGGTCGCACCCGCCGGGGAGCCGATCCGCGCGGTCGACCGACGGCGGTGCTCAGGCGCGACGCAGGGTGGCACCGGGGGCCAGTGCGGGTTCGACGATGTCGCGGTAGTCGCGGGGCAGTTGGGTGATCAGCTCGTCGAACTCGCCGCCGGTGACCGCCTCCCGCAGGGTGACGAACACCGCCCGCGCGACGTCGCGGGCGGCGGGCTCCTCGACGCCGCCCCGTCGGGCCAGCCGGGCGACGAACTCGGCGGCACCGAACCGGTCCGCCGCCTCGGTGTGCGGCGTGGGGCGCAGCACGATCGCCAGGGGTCGCGGCAGCTGGGTGGCGAGGTCGAGCATCTCCCCGCCGGTCAGCCGCTCGGCGAGGGTCTCCAGCGTCGCAAGGGTCAGCTCCACCGCCCGCTGCGGTGCGGTCCCGGTACGCCAGGCCACCTGGTCGACGAAGGTGTCGTAGTTCATCGCGTACTCCCTTTCGACGGCGGCCGGTTACCCGCGGACCCGGCGCGGAAACGATCCGTCCCGGGGCGCGTGACCGCCGGCCGGGCGGGTAACCGCCGCCGGTCGTGACCGGACCCGAGCCTGCGAGGAGCCGACACCATGGCCAGTTACGCCGACGTCCTGCAGTACCTGTCGAGCCTGGACTACCCGGCCGAGAAGGACGCCGTGCTGCGTGAGGCCGAACGGGAGGGCGCGCCGCCGGACGTGCTGCGTGCCCTGCGGGCCCTGCCGCCGGTGCGGTACGCCAACGACACCGAGGTCGCGCGCTCCGCCGGGATCGACGCCGCGCCGGAGGTGGATGCGGCGCAGCGGGCGGAGCAGGCCCGCGACAAGCGGCACCAGCGGGTGTCACAGCACCTGCGCGGCATCTGACCCGGCGCGGGAACCGCCGACGGCGCGGGCGACCGCGATGCGGCCGGCGGCCAGGTGGACGGCCCCACGCACGCCGGCACCCCGGGTCGCGAACCGCGTCCCGGGGCGCCTGGAAACCTGCGCTGGTGACGATGCGCGCCCGAACCGGGTCGCGCCCACCAGGCGGGTGACGTTCGCCCGAACCGGGCGGGCATCACTGCCGCCTACACCTTACGTCAAGCCCATCAGCCGAACGGCCAGAAACCGCCGACGTGTGGCGGAGAACACCCGAACGATCATGGTCGGTAGGGCTGTCGTGCTGCCCGCGCGAACCCCACGCCCCGCAGGTCAGCCGTGGACACCGCCACTGCGGTCGCGGGCCTTGAGCCGGGTGCCGGGCAGCGCCGGCGCGGGCAGCGGCGGAGCCGGGTCGTCGGCCACCACGCCGAAGCGCCGGCCGGTCGTCCAGTCCTCGCGGGCGGCGACGATCTCCTCGTGCGAGCGACCCACGAAGTTCCACCACATGACGAGGGGCTCCTCGAACGGCGTGCCACCGAGCAGCAGCAGCCGGGTGCCGGCGGTGCCGCCCAGGGTCAGCGTCTCCCGCCCGGCCCCCAGCCACAGCAGCGCACCCGGGGCCAGCGGCACGTCGTCCACCCGCGCGGCACCGGACAGGGCGAGCAGCCCGTACTCGAAGTCGGGGCGCGAGGGCAGGGTGGTCGGCGCGACACCGCGCAGCTCGACCTGCGCGCCGAGCAGCGGGGTGTGCACCACCGCCGGGGACCGCTGCCCCGCCAGCTCGCCGACCAGCAGGGTGACGTCGGCGTCGCCGTCGCGCCAGCGGGGCAGGTCGGCGTGGTGGGCGAAGGCGGCCGGCCCGGAGCGGGCCGGGTCGGGCAGCGCCACCCACAGCTGCACCCCGTGCATCACCGGCGGATGCCGTTCGGGTGAGCGTTCGGAGTGGGCGATGCCGTGCCCGGAGGTCATCACGTTGAGCTGACCGGGTCGGATCGGCTGGATGTTGCCGAGGCTGTCGCGGTGCAGGATCTCCCCGTCGAGCAGCCAGGTGACGGTCTGCAGGCCGGTGTGCGGGTGCGGCGGCACCTCCATGCCGGGCCGGTGGGCCACGTCGTCGGGGCCGAAGTGGTCGACGAAGCACCAGGCGCCGATCATCCGCCGTTGCCGCTGCGGCAGCAGCCGCCGCACCGTCGTGTAGCGGCCCAGCGGCACGTCGTGCCCCGGCAGCAGAACACTGCCGGGATCGGCCGTCGCCATGCCGGGAGGTCGGGTCTGCGCCGGCATCGATTCGGTGCGCTCCACCGCCCGAGCGTACGCCGCCGCGGGCCGTCGGGGACCGGCCTCGTCAGCCGGCCCTGACGGTGACCGTGTTCGCCCCGGCGACCAGGTCGAGGTAGACCCGGTCGGCCGACCGGTCCCAGTTCGGTGAGCCGATCAGGGCACCGGCCGCCACGCCGGCGTCGCGCACGTCGTACACCCGGACGGTGCCGGCACCGGACGCGGCGCGGACCCGCACCGGAGGGCCGTCCGGAACGGTGACGGTGAGGTCGTTCATCCCACCGGTCATCCGCACCGTCAGGGAACCCCGGATCCGGGGCAAAGTCAGGTCGGTGCGGGTGGCACCGCCGGCCAACTCCACCGGCCCGGCAAGTCGCGCGCCGGCCAGATCCAGCCGCTGCTCGGTCACCCCGCCCGTGAACCGCAGTCGCCACGCCACCCGTGAGGTGAGCAGCACCTCGACCGCGCCCGGGCCGGTGCCGCCGGCACGCGTCACCCGCAGTCGTACCCGGTCTCCGCGCACCTCGGGTCGCGGGCGCACCGCCGAGCCCTGCGGGGCGGCGACGCGATACAGCTCGTCGCCCAGGTCCTCGATCCGCAGGTCGACGACGGTCAGTCCGTCGACCAGCTCGAACGTGGCCCGCTGTCGACCGGCCAGGGGCGCCGAGTCGAAGGGCCGATCGGCGGCGGCACCCAGCCCTCCGGGTTGACCGGCCACGGTGACCGGGGGAACCGGCACCCGCCGGCTGCCGGTGAGGGCGTCGCCGAGCCGCCGGGTGTCGGAGAGCGTCAGCACCATGGCGACGGCCCCGAGGACCAGCACGACCACCGCGGCGGCGGCCAGCAGCCGGGCCCCGTACGGCCACGACGACCGGGTCTCGTCGGCGGGTACGCCGGGGACCGGCGCAGCGTCCCCGAACACCGTGATCTCGGGCATCGTCTCCGCGTCGCCGCCCTGTGCCAGTTCCTCCGGGTGCGCCCGGTGGTCCGGCTCCTGCCCCGACACCGCCATCCTGCCTCCCTCTCACAGTCCCCGACCCGCAGTACGGACGCGGGGACACCGCGGATCAGTCGGGACGGCGGTCCGCCCTGGATGCGGGGGGTGAGCGGCGGTGGGGCGGGGCCGTCCGGCTGACTGACCGAGCGGTCAGGCGGTCATTGACACCGGCGAAACCGCGGGCCTACGGTCAGATCCCTACCGGTCGGTAGGCACCCGTCCCGCCCGCTCACCCGGGCGACCACCGTCCGAGGGAGAGCCGATGCTGTCCGCCACCACCCGTACCCTCCGACGGCTGCTGGCCGCCGGCGTGGCCCTCACCCTCGCGGTGGGCCTCGCCGGGGCAGCGCCGGCGACCGCCGGCCCGGACCGCCGTTCCGACGGCACGCAGCCGCTGCCCGGCTACACCATCAGTAACCCGCCGCTGGCCCCGCTGGTCGTCGGCGGCACACCCACCACTGTCCGGCAGGGCGTGCACCGGCACTCCGGCTACATCATCGAGGTTCCCGCCGCCTGGAACGGTGACCTGGTGATGTGGGCGCACGGCTACCGCGGCCACGACCCGGTGCTCACCCCGGAGACGCCCGGCTTCGGGCTGCGCCAGCGCCTCCTCGAACAGGGGTACGCCTGGGCCGCCTCGTCGTACTACCGCAACGGCTTCGACATCCGGGCCGGGGTGCTCGCCACGAAGGACCTGGCCGACCACTTCCGCCGACTGGTGAAGCGTCCGCACCGCACCTATCTGGCCGGGGTGTCGATGGGCGGCTACGTCATCGCCCGGTCGCTGGAGCAGTTTCCGGGCTTCTACGCCGGCGGCCTGCCGATGTGCGGGGTGCTCGGCGACCACGCGCTGCTCGACTTCTTCCTCGACTACAACCTCGTCGCCCAGGCCCTCGCCGGGGTGCGCGCCTACCCCACGCCACCTGACTACCTGACCAACGCCGTCCCGCGCATCCAGGTGGCGCTGGGCCTCACCGGGGTCACCCCGACCAGCCCGGACATCGTCGACCCGCGCGGCCGACAACTGCGGGACATCACCATCGCGCGCTCCGGCGGGCCCCGCCCCGGCGCGGAGGCGTCGTTCGCGGTGTGGAAGGACTTCCTTTTCGCCATCAGCACCACCGACGGTGGCGACTCCCCCGCCGAACGCCCCGGGCAACTCGCCACCAACCTGCTGACCCGGTACCGGCCGAACTCCCCGGTCGACGTGAACGCCGCCGTGCAGCGAGTCGCCCCGGAGAACGTGTTGCAACGGCTGCTGCCCACCCTGACCGAGGTGCCCCGGATCGCCGGTCGGCCCACCGCGCCGGTGGTCAGCCTGCACAACCTCGGCGACCTGTTCGTGCCGTTCAGCATGGAGCAGGTCTACGCCCGGGACGTGGCGAGACACGGCAAGAGCCGACTGGTGGTGCAGCGCGCCATCCGCGCCGCGCAGCACTGCGAGTTCACCCCCACCGAGGCGGGGGCCGCCTGGGACGACCTGGTGTCGTGGGTACGCACCGGCAGCCGGCCCGCCGGAGACACGGTGACCGACCCGAGGGTGGTGGCCGCTCCCGGCTACGGATGTCGGTTCAGCGACCGGACCGCGTACGCCGCCGGAGTGGGCACCCGACGTCTCTACCCCGCCTGCTGACACCCTCGCGTACGCCGCTGGCCGGCACCCGGTGTCGGGTGCCGGCCAGCGGTTGGTTCCCCCTGTGTGGAAAGTCTGTGTGGGTCGGTCCGGGGGGGTCAGCTGTTCCAGTGTTCGGCGACGAGGTCGGCGGCCTGCTGTTCCCACTGGGCGTAGTGGTCGGGGTACGCCGAGACCTGGACGGTCTGCGCGGCCACGGTCAGCGGCATGTCCTGCCAGCCGTCGACCTGCTTGAGGCCCTTCAGGAACGCCAGGGTCGAGTACTCGGGGTCGGTGATCTGCTCCACCGTGCCCCACCCGCTGGACGGACGCTGCTGGAACAGGCCCTGCGAGTCGTGGTCGTTACGGTCACCCAGATGGCCCAGGTTCTCCAGCTTCGACTCCTGGAACGCGGTACCGATCGCGACCACGGCGGCACGCTCGTCCATCCCGGCCTTCTTCGTCGCCGCGATGATCGCCCTGGCGTTGGCGACCTGCTCGTCGGACAGGTCGATACGCGACTGGGCGCCCTGCACACCATGCGGCACCAGCTTGCCCATGTCCGGCTTACCCGCCTTCTCGGCCTGCACGACCGCCGTCACCGGGGCAGCCTCGGCCGGCGCGGCGACCGCACCCGAAACCGGACCAGCAACCATGCCACCGGCAAACGCCAGACCAGCAACACCCAACACACTCTTACGCAGCAGCTTCGAGGTCATGACAACAGCTCCGTTCGGGGGTCGACACCCACCACAAGGGGGGACACGGTGGGTGCAAGCACCGACAGGCGCTCAAAGAACCAAGGGGGAATGTCCGGTACCGGGGGATGCCCCTCACGGCGCCGGGACCATGTGTAACCACCGACCGGCCCGACCCATTCCCCGGAACCCACCGGGGGGTCGCGGCACCCGAGGTGGCACGGGCCCTGCTCGATCAGCCACCCCACACAACCACCCCCACCCACCCGCCATTCCCACCCGCGGGCGACCCCGACCACACCCCGAAACCGGACACCAGGCCCCAGACCGCTCACCTTGGCAGACATGCGTGCCGGCCCCGGTCGGTGCACAGGCTGGCCATCCGCCCGACCGAGGACCGGCCGTCGGCGGGGCCACCGGGCGTGCCCCGCCGACGGCGTCGGCTCACTTGGTGAACCGGCCACCGGTGACACCGAGGATCTCTCCGGTGACGAAGCTGGATTCCTGGGAGGCGAAGAAGACGTACGCGGGTGCCAGTTCGGCCGGCTGGCCGGGACGCCCGAGCGGGGTGTCCTGGCCGAACTTCTCCACCTTGCCCTCCGGCATGGTGGCCGGGATCAGCGGCGTCCAGATCGGCCCCGGCGCCACCGCGTTGACCCGGATCCCCCGGTCGGCGAGATCCGCGGCCAGTGCCTTGGTGAAGTTGGCGATGCCCGCCTTCGTGGTGGCGTAGTCGAGCAGCTGCGGAGACGGGTCGAACGCCTGGATCGAGGACGTGTTGATGATGGTGGCTCCCTCGCCCAGGTGCGGAAGGGCCGCCTTGCACAGCCAGAACATCGCGTACAGGTTGGTCTTGAACACCCGGTCGAACTGCTCGGTGCTGATTCCGGCGATGCCCTTGTCCTGCGCCATCTGGTACGCGGCGTTGTTCACCAGGATGTCGATGCCGCCGAGGTCGCGCACAGCCCGGTCGATCAGCTCGTGGCAGGTGCCCTCGTCGGCGATGTCGCCGCGAACGGCCACACCGGTGCGGCCGGCCGCCTCGACCAGCCGGACGGTCTCCCGCGCGTCGGCGTCCTCCTCCTCGCCCAGGTAGGAGATCAGCACGTCGGCGCCCTCCCGGGCGAAGGCGATCGCCACGGCCCGGCCGATGCCCGAGTCACCGCCGGTGATCACCGCCTTCTTCCCGTCGAGCTTGCCGGTACCCCGGTAGGTCTCCTCCCCGTGGTCCGGCTCCGGTGCCATCTCGCCCGTACGGCCGGGCGGCGACTGCTGCTGGTTCGGCTGGCCCGACCGCTGGCCGTACTGAGTGGTGGGGTCCTGCTGGGTGTGCTGATCCTCGCTCACGGACGATCTCCTCGCGCATGCTGGTCACGGATGGGCTGCCGGATGCCCTACCCCGCGTGCATGGGCGAAAACGGTGCCGGTCGGGACGGTCGGTCAGATTCCGCCGTGGCGCAGGTCCCACCGGTGTGGACCGTCGGCCGGTTCGGGGCGGTCGCGTCGCGCGTCGGTCTCGGTGGCAGCGATCCGTTCCTCGGGACGCACCGCGGGGGGCAGTTCCCCGAAGCGGGCGTGGCGCAGGAACGCGTACTCGTCGTCGGTGAACGGTTCGGGTGTCCGGGCCATGGTGGCTCCCCTTCCGACAGGGACAGTGTCGGGCATCGGTGCGAGGCGACACCACCGCCAAGGCGTCCTAGGATCCTGGGAGAAGGGCTGGCGGCACCTCGGTCGCCACGCCGGTCACGACGGCAGGTCCGCTACGGCTCTCCTGGCTGCCGGGAGGCGGTCGAGCAGGGTCAACGCCGCCCGTACCGGAACCCGTTGCAGGGTTTCGTCGAAGCTCGACCGGCCCTGACAGAACCCCACGAACATGCGCCAGCCCGGCGGGCTGGCCAACGCCGCGTGGAACACCTCCGGGCGACGGGAGAAGACATCCAGCAGGCGGTGGCCGGCCCGCATCGCCGGCACGAGCGCCCGACCCACCGCGTGCTCGTATCCCGCCAGGTCGCCGGCCACGACCGCCTCCCCCGCCAACTGCCCGGACCGCAGCGCGTAGCTGATCCCCTCCCGGCTCCACGGCTCCAGCAGCCCGGCCGCGTCCCCGGCGACCAGGACCCGCCCCCGCCGCAGCGGCGCGTCCTCGGTGCGGCAGCGGGTCAGGTGCCCCGAGTCGTGTGCCGGCTCCACCCCGGACAGCCCCAGCCGCTCGACGAACCGGCGCAGGTAGGCCCGGGTCCGCTCCCCCTCGCCCCGCGCCGCGATCACCCCGACGGTCAGCCGGTCGGACTTCGGGAAGACCCACGCGTACGAGCCGGGCAGCGGCCCCCAGTCCAGCAGCACCCGACCCCGCCAGCGCTCCTGCTCCGGGGGCGGCACCGGCAGCTCCAGTTCCAGACCCAGGTCGACCTGCCGGTGACGGACCCCCACGTGCCGGGCGCTGACCCCGGAGGAGCCGTCCGCGCCGACCATCGCCCGCGCCCGCACACCCGTCCCGTCGGCCAGCCGCAGGCGTACCCCGTCGGTTTCCTGCTCGAGCGCCCGGACCGCGACTCCCTGACGGACCTGCGCCCCGGCGGCGATCGCCGCGGCCCGCAACCGGTCGTCGAACTCCTCGCGGCGGACCATCGCCACCAGCGGCCCGGCCGAATGCCGCCGGGTGAAGCCCCGCCGGCCGTCGCGGGTGAACGTGACCCGGTCGACCAGGTCGTGGGTGGGAACCTCGATCCGCTCGCGCACCGCCGCCAGTGAGGTGCCGATCAGCCCGCCGCCGCACGTCTTGTACCGCGGATGCGTCGCGCGCTCCACCACCAGGGTGCGCGCGCCCGCGCGGGCGGCGACGTACGCGGCGGACAGCCCCGCCGGCCCGCCACCGACCACCGCCAGATCCCAGACCGTCACCCGGTGCAGCCTAGGCGACGTCGGCGGTGCGCGGGCGGCGGCACGACGGCCGGCATGCCACGCGCATCTTCGCCTCGGCAGGGGGTAACCGCGCGGCGGACCGCCCGCGCGAGGCGGGAGCAGAAGGAGGACGCCATGCAACAGGTGCAGCTGTCGGACGTCGAGGCACGGGTGTACGACGCGGTGGCGGCCCTGGAGGCACGGGGGCAGGTGCCCTACCCGGACCTGATCGCCGAGGAGTGCGGCCTGAGCGAGGAGCAGCTGCACGCCCCGCTGCACCTGCTCACCGAGAAGAACCTGCTGCACCGGGAGGACTCCCCGATGGCAGGGCTCGACTTCGGCCCCCGGTTCTGTGCGCAGCAGTTGACCTGACGGCCCACGTCGTCGCCCCGCAGGCGGGGTGGCGCTCGGGGATCCGCGACCGACGGAGGGCCAGTCACCATGAGCCCGGCGTCCGCTGCGGCCGGCACGACCGATCCGCCGGACGACCGGCGACGCTGGCAGGCCCTCGGGGTGGGGCTGGTCGCCGCGTTCATGACGCTGCTCGACGTGAGCATCGTCAACGTGGCCGTCCCGTCGATCGAGGCGGCGCTCGGCGCGTCCCCCAGCGACCTGCAGTGGGTGCTGTCCGGGTACGCCCTGACGTTCGGGCTGGTGCTGGTGCCCGCCGGACGCTTCGGCGACGTCCGGGGCCGGCGCAACGCGTTCGTGCTCGGCATCGCCCTGTTCACTCTCACCAGTGCGCTGGCCGGGACGGCCCGCTCCCCCGACTGGCTGGTCGCCGCCAGGCTGCTTCAGGGCGCCGCCGCCGGCCTGGTCAACCCGCAGGTGACCGGGCTGATCCAGCAGCTGTTCCGGGGGCCGGAGCGGGGCCGCCCGTTCGGCCTGCTCGGCGCGACCATCGGCGTGTCCACCGCCGTGGGGCCGCTGCTCGGCGGGCTGCTCATCGCCGGCGGCGGCACGGAGCACGGCTGGCGTTGGGTGTTCTTCGTCAAGGTTCCGGTCGGGATCGTCGCCGTCGTCCTGGGCTGGCGGCTGCTGCCCGCCCGGCCGACCCGCGCCCCCGGTCACCGCCCACTGGATCCGGTCGGAGTGCTGCTGCTCGGCATCGGGGTGACCCTGGTCCTGCTGCCGCTGATCCAACGCGAGCAGTGGCGGGGAACCGCCTGGTGGCTGCTCGTCCCCGCCGGCCTGCTGACGCTGGCCGGGTTCGGGGTCTGGGAGCGGTGGTACGGGCGACGCCACGAGCCCCTGTTCGACCTGCGGCTGTTCCGGCTGCGGTCGTACGCGCTCGGTTCGCTGATCGCCCTGGTCTACTTCGGCGGCTTCACCGCGATCTTCTTCGTGTTCACCCTGTACCTGCAGAACGGGCTCGGGTACAGCGCCCTGGTCGCCGGCCTGGCGATCACCCCGTTCGCGCTGGGCTCCGCCGCCACGTCCGCGATCGGTGGGCGGATCGTCGACCGGTTCGGCCGGCGGCTGGTGGCGGTGGGACTGGCCACGGTGGTGGCGGGCCTGGCAGCGGTGGTCGGGGTGCTGACGCTGGTGCCCGACGGTGTTCCGGTGCCCTGGGTGACCGCCGCGCCGCTGCTGGTGGCGGGGCTGGGCAGCGGCCTGGTGATCGCGCCGAACCAGACGCTGACCCTGTCGCAGGTGCCCGTGCCCCAGGCCGGCAGCGGTGCGGGGATGTTGCAGACGGGGCAGCGGGTCGGTTCGGCCGCCGGCATCGCGGCCGTCGGGGCGGTGTTCTTCTCCGCCGTGGGCGACGACGGTTGGACCACCGCCTTCGGGCGGTCCCTGCTGCTGGCGGCCGGAATCATCACCCTGGCGCTGGTCGCCGCGCTGGTGGAGATCGTCGGCAACCACCGCCGATGAGCGTGCGTCGGCGGCCCGTGCCCTGTCCGGGCACCCATGCCGCAACCCGCTGTCGACCCGACGCGACGGTGCCCGCCGGACCAGGTCCGACGGGCACGCATCTCGCACCCCGGGCACTGCCCGGGTCGTTGCACGGATCAGTGGGCCGCTCCCGAGCCGAACCGGCGGCGACGCCAGACCAGCGTGGTGAGCAGCAGGACGGCGCCCGCGCCGACCAGCCCGCCACCGACCTTCATCGGCGTGTCGAGGCTGCTGCCCGTCACCGGCAACGGCTGGCGCTTGGGCAGCACCCGCAGTTCCGTGGTGGCGGTGCGGCCCGACTCGCGACCGGTCGCCGTGAAGATGAGCCGGCCTGTCACGTCCGGGGTGTACGTGGTGCTGAACTCACCGGCCGCGTTGGTCTGCACGGTGAAGCTGAGCGGCGCGTTCGCCTGGAAGGCCACCGGCCTCAGGGCGACGGTGCTGCCGTCACCGCGCCGGGCCAGGCCGGGTGCCGGCGCGGCGAGCGGATTCACCGACACCACGATGTCGACCGTCTCGTTGGGCGCGAAGCCGCTGCCGGAGAGGACGACCGACTCCCCGAGGAAGATCGTGGACCGGCTGACCGTCAGCGAGGCGACGGCGGGCGGGTACGGCGGTGGCTGGGGCGTATCGGTGATCGTGGGCGCCGGCTGCGGCTGTGCCGCCCCCGCCGCGGTCGGCACGGCCACCACGGCCATACCGACCGCGAGCGCCATGATGATGCGGGATAGCCGCATTTTTGGTTCCCTCCTACTGGTCACAGCTTGGTGCGGTAACTACTTGGGTGGTCCATGGGGTGGCGGTCGGGGTGAGCCACAGCTCGGCGGCTCCGGCACGGGTCCGTCCGGTCAGCACGGAGACCTCCAGGCTCCGGGTGCCGCCCGCCGGGACCTCGACGTTCGCCGTGGCCACCTGGCGGCGGCGCTCGGTGCCGGTGGCGACCGACGTTGCCGCGCCGTCGAGTCGGGCCTCGAGCACCGCACCGCCCGCCGGGCTGTAGACCGAGACGAACGTGCGGACGGTGTACGGGTCTCCCGCCAGGCCGAGGCCGAGGACGGACCGGTTGAGCCCGGACGTCGGCGCCGACGAGGTGAGGGTCACCCGCAGCCGCAGTTCGCGACGACCGTCGTGGTGACAGTCCCCGACCGCCAGGGTGGCGGTCGGCCGCAGGTAGTAGCCGAGTTTCGCGCCGCTGCCGTCGTTGAGGAACACGCCGACCGTCGGCACGGTGTCCTGGTCCGGAAGCGTCCCGGTCATCCGGCTGTCGCCGAACGTCCGCTGTTCCGCCGGGTGGGCACTCCAGAACAATATCCGGCGTTCGGTGATAGCACGGTCAAATGCGGACAACAACACCTTAGGGTCAACATTCTTCGTGAGGAAGGCGTCGAAGACCGCCGCGGCGGCTGCCGCGAAGTAGCGGTCCTGCGCCCGGTGGTCCAGCCGCCGGTAGCTGTCGCTCAGCAGTGTCTTGACAGCGTTCTCGCTGGTCAGCGGCGTACCGCCGGGAACCATCACCGGACCGGTGGCCCGGAGCAGGTAGGACAGCACCACCGGGTCGATGGCGATCACCCCGTCGACCCGCACACCGGTGCGGCGGTGGACCATCTCCCGGTAGAGGGCCGCTGCGGTCGGGAAGTGCGGGGTGAGGTTCACGTCGGCCGGATATCTGCCCGGCAGATCCGCCCAGAGCCGTCGCACCTCGGCCGGCAGCTTCAACGGCGGATCGAACATCCCCAGGTCACCACTGGCACCCTGGCGGCCCATCCGGATCCGGCCCCGGTCGGCCTCCAGGACGGCGTACGCCCCGATCATGCCGCCGGTGGCACGCAGCTCGGCCGGGTTCTGCGACACCAGCAGGTAGCGCCGCGCCCCGTCCATCCCGAGCAGCGGCGGCAGCAGGCGGGTGGCCCGGTCCGCCGCGGCGGTCAGCGCCGCCACCTGGTCGATCTCGTCACGCAACCGGACCAACGCGGCGCGGACCTCGGCGACCAGGTCTTCGACGGGCACCGCCGTCAGGTCGGCGCGGACGCGCTGCACCTCCCGGTCCACCTCGGACAACTCCGCGCCGACGGCCCGCAGCCGGCCGACGTCGAGCTGCCCGTCGCGCGGCACCAGCCCGGTCAGATCGGTGCGCAGCAGCGCCGGGAACGCCGCGCGGGCCAGGTCGTCGATCGCGATCGCGATCTGGCGTACCGCCGTCAGGTCGTCGCCGACGTAGGGGGTGCGTCGGGCCACCCACCACCCCGGGTCCGAGGTGACGGCCCGGGCCGCGCCCGCCTGTTGCTGGAGGGCGGCCAGGGTGCGGTGCGCCCTGGCGGTGTCCCCACCGACCACCTGCGCGCTCAGTTCGCCGGCCAGTCCGGCGGCGTTGAGCAGGTGGGCGCGGGCCTGCCAGCCCCGGAACCCGACCCAGCCGGCCGAGGTCAGCAGCACCGACCCCACCACCAGCGCGGTGAGCAGGGCACGACGCAGCCGGGTACGACGTCGGCGCCGGCGGGACCGCCGCCGACGCGGGCTCTCGCTCTGCGTCACTCCGCTCTCCACTCCAGGATTCGGACAGAAGGCACCATTGTTCTTAACACCTAACGATCGACGTGGGTCGGGAATGACGCTCTTGACCGGTACGTGAGTGCCGCTCGCCGGTCAGGACGTTCGCGTGACGGCGGCCCCACGCAGCATCTCCTCGACGCGGTCCACCCCCGCCGACAGCGACATCTCCCGCAGGTACGCCTCCCGGCCGCGTCGGCCCATCTCCGTCCGCGCCGCCGGCGGAATGGTCGCGGCCAGCCAGAACCGGTCGGCGAGCTGCGCCCAGTCCTCCGGCGGGCACGACAGCCCGGCACGGGCGCGCTCCACCAGGGCCGCCGTGTCCCCCGCCGCCGAGGCGACCACCGGGGCGGCGCAGGACAGCACCGCGGGCAGCTTGCCCGGCAGCGCACCGCGCAGCTCGGGCAGGTCACGCAGCATCACCAACTGGTAGTCGGCCGCGGCGTACAACTCGGGCATCTCCAACGGCGAACGCCGCGGCACGAAACGTACGTTGTCGGCCCGCAGCTCCGCGGCGAGCCTCCGCACCCGCCGCTCCTGCCCGCCGGACCCGACGAACACCAGGTCCATCGTGTCGCCCAGCGTCGCCGCCGCCCGCACCGCCGTCTCCAGGCCGTGCCGTACGCCGATCGTCCCCGCGTGCATCACCACGCGTCGGCCGTCCCGGCGGACCAGGCGGCGGGCCTGCGGCCCCGGCTCGGTGGGGCGGAAGATCCGCTCGTCGGTCCAGGTACGCACCACCCGGACCCGGGCCGGGTCCGCCCCGGCGGCGACCACCGCGTCGCGCAGCGACGACGTGGCGACCGCCACGCCCGCCGCGGCCCGGTAGGTCCGGGTCATCGCCGCCGTCAGTCGCGCCGGCCACCGCCCGCCGGGGGCACCCCCGACGACATCCTCGGCCCACACATCGGGCACGTGCAGCACCATGGGCAGCCGGGGAAGCAACCGGGCCAGGGCGGCGGAGGCGAAGACGGTGGCCGGCGGCTGGTGCACGTACAGCACGTCGACGTCGGCGAGGAACCGGCGGCCGGTCACCGCGACGCTGCCGGCGAACGACAGCCACGAGGCCACCCGGCTGCGCACGGAGCCGTCGCCGCCGCAGTACCGGGGCAGCCGGCGCACGGTGAGCCGCTCGCTGCGCGACTCGTGCCGCCAACGCTGCCGCCAGCCGGGGTAGACGTGGCCGCCCGGATAGTCGGGAAAGCCGGTGAGCACCCGCACCTCGTGGCCCCGGGCGGCCAACTGTTCGGCGAGGCTGGCCGGGACGAACGCGGGCTCGGGCGGGAAGTGGTAGGTCAGGATGCCGATCCGCACCGGCTCACCCCGCTGACGGCCCGGCCGGCCGGCGCGGCACGCGACGCGCGGGCACCGCCGCGCGCGTACGATGCCGGCAACCCCTCCGACGGCGGTCGCCCCCGCGACCCGCCCGGGATCGCGGCGACCGTGCCCGCGACCCCGCCGACGAGAGGGAAACAGATGGTCGACAAGGTGTTGTTCGTCTGCCACGCCAACCTGTGCCGGTCGCCGATGGCCGAATACCTCGCCCGCCGGGTGCTCGCCGGCCGGCCGGTCGAGGTCGCCAGCGCCGGCACCGACGCTGTCGAGGGGCTCCAGATGCACCCGTACGCGGCGGCGATCGCCGCCGCCACGGGCTGCGACCCCACGGCCTTCCGTAGCCGGCCCCTGCTGCCCGAGTACCTGACGGGGGCGTCGCTGGTGCTCACCGCCACCCGCCGCCAGCGTTCGGTCTGTACGGCACTGGCCCCGGCGGCCCTGCACCGCACCTTCACGCTGCGCCAGTTCGGGCGGCTGGCGGCGGCCGTCGAGCCCCGGGTGGACCCGACCGAGGACCTGCTGCGGGCCGCGGTGGCGGCGGCGGCCCGCGCCCGGTCGGGAATGCAGCCCGCCGCCGCAGACGCGGACGACCTCAAGGACCCGATCGGCGGCACCGCCGCCGACTTCCGGCGGTGCGCCGAGGAGATCGAGCGGTCGCTGCGTCCCTTCGCCACCCTCATCGGGGCAGCCGGGTGAGTTCCTGCGTCCGGTCGCTCACGCCAGCCGCCGCGTGCTCGGCGTGCCGGCCGGACGTGGCCCGGTCCGCCGGGACCGACGGGGTGCCCAGCCCGGCCACCACCCGGTAGGCCTCGTACTGGTACGCGTCCGCCTTGGGCACCTTGGCCATGTTGAGCACGCAACCCAGCAGGCGCACCGAGACCGCGTGCAGCGCCCGGGCCGCCGCGGCGACCTGCGTACGGGAGGTGCGGCCCTGCTGGGAGACCAGCAGCGCGCCGTCGGACTGCACGGCGACCACGACTCCGTCGGTGACCGCCAGCAGCGGCGCGGTGTCGATGATGACGATGTCGGCCGACTCCCGCAGACCCAGCAGCAGGTCGGCCATCGCCTTGGAGCCGAGCAGCTCGCTGGGGTTGGGCGGCGTGGAGCCGCTGGGCAGCACCAGCAGCGACTTGTCGCCCCAGCGCTGCACGACGTCGCCGACCTGGACGTCGCCCACCAGCACGTCGGTGAGCCCGACGCCGCCGTCGAGGCCCAGGTAGTCGGCCACCTTGGGCCGGCGCAGGTCGGCGTCGACCAGCAGCACCCGCCACCCGGCCTCGGCCAACGCGATGGCCAGGTTGCAGGACATGGTCGTCTTCCCCTCGCCTTGTAGGGCGCTGGTGACGGCGATGACCCGGGCCGGCTCGTGCACGTCGACGAAACGCAGGTTGGTGCGCAGTTTGCGGACCGCCTCGGCGCGGGCCGAGGTCGCCGCCTCGCCGACGATCAGCGGGGCCGTGCGCGCCGCGGTGTCCAGCGGGATCTCCCCGAGCAGGGGGCTGCCGGTGACGCGCTGGAGGCCGGCCGCGTCGCGCAGCCGCACGTCGGCCATGCCGCGCAGGACGGCCAGCGCCACGCCCGCGACGAGGCCCAGCAGACCGCCGATGGTGAAGTTGCGCAGCGGCTGCGGGGAGACCGGGCTCGCGGAGACCCGGGGGCCGCTGACGATCTCGATCTTGATGGGCCCGGGTTCGCCGCTCGGCGGCGTCTCGACCTTCTGCACCAGGTCGACGAACTTCGCCGAGAGTAGTTCGGTGAGCTTCAGCGCGCGGGTCTGGTCGGTGTCGGTGACCGAGGCGCGCAGCAGCACCGTGCCGGTCTCCGTGGAGGTGCTGACCCGGCCCTGGATCTGCTCGGCGGTGAGGCCGACCTGGCCCTCCGCCACGACGCTCTGCGCCAGGCGGTCGCTGACCAGCAGGTCCGCGTACGACTTGATGCGCTGCTGAAGGAACAGCCCACCCTGGTAGGCGGCGGCGACGCCCTCGCTGGGCGTGGTGACGAAGAACGTCACCGAGGCCACGTAGCGGGGTTCGCTGCGGATGGTGACCAGCGCGGTCGTGCCCAGCGCCACCATCAGGGTGACCAGCACGATCCACCAGTGCCGGCGCACGAGACGAAGTTGGCGGTACAGGTCCATCAGGCGCGCCCCCGTACCGGGCCGGTAACGCCAAAGAACTTCACGAAAACCCCCAAGGTCGACTTGAATCTCGTGAAACCATTAAAGCGCTTCATGCGCGCTATGTCCGGAGTTATGCGTTTTATCCGGTGACGATGTGCGCCGTCATACCCAACCTCGACAGGGGCCGCCGGGAATCGCTTTCCGGGCGTGGAAAAACGGGACGGCGGGTTCCGACCGGTGACGAAGCCGGCCAGGATGTGGGCGGTCTCGCTTCCGCCACACTCGCGACGGGCCGGCGCGCTGGATAGGGTCGCAGGAGGTGTGCCGGGAAGACTGGTCGGCGATTGGCTTTCCGCTGCCCTTCTCGAGCCACGAGGTGGACCACACGCATGTCCGACCGCACCCCGCCCACCGAACGCCCGGGTGGCTACCGCCGACTCTTCTCCCGCACGTCCTGGCCGGAGGCCCGATTCCTCGCCGACGTGCTGCGCACCGAGACGGTCGGCGGCGCCCTGCTGCTGGTCGGTGCGGTGATCGCGCTGGTCTGGGCCAACTCTCCCTGGGGCGACACCTACACCGCGCTCGGCAAGTGGGTGCCGTGGTCCGGCGGCGAGTCGCTGCACCTCGACCTCAGCCTGGCCAAGTGGGCCGCCGACGGCCTGCTGGCGATCTTCTTCTTCGTGGTGGGTCTCGAACTCAAACGCGAGTTCGTCGCCGGTGAGCTGCGCGACCCCCGCAGGGCGGCGCTGCCGGTGGTGGCCGCCGTCGGCGGCATGGTGCTACCCGCCCTCATCTACGTCGGGGTGAACCTCATCGGCGGCGGCGAAGGGCTGCGCGGCTGGGCCATCCCCACGGCGACCGACATCGCGTTCGCCCTGGCCGTGCTCGCGGTGATCGGCTCCTATCTGCCGCAGGGGCTGCGGGCCTTCCTGCTCACCCTCGCCGTCGTCGACGACCTGTTCGCCATCACCATCATCGCCATCTTCTACACCGAGGGCTTCAGCCTGCTGCCGCTGCTGGGGGCCCTGGTGCCCATCGCCCTGTTCGGCCTGCTCGTGCAGAAGCGCAAGACGTGGTGGTGGGCGCTCATCCCGCTGGCCCTGGTCGCCTGGACGCTGGTGCACGCCTCCGGGGTGCACGCCACCGTCGCCGGCGTGCTGCTCGGCTTCACCGTCCCCGTGCTGCGCGGCAAGGACGGCGACGGTGACGCCAGGAACGGGCTGGCCGAACACCTGGAGCACCGCTGGCGGCCCATCTCCGCCGGTTTCGCGGTGCCCGTCTTCGCGTTCTTCGCCGCCGGGGTGTCGCTGCGCGGGGCCGACCTCGGGGCCGTGGTGACCGACCCGATCGTGCTCGGCGTCGTGCTCGGCCTGGTGGTCGGCAAGTGCGTGGGCATCCTCGGCTCGACGTTCCTGCTGGCCCGGTTCACCCGGGCGGAACTCGACGAGGACATCACCTGGACCGACCTGCTCGGAGTGTCGTTCCTGGCCGGCATCGGCTTCACCGTCTCGCTGCTGATCGGCGAGCTGGCCTTCGGGGTGGACAGCGCCTCCGGCGACAACGTCAAGACCGCCGTGCTGGCCGGGTCGCTGATCTCCGCGGTGGCCGCCACGGTGGTGCTGGCCCGCCGCAACGCGGCGTACCGGCGGATCGCCCTCAAGGAGCAGGTCGACGTCAACCAGGACGGCGTCCCCGACGTCTACCAGCAGCCGGGCGGCTGAGCGCCCGACCGGGCGCCGTCCGTCGGCGCCCGGTCGGTTCCGGCGGTTGTCGACCGGTGATCGGCGGGGGTCGGCTCCGGGCACACCCGAGGCCGGTCGCCCGCCACGGCGCCCGTGGCCGGCCGGGCCTCACCCGCCGCCGCCCGACTGCCCCACCTGCCGCTGCTCCTGCTCGACCTCCCACCTCAGGACGAAGTTCAGAGCGGTCCGGATCGCGGCGATGGCCGCGAGCTGACCGATCTGCGCGAGCGTCGGCGCGAACGCCGTACGGAGAATGTCCGCTGCGAGCTGGAACTCCAGGCCGAGAGTGAGGAACCGGCCCAGGGACAGTCGGATGACGGTGAACCCGACGGCGTCCCGCCCTCGCAGTCCGGCCCAGACGAACCGCAGCGCGGCCCAGACGGCGCCGACGAAGATGACCACCGCGCCCGCGCTCTCCACGATCGTGACGAGCACCTCGTGCCCCGAGCGCAGCACGTCCCCCGGCTCCACCCGGGAGCGTTACCCGGGCGGGCGGGCGTTAGTCGTCAGATCCAGCCCAGTTGGCCCGCCGCGTCCAGCACCAGCCACAGCCCGCAGGCCGCGAAGAGCACGGCCGCGCCGTACCTGATGGTCCGTTCCGGCAGTTTCCGGCCGAGCAGCCGGCCGGCCAGGATGGCGAGCGCGTCCGCCGCCACCATGCCGACGGTGGAGCCCACCCAGGTGCCGAACCAGCCGTACTGGGTGGCGAGGGTGATCGTCGCCAGCATCGTCTTGTCACCCAGCTCGGCGAGGAAGAAGGCCACCCCCACCGCCACCACGGCCGACGTGCCGCCCTTGTCCGCCTTGCGCTTCTCCTCCTCGGTGAGCGTGTCCCCGCGCAGGGTCCACGCCCCGAACCCGAAGAAGGCCAGGCCCGCCACCAGGGCGATCCAGCCGGTGGGCAGGGCCGCACCCAGCCCGTACCCGATCGCCACCGAGACCAGGTGCACCACGGCGGTGGCGACGGTGATCCCGATCAGCACGGGCACGGTGCGGAAGCGGGTGGCGAAGGTCAGCGCCATGAGCTGGGACTTGTCTCCCAGCTCGGCGACGAAGATGACGCCGAAGCTGACCACCAGCGCGACGAGGAAACCCTCCATGACATCCTTCCGGATCAGGCCGGGAGGAGGTACGGGGCGCCCTCGACCCGGCTGTGACAGCCTGGGTCGAAGGTCTCGCCCGCCCCGTGCAACGAGGCCGCGTGGCCGGGTGCGCGACGCACCAGTGTGTCGACCACGACATTGGGGGCTACTCCCCTTCGCGCGACCACCCTAGCCCAGCCGGGCGGAGGTCCGCCGCGGGGGTGGAGATCCGCACCAGCGGGGGCGGACCGGCGTGGCCCTCACCGCCCCCGCCCGGCTCAGTCGGCGCGGGCCAGGGTGACGCCGAACAGGGCATCGGGGTCCGTCCAGAACGCCTCGGCCACGAAACCCGCGGCGGCCAGTTCGGCGGCGACACCCGCGGGGCGGAACTTGGCCGACACCTCGGTGCGCAGCTCCTCGCCCGCGGCGAACTCGACCGTCAGGTCGAGCACCCGCACCCGCATCGGCCGCTCGGCGCGCAGCCGCATCTCGATCCACTCCCGCTCCGGATCCCAGTGGGCGACGTGGGTGAACGCCTCCGGATCGAAGTCGGCACCCAACTCGCGGTTGAGCACCCGCAGCACGTTGCGGTTGAACTCGGCGGTCACCCCGGCCGCGTCGTCGTAGGCCGGCACCACCACCGCCGGGTCCTTCACCAGGTCGGTGCCGATCAGCAGCCAGTCCCCCGACTCCAGGGCGGCCCGCATCGCGGCCAGGAAGTTCGCCCGCTCGGCCGGCAGCAGGTTGCCGATGGTGCCACCGAGGAACACCACCAAGCGCCGTCCGCCCGCCGGCAGCCGGTCGAGGTGCCGGGTGAAGTCCCCGACGATGCCCCGCACCCGCAGCCCCGGATAGTCGTCGGCGATCTGCGCCGTCGAACGGCGCAGCGCGCTGTCCGACACGTCCAACGGCACGAAGGTGCCCAGCCCGCCCCGGCGGGTGAACGCGTCGAGCAACAGCCGGGTCTTCTCCGAGGAACCGCTGCCCAACTCGATCAGCGTCTTCGCGCCGGTCAGCTCCGCGACGAGCCCCGCGCGCCCGGCCAGGATCGCGCGTTCGGCCCGGGTCGGGTAGTACTCCGGCAACCGGGTGATCTCCTCGAACAGCTCGCTGCCCCGGGCGTCGTAGAACCACTTCGGCGGCAGCCACTTCGGGTCGGCCGTCAGACCGACCCGGACGTCGTGACGCAGACTGCGGCCCAGGTCCTGCTCCTCCAGGTGGATCTCCAGCGGTTCCGCGCTCATGTGCTTCCCTCCGTGGCTCGGATCGACGTGGCTCGGATCGACGTGCCTGCGCCTCACACCTCCGCGAGGGCGCGCACCCGCACGCCCGTCGCGGTGGCCTCCACCAGGTGCCCGTCCGGCACCTCCCGCCAGCCGGTCTCGTCGTCGTGCGGTTCGGACGCCACCACCACCGACGCGGGCGTCGCCCGCAGGGACAGGGCATGGCCGGCCGCGCTGGCCACCACGGTGTGCCCATCGGTGAGCAGCAAATTCAGGCGGGAACCGGGCGCGGCGACGGCGACCGCGGTGACCGTCTCGGCGAGGGCGCGAGCCGGCTTCACCCCGGCCCGCAGTCGGTGCCGCACCAGCGCCCACAGCAGCGCCGAGTCGGTGGTCGCGTCCAGCGTCAGCAGGTCACGCACCGGCAACCCGCCGGCCAACGGCACCATCGAGTCCGGCCAGCCCCGGACCACCCCGTTGTGGCTGAACAGCCACCGCCCCTCGGCGAAGGGTGCGGCGGCGCCGTCGAGCACCGCCATGCCGACGGTGGCGGAACGGACCGCGGCGAGCACCGCGCCGGCCGACGTGACAGCCGCCAGCTGGGCGATCGTGGGGTCGCTCCACATCGGCTGGGCCCGCCGGTAGCGCACCGGCTCGCCGTCGCCGGGATACCAGCCGACCCCGAACCCGTCGGCGTTGACCGTCCCGCCGCCACGCATGTCCCGCGGGGCCCACGACTGGCGCAGCAGCGAGTACGGCGGGTCGAACAGCAGTTCCCGCAGGGAGACCGGCGGCCCCAGGTAAGCCAGGTGGCGGCACATCAGCCGAACACCGTCCCACCGTCCACGCTCACCGCGTCACCTCGTCCGGGTGGACGTCCCGGGCGCAGCGGAAACCACTGAAGATCTGACGCCGGACCGGGTAGTCCCAGTTGCGGAAGGTGCCCCGGCAGGCGGACCGGTCGGTGCCGAACGACCCCCCGCGCAGCACCCGGTGGTCGTCGCCGAAGAACACCTCCGAGTACTCCCGGTAGGGGAAGGCGCGGAAGCCCGGATGCCCCCGGAACGCCGTCGACGTCCACTCCCACACGTCGCCGATCAGCTGGTGCACCCCCAGCGGCGAGGCCCCGCCCGGGTACGCGCCGACGGACGCCGGCCACAGGTGCCGCTGCCCCAGGTTGGCGTGGGCGGTGGTCGGGTCGTCGTCGCCCCACGGGTAGCGCCGGGACCGCCCGGTGGCCGGGTCGAAGCGGGCCGCCTTCTCCCACTCCGCCTCGGTCGGTAGGCGCTTGCCGGCCCAGGTCGCGTACGCCTGCGCCTCGTGGAAGCAGACGTGCACCACCGGCTCGTCGTCGCGCACCGGCGACCAGCGGCCGAAGCGCCGGTACGCCCAGCCGTCGCCGTCGCGCCGCCAGTGCATCGGCGCGCTCAGCCCCGCCTCCCGCCGGTGTCGCCAGCCCTCGGCGGTCCACCAGCGCGGCTCGTCGTAGCCGCCGTCGGCGATGAACGCGCGGTACGCCCCGTTGGTCACCGGTGTCGCGTCGATCGCGTACGCCGGCAGGTCGACCCGGTGAGCGGGCCGCTCGTTGTCCAGCGCCCACGGGTCGGTGTCGGTGCCCATGGTGAACGGGCCCGCCGGCACCAGGACCTCCCCGCCGACCCGTACGGCCGGCTCGGGCGGCGGCGGGGCGTGCAGCACGGCCCGGCCGGCACGCAGCTGGTGGGTGGCCAGCATGGTCTCGTCGTGCTGCTGCTCGTGCTGGATGATCATCCCGAAGGCGAAGCCGTCCGCCACCAACGGCCGGTCGCTGAACGCGAGGCCGTCGAGCAGGTCGAACACCTTGCTCCGGACGGTGTCCACGTAGGCACGTGCCTCGGCCGGCGGCAGCAGCGGCAGCGACGGGCGGTCACGACGGGGCTGCTTGAAGGCGTCGTACAGGTCGTCGATGTCGTGCCGGACCGGTTCCCGGCCACCGACGTCACGAACCAGCCACAACTCCTCCTGGTTGCCGACGTGGGCCAGGTCCCAGACCAGCGGGGACATCAGCGGCGAGTGCTGCCGCATCAGGTCCGCGTCGTCGACGGCGTCGGTCAGCAGCACCGTACGGGCGCGGGTGCGCTCCAGTTCGGCGGCGATGCGGCCACGCAGCTCCTCCGCGCCCGTACGCCCGGTCGTGGTCCCGGTCACCGGTCTCCCCTTCCCGCGGCGGCGCGGCGCCGCCGTACGCCTCGGTCGATCTCGTCGTGCAGGGCCGCCGGCAGCCCGAGCCGGGGCAGGGCGGTCAATGCCAGGTCGAGCAGCCTCGCCGCGGCGGCGGCCAGGGCCGGATCCGCCAGGCCGGCGCGGGCGGCGGCGGACCAGCGGTGCGCCACCCCGGTCGCCGCGGCCCTGGCCTCGGCCGTGATGTCGGCGCCACTGAGCAGGGCGGCCAGCACCGCCAGCGGTATCCGCCAGCCGTCACCCGGCTGGGTGTCGAGGTAGCGCACCTCCAGGTAGCCGCGCGGGCGCACCGGCGGGAACAGGGTGCTGAGGTGGTATTCGAGGTCGTCGGTGGTGGGCGGCCGGGGTAGCGCGCCGTCGAGCCAGTCGGCGAAGGTGACGCCGGCCGGGGCGGTCCAGTCGCCGTCGGCCGCGCGCAGGCACAGCAGCGGGGCGGCGAGGGCGTACGCCGTCCAGGCCGCGACAGGGTCCCGGTCGGCGGTCTGCGGCGTCCAGACCGGGGCGGTGCGGGCGGGGTCGATGTCGCACCAGGCAGCCATCCGGGCCGACGCCCACCCGGTGGAGCGCCCGGCGTGCCGGTGGGCGGTGGCGAAGGCGGCCAGCAGCGGCGGCCCGACGGCGTGCAGCATGGCCCAGCGGGCGGGAACCTGGTCCGGTTGGCCGGCATCGAGGCAGATCTGCAGGCCGGCGGTGCTGTACATCATGGTCCGCCCGGCCGGTCCGCGACGGTCGAACATCGTGCGCATGGCCCGGTAGCGGGGCGTGTCGAGGACCGCGCGGGGCACCCGGTGCGGGTCGATGCCGCTGTGTCCGAGGACCAGTCCGGCCGCGCGCAGCAGGCCGGTGAGCTGGGCGATCTCGGTGCCGGTGGCGGCGATGAGGGTGGTGAGGGAGGGCTGCGGAGGGGTGGAGATCTCCACCTGGCCGCCGGGTTCCACGGTCACCGTGCCGCCGTGCCCGAGCCGCAGGGCCGGGCTGGCGGGGTCGAGGGTGGCGGGGCTGTGGTGCCCGAGCGCCGCCCGCAGTCGCGCCGCGTCCACCGCACGGGCGGGATCGGCGGCGTCGTGGACCGTCCATTCCAGTTCGACGCCGGTGTGGGTCGGGGGGCCGGTCTTGAAGCAGATCCGGGCGAGATGACCCGCCGCGGCGGCGTGGTCCCGCAGGACGTTGATCGTGTCCACCTCGGGCGACGTCACCACAGACCGGGCTCCCTTCCCCGCGCCTACTTCGACCGGTGTCACCGTACCGCGACCCACCGTCATCGACGGGGGCGTCCACAGCGTCACCATCTTGTGTCTAGCAGAGGAACTCCGGGTGCCGGGCGGATTCCGGTGTGCCGGGTCGGCCGGGAGGGACCGGAACGGGGCGGAGCGGGGCCGGAAGCGGTGGCGGTGGCGGGTGGTCAGTCGGCGGGGGGCGGCGCGGTGCTCGGGTCGGAGCCGGCCCGCGGGGCGGACGCCTCCTGCGGGACCAGCCCCTCGCAGTACGCGGTGACCTGGTCACGCCCACCGGCTGCGGCGACCAGTTCGGCGAAGGCGGGAGTGTCGAGGGCGCGCTCCCGCTGCCGCGGGGACTTCGCCAGGTAGGCCCGGCACTTGCCCGCCAGGTCGGCGGTGCTGTTCGAGTCGCCGGGCGCGGTGCCACCGCTGGTGGAGGGCGTCGGTGAGGGGGCCGGGACGGCGGTGGCGCCGTCGGGCGGGGCGGTGGTCGCGCCGTCGGGGGTGGTGGGCGCCCCGGTGGTGGAGTCGTCCCGGCCGTCGGTGGCTGTCGGATCCGCCGTCGCGGACGCGGTGGCCGGGGCGGTGGGCGGTGCGGGTGCCTGGGGCCCGGGCGGCGGCGGTGCGGTCGGCTGGTCGAGGGCCGCCGCGGCGAACGCCGCTCCGGCGGTGGCGACGGCGGCCACGCCCGCGAGCCAGGCCACAGCACCGGCGGCGGGGCGACGACGACGTTGCGGCGCGACCGGGGCGGGGCCGGCGGCCCGGGTGGCCCGGAAGGCGGCCAGGGCCGCTTCCTCGCCGGCGAGTTCGTCGGGGCGAGCCGGGGCGGCGGCGGCGTGCAGTACGCCGGCCACGGGGTCGGCCGCCGGGTCGCCGGTGCGGGGCGCGGCGAGGAGGGCGTCGAGGTCGGCCGCGTCGGGCCCGGACCGTCGGAAGATCATCCTGATGTCCCTCACGTCAGCCGTCCGCCGGTTCGATGTGCGGCGTCTGCCGGGGGCGGGCGGCGCGCGGCCGGGGCGGGGTCGCCGGCTGCGGGTTCGTCGCCGGCGTGCCGGGATCGACGCGGTCGGCACGGTCCAGGAGGGCGGCCAACCGGCGCAGACCCCGGTGGGCGGCGGTGCGGACGGCACCGGCACGGCGACCCAAAACCCGTCCGGCGGACTCGGCGTCGAGACCGACGACCGCCCGCAGCAGGACGGCCTCGGCCTCCCGGGGCGGTAGCGACGCGATCAGGGCGAGCGCGGCCTCGGTGCCGATGGTCTCGCCGGCCCGTTCGGCGGTGTCGACGTCTGCGGCGAGGTCGGCGAGGGCCTGCACCGGGACCGGCAGCGCGGGGCGTCGCCGCTGGCGGCGCAGGTGGTCCATGGCCCGGTTGCGGGCGATGGTCACCGTCCAGGCGCGGAACTCGCCGCCGGTGAAGGACGACAGGTCACGGGAGACCTGGAGCCACGTCTCCGAGGCCACGTCCTCCGCGTCGGCGCCGACCAGCGCCGTGAGGTAGCGCAGCAGGCCGGGTTGGAGGGTGCGGTAGAGATAACGGAAGGCCCCCTCGTCGCCGGCCTGGGCCGCGGCGACAGCCTCGGTCAGCTCACCGGACACGGGGCCCCGTCCCCCGCTCGTCGACGGCACCCCGGCGGTGTGGACCGGGGGTGGGTGTGACGCCTGCCCGGCCCGTCGAACAGACCTGTCCGCGCACCTGGGCCCCCCGTTGGCATGGTCGTGCCGGGACTGGCTGCCCGGTCGGAAGGTCGGCCACGGCTCGCGGACGACCGCGGCTCGCAGCGGCGACGTCGGCGGCGGACCTGAACCGGACCAATGACAGGAGCACGACCCACCGCACGCGTCGCCACCGGCGGAGCCGAAGGTGAGAATTGTCTATCACACCGGACGGCGGTTCGCCGTAACGCGGTCGGTGGTCGTGACGCCCACGCGCCCGCCCGTGACGCCACGCGCCCGCCCGTGACAGCCACGCGCCCGCCACGGCCCACCCGGGGCCCGAGCGGCCCGGGTCCGGCAGCGATCCGGCGGGCGTCGTCACCGTACGCGTCCGGCCGGTGACGCCGATCCCGCTGGGGCGGTGGGTCCGACCGCGTGGCGGGCCCTCGGCGACCCGAAGGCGACCCACCGCGGCGAGCCGGGTGCCCGGGGAGTGGGTACGGTTATGCTGTGTTGTCATCGGAGGTCGTACTCAGCGGTCGGTACCGCCTGGACGAGCGTGTCGCCACCGGCGGCATGGGCGACGTCTGGCGCGCCTCCGACCTGGTGCTGGGCCGGCAGGTCGCGGTCAAGGTCCTGCTGCCCGCGCTGGTCTCCGACCCCGACTTCATCGCCCGGTTCCGCGCCGAGGCACGGATCATGGCGGCCCTGCGCCATCCGGGAATCGTCCAGGTCTTCGACTGCGGCGAGGACGACCTGCCCGACGGCGGCCGGGCCGACTACCTCGTCATGGAGTTCGTCACCGGCCAGCCGCTGTCCAAGCGGATCGAGGCTGAGGGTCGCATCGACGTCGCCGAGACCATGTCGATCGTGGCGCAGGCGGCCCAGGCCCTGCACGCCGCGCACCTCGGTGGGATCGTGCACCGGGACGTCAAACCGAGCAATCTGCTGGTCCAGGAGGACGGCACGGTCGTGCTGGTCGACTTCGGCGTGGCCCGTTCGTCGAACGTGACCAGCATCACCAGCACCAACGCCGTGCCCGGAACCGCCCTCTACATGGCGCCCGAGCAGGCCGCCGGGCGGCCCGTCTCCGGTGCCACCGACCTGTACGCCCTCGGTGCCGTCGCCTACTGCTGCCTGACCGGCAGCCCGCCGTTCACCGGCGACAATCCCCTCCAGGTCGCCGTCCGGCACCTCGACGACGAGCCACCGGAGCTGCCGCACGACGTTCCCGAGGCGGTCCGGGCGCTGGTCGCCCGCGCGCTGGCGAAAGACCCGGTGGACCGGTTCTCCAGCGGCGCGACGATGGCCGAGGCCGCCCGCGCCGCCGTCTCGGGCAGTTCGACGGCGACGGCGACGGCGCTGGTCGCGCCGGCGGCCCCGCTGCGCGGCGCCGGGCCGGACACCCGGACGGACCTGCCGGTCGCGGCGGTCGGCGGGGCGGCGGGCCGGCGTCGGCGGGGCGCCCTGGTGGGCGCACTGACCGCCGTTCTCGTCGCGCTCACCGCGCTCGGTGCGGCTCTGGGCGCGACCGACACGGCCAACACACCGGCGGTGAACCTGCCGACCACCGCTCCCGCGAGCGAACCGGGCGACGTCGAGGCATCACCGAGCGAGGAGCAGCCCGGGACGGACCCGCTGCCACCGATGCTGCCGGCCGGGTCGACCGGAAGCCCGACGGAGTCCGCGTCGCCGCAACCGACGACTCCGCAGCCCAGCGACTCCATCCCGCCGACGTCCCCGGCTCCGGTGACGACCTCGCCGGCGCCGGCGCCGACGACCGGCGAGCCGGGACCGACCACGCCGACCACCGGCCCGACGCCGACCACCACCACGGCACCCCCGCCGGACTCCGGCGGGGGTGGCAACGACGGCGGGAACGACGGCGGGGCCGGCGGCACCGGCGGGGCCGGCGGCGGCGACGCCACGGGGGTCACCGGCTGACCCGGCTGTCCCATGAACCCCGGTTTCCCCGAATCGGACGTACGGCACCACCCTGCGCTCTAGTCTCCTTACCGGGAGTTATCGCATCTGGTGTCGGGAGTCCGGGTGAACGTGGAGAAGTTGGTCGTCATCGGCCAGGGATACGTCGGTCTGCCGCTGGCCATGCGGGCGGTGGAGGCCGGCCTGGACGTGATCGGCCTCGATGTCGACGCCGACCGGGTCAAGCGCCTGGCGTCGGGGGATTCCTTCGTGGAGGACATCCCCGCCGACCGGCTGGGGCGCGCCCTCAGCAGCGGTCGCTACCACCCGAGCACCGAGTACGCCGACGCGGGCGGGTTCGACATCTGCGTCATCACCGTGCCCACGCCGTTGCGCGACGGCACCCCCGACCTGAGCTTCGTGGAGCAGGCCGGCGTCGGCATCGGCCCGTACCTGCGCCCCGGCTGCACGGTCATCCTGGAGTCGACCACCTACCCGGGCACCACCGAGGAACTGCTGCGCCCCCTGCTCGAATCGGCCAGCGGGCTGCGCAGCCCGGGCGACTTCCACCTCGGCTACAGCCCCGAGCGCATCGACCCGGGCAACCGGATCTGGCGGCTGGAGAACACCCCGAAGGTGGTCTCCGGAGTGGACGCGGCGGCCCTGGAACGGGTCGACGGCTTCTACCGGCGGCTGGTGGAGCGGACCGTGCCGGTGGACTCCACCAAGGTCGCCGAGCTGACGAAGCTGCTCGAGAACACCTTCCGCCAGGTCAACATCGCCCTGGTCAACGAGCTGACCATGCTCTCGCACCACCTGGACATCGACGTGTGGCAGGCGATCTCGGCGGCGGAGACCAAGCCGTTCGGCTTCATGGCCTTCCGGCCGGGGCCGGGCGTGGGCGGGCACTGCCTGCCGATCGACCCGTGCTACCTGTCCTGGCAGGTCAAGCGCCGACTCGGTCGCCAGTTCCGGTTCGTCGAGCTGGCGAACGACGTCAACCACGCGATGCCCGAGCATGTGGCGCAGCGCGTCATGGCCGGGCTGAACCGCACCGGGCGACCCGTGACCGGTTCCCGGCTGCTGCTGCTGGGGCTCGCCTACAAACGCAACACCGGCGACATGCGCGACTCGCCAGCGGTGGACGTGGCCCGCCGGTTGCTGGACCTCGGCGCGGAGGTGCACGCCGTCGAGCCGTACGCCGAGCCGCACCACCTGCCCGGCGGCGTGGTCATGGTCGACCTCACCGAGCGGGAACTGCTCGCCGCCGACGCGGTGGTGGTGGTCACCGACCACGACGTGTTCGACTACGACCTGGTGGTACGCCACGCCCGGTACGTCTTCGACACCCGGCACCGGTGCGGCGGGCCCACGGTCGAACACCTCTGACGGCGCCGCCGCCGACGCACCGACACGACCAGGAGCCGCTGCCCCCGTCGTCGGGGTCAGGCCGGCAGCAGGTCGCGCATCCGGTCGATCTCGACGTTCTGCTCGGTGGCGACGGAGTTGGCGAACTCCTGCAGGCGCTGGTCGGCGCCCACGCCGAGCAGGTCGACGGACATCTGCACCGCCCCGCGATGGTGGTCGGTCATCATCCGCACGAACATCCGGTCGAACTCGACGCCCCGGGCGGCGGCCAGGCGGCTCATCGCCTCCGGCGACTGCATGCCCCTCATGGCGCGGTGGTCGTGGCCAGCCACCTCGGCGGACAGGCCGCGTTCGGTGAGCCAGGCGCGCAGCACCCCGATCTCCGGGGCCTGGCTGGCCCGGATCCGGTCGGCCAGGGCGCTGATCCGTGGGTCGGCGGCCCGCCCGGCGGCCAGCTGGGCCATCTCCAACGCCTGTTCGTGGTGGGGGATCATCATCCGCACATACCACGTGTCGAGGGTGTTGTGCCGCGGCGGCGCGTCGGCGCGGGCCTCGCCCGCCGGGCGGGTGACGGCGGCCTCGCCGGGCCGGCCGGGCACGATCACGACGGGCCCGCCGGTGGCCGGTGTGGTGGTTGCGGCGACCGGTGCGGCGGTGGGCCCGGCCGGCCGGTCGTCGCCATCGTCGACGACCACGGCGGCGACCAGGACAGCGGCGGCCACCGCTGTGACGACGGCGAGCAGCCGTCCACGTCGGGCGGTCATGCGACCTCCTCTCCGGTCGAGGTCGCAGCGATCGTATCCACTCCCGACAGCACGCTAATGTGATCCAGAT
Source organism: Micromonospora nigra (assembly GCF_900091585.1). Classification (NCBI taxonomy): domain Bacteria; kingdom Bacillati; phylum Actinomycetota; class Actinomycetes; order Micromonosporales; family Micromonosporaceae; genus Micromonospora; species Micromonospora nigra. The sequence goes on along the minus strand of NZ_FMHT01000003.1, from coordinate 5,851,935 downwards.
CACATCGATGACTCTCGTCGGAGAGTAAGGTACCGACCATCGAAATCCCCCTTTCGAAGGGCGTCGCCGATGATCAGCTTCACCATGCCACGGGGGCGGCAACTGCGCTTTGTCAGTCTGGCCGCGACCGGCATCCTCCTCGCCACCGTCGCGGCGGCACCACCGGGCCACGCCCGGACGGTGACGGAGGCGGCCGAGCCCGCCGCCGCGGCGGCCGTCGAGGCCCCCCTGGGCGTCGACGAGATCTCCAGCAGCCCCAACCTGCGCCAGATCGCCAACCTGCCGAAACAGGCGCCGTTCGACACCACCGCCGCACTCGGCACCGACATCGCCTTCCAGGGCAGGTACGCGTACGTCGGCAACTACAACGGGTTCGTCGTCTACGACATCTCGCGGCCGAGCGCCCCGACGATCGTGTCCCAGGTGCTCTGCCCGGGGGCGCAGAACGACATCTCCGTCCACGGTGACCTGCTCTTCCTGTCCACCGACTCGTCGCGCAGCGACGACTCGTGCGCCAGCACGTCCCAGTCGGCGACGGTCAAGGAGTCCTGGGAGGGCATCAAGGTCTTCGACATCAGCGACAAGGCCAACCCGCGCTACGTCGCCGCCGTCGAGACCGCCTGCGGCTCGCACACCCACACCCTGGTCCCGGCCAAGCGGGGCCGCTCGGTCTACCTGTACGTCTCCTCGTACAGCCCGCGGGCGGAGTTCCCCGACTGCCAGCCGCCGCACGACTCGATCAGCATCGTCAAGGTGCCGCTGCACAAACCGGCCGAGGCCGCGCTGGTGGCCACACCGAACCTGTTCCCCGACGGCGGGTACGAGGGCCGGCAGGGCGGCTCGGCGACCAGCGGGTGTCACGACATCACCGTCTACCCTGCCAAGGACCTGGCCGCCGGCGCCTGCATGGGCGACGGGGTGCTGCTGGACATCAGCGACCGGGAGGCGCCCCGGGTCATCAACCGGGTCCGGGACACGACCAACTTCGCGTTCTGGCACTCGGCCACCTTCAACAACCGCGGCACCAAGGTGGTCTTCACCGACGAGCTGGGCGGCGGCAGCGGGGCCACCTGCAACGAGACCGTCGGCCCCGAGCGGGGCGCGAACGCCATCTACGACATCACCGGCCGCGGTGACGCCCGGACGATGGAGTTCCGGAGCTACTACAAGATCCCGCGGGTCAACGCCGCCACCGAGAACTGCGTCGCCCACAACGGCTCGCTGATCCCGGTGCTCGGCAAGGACATCATGGTCCAGGCGTGGTATCAGGGCGGCGTCTCGGTGTGGGACTTCACCGACTCCCGCAAGCCGAAGGAGATCGCCTTCTGGGAGCGCGGGCCGCTCTCGGACACCCAGCTCATCGTGGGTGGCGCCTGGTCCACCTACTACTACAACGGGCACATCTACTCGTCCGACATCCAGAAGGGCCTGGACGTGCTCGAACTCAACGACTGGCGGACCTGGACGGCCAAGTTCGTGCACTACCCCCGGCTCAACGTGCAGACCCAGCCCTGGTACCTGAGCTGGTGACGCCGGCCCCGGCGTGACATCCCGCAACAGCACCGGGCCCGACCCCGACCGGGGGGGCGGGCCCGGCCCGCGTCCCGGGGCACCATCGACCGCGGTTTCTTCCCGACCGTCGCGGGTACCACACCCGTCACGAACGGGAGGAAGGTGACCATGAAGCGCAACGAGTACCACGTCGTGCCGAACGGTGGCGGGTGGAAGGTCGAGCAGGGCAGCAACGTGGTCGGCACGTACGACACCAAGCAACGCGCGGTCGACGCCGGCCGCGAGGCCGCCCACGCCCACGAGCCCAGCCAGCTCGTGGTGCACACCGCCGACGGTCGCATCGAGACCGAGTACACCTACCAGAACGATCCGTACCCCCCGGCCGGCTGACCGGTGCCACCACCCCGGCGGCCGGCGGGACCACCTTTCTTCAGGCGGTGCCGCCGGCCGCCGGTCGACCCGTCGACAGCCGACCGACGCAACATCTGACGGAAGCCCGTCACCCGGCAGGCCTGGCGTAACTGTCCACCCTGGAAGCTCGTTGAGCCGCACAAACCCCGAGCATGATCGGAGCACCATGGTTCAGCAGCACGACAACCAGGTGGGGACGGACTCGACCGGCGCACCGGAGTACCATCCGCCGACGATCCGGCGCCTGGGAACTCTCGCCGAGTTGACCAGAGGCGGCACGGTGGGGCCGGACGACGGGCTGGGAGGCCAGGGCGACGGATCGCTCTGAGCCACCGAGCCACGGCACACCGGTCCACTCCTGATGCTCCAAATCCGTCAGGCGGCACGGTGGTTCGGCAGGCTCCGCATCTTCGGCGGACTCGATCTGGAGGTGGCGGCGGGGAACCGGTTGTTCCTGGGCGGCCCCAACGGATCGGGCAAGACCACGTTGCTGCGGTGCCTGGCCGGAACCCTCGCCCTCGACTCCGGGCGGGCCACGGTCGACGGCCATCCCGTCGGCTCGTCGGCCGCCCGCCAGCTGACCGGCGTCTGCCTCGCGCCGGAACACCGCCTCTACGAGAAGCTCTCGGCCCACCAGAACATCGCGTTCGTCGCGCGCCTGCGGCTGCCGTGGCGGGTCGTGCGCGGTGCCGTGGCCCGGGTCGAGGAGGAACTCGACATCGTCGGCTACGCCGCCGTCCCGGTGGAGCGTTGTTCGGCCGGGATGCGGGCGCGGGTCAGCGTCGCCCGCGCCCTCGTCGGCACGCCCGCGCTCCTGCTCCTGGACGAACCGGGGCGGTCCCTCGACGAGCACGCCCGAGGCCTGTTGTGGCAGGCCCTCGACCGGCGGTCGGAACTCACCGTCGTCGTCGCCTCGCACCAGACCGACGACCGGAGCCGGTGTCAGCAGGAACTCACCCTGACGGCCCGGATGACGCCACCGACCCGGACCGACCGACCGTCGACCGACCGCGCCGGTGCCGCTGGCCGGCCGTCGACGGTCGGCCTCGCCGCCACCGTCCTCGCGCTGGTCCGCCGTGACCTCGGCGAACGTCACCTGCTCCGCTGGCCGCTGCTGCTCGACTTCGTCTTCGGAGTGGTGAACCTGGTCGTCTACCTGTTCATCTCCCGGGTGCTGACCCCGTCGACCGACGGGGGATTCCCCTCGGCGAGCTACTTCGACTTCGTCGCCGCCGGCCTCACCTTCATGCTCGTCGTACAGGCCGCCACCAGCCAGTTAACGTCCCGGGTGAGCCGGGAGCAGCGCAGCGGGACGTTGGAACTGCTGGCTGCCCAGCCACTGCCGGTGGGGGCGCTGGCCGTCGGGCTGGCCGGTTACCCGTTCCTGTTCGCGCTGCTGCGGGCCGCCGTCTACCTCCTCGTTCTCGGGACGCTGCTCGGCCTGCCCGTGGCACGGGCGCACTGGTGGGCGGTGGCGGCCCTCCTGCTGGTCGGCGGTGCGGCCATGATGAGCGTCGGCATCGCGCTGGCGGCGATCGCCGTCGTCGTCGGGCACGGCGACGCGATCGCCCGGCTGGCCGTCGTCGGGCTGTCCTTCCTCTCCGGTACGTACTTCCCGGTCACCGCCCTGCCCGGCGTCCTGCCGGAGCTGACCGTCGTGCTGCCCAGCCGCCTCGCGCTGGACGGCCTGCGCGGGGCCCTGTCCGGCGGGCCGTGGGCCATGTCCGTCCTCACGCTGCTCGCCGCCACCGCGCTGCTGCTGCCGATGTCGATCCTGCTGTTCCACCGGGCGCTGGCAGTGGCCGCCCGGCGGGGAACCCTGACCCGCGAGTGAGGTGCCCATGCTCCGGCCGATCCCCTACGACATCTGCACCGGCACCATGCTGGGTGTGGGCCCGCCGGTCCGCTGCGCTGCGGCGACCGTCGCGGACCCGCTCGTCGCGCTGGAACAGGCCGTGCTGCCCGCCCTGCGCAGGCCACCCTGCGTCGTCAGCTTCTCGGGTGGGCTGGACTCCTCGCTCGTCCTGGCCGCAGCCGTCCGGGTCGCCCGGCGGGAAGGACTACCGGACCCGGTCCCGGTCACCTGGCGGTTCACCGGTGCGCCTCGGGCCGACGAGTCCGCGTGGCAGGACCGGGTGGTGCGCGCGCTGGCCGTCGGCGGGTCGTGGCAGGTCCTGTCGGCCGACGACGACCTGGACCTGGTCGGTCCGGTGGCGCGCAGGCTCCTGCACCGGTACGGAGTGCTGCACCCGGTGAACCTGCACCTGCACCTGCCGATCGTGGAGATCGCCGCCGGCGGCTCGCTGCTCACCGGTCTGGGCGGCGACCAGGTCCTGGCGGGATGGCGACGGCCACCGCCCACGTCGACCCGGGCCCGGGTGGGGCGGCTGCGCCACGACGTCCGCGCCTGGCTGCGCCGCCGACGCCTTCCGCTGGCGGGCTTCCCCTGGCTGCACCCGCCGGTGGCCCGCGAGGTTCACCGGGCGTACCGCGCGGAGCAACGCCACGAGCCGAGGCCGTTGGGCGCACGGATCGACTGGCACCTGCGACGCCGTGACCTACTGCTGACCTGTTCGGCCTTCGGCGCGGTCGCCGCCGACCACGACGTCACGCTGATCCATCCGCTGCTCGACGGTGGGTTCCACACGTCGCTGGCCGAGCGTGCCGGGCACCGCCGCCACGTCTCGCGGGACGCCCTCGTCGCCGAGATCTCCGGCGGGTCGTTGCCCGCCGAGATCACCTGGCCGCGCCGCAAGGCCCGCTTCCTGGAGGTGTTCTTCCGGGACCCGACCCGCGGATTCGTCGCCTCGTGGGACGGCACCGGCGTGGATCCGGATCTGGTGGACGTCGCCGCGCTGCGTGAGCTGTGGTCCCGGTGGCCGATACCGGGCGGCACCGCCGGGCTGGTGCAGCAGCTCTGGCTGGCGGCCAACCCGCCGCCGCCCCGGCCCGCACCCCGCGTGCCGGCGAACAGATCCGAACCTGACACGGAGGTGACATGGTGACCCAGCAGGAGACCGTGCACCGGGTGGACCCGGTTCGGGTGGCCTGGCGGCTGGCCGGCGAGGAGGTGGTCGTCCTGGACACGGCCCGGTCGGTCTACTTCGGGCTCGACCGCAACGCAACGTTGCTCTGGCAGCGCCTGGTCGGTGGGGCGACCAGCACCGAACTGGTCGCCACGCTCATGGAGGGCGCCCGGGTTGACCGGGACCGGGCGAGTGCCGACGTGGCCACCTTCCTCGACGAGCTGCTCCGGCACGACCTGCTGCAACGTCCCTGATCGCCCGGCGCCGCTAGCGTCGCCCCGCCCACGCCTCAGCGGCTCCGCGCCGCGGCGTCAACCAGGCGGGTGGGACGGGGCGGCGTAGGATCTCCACCATGGCCTCCCGCTCGGCGTCGCTGTCACCGTCGAGCCAGGCGTGCGCGTGGAACCCGGAGCTGGGGGCGGTCACCACGATGACGACCGTGCGGGCGACCCGCTGACCGCCGTACCACCGTTGCAGGACCAGGCAGCGTTCCGAACAGTTGGCCCCCGTCCGACGCAGCACTCCGCGCACCACGCCGGGGTGGGCGGCGGCGACGTCCGGGGGCCCCGGCAGCCGGATGTCGTCCATCGTCCGCCGGCTGAGTTGGGCCCGCACCGACCGGACGGCCCGCGCCGCCCAGAACGCGGGGCGTACCGCCGGAAGGCCACCCCGGCGGTACGCCCCGACCAGCGCCCGCGCCCGCGAACGGCCCCGGTCAGTCACGGTCGGCGTGCCGGACGAACCGGGCCGCCGCACGCAACTCGTTGGCCGCCCGGGGCAGGCTGGCGGTGTACCGGGCGGTCCGCACGAGGTAGGCCAGCAGCAGCCCGGTGCGGCCACTGCGGGCCAGGGCGCTGGTGTGCCACAGCGCGGCCGGCCGGGGGAACAGGTGCGGCGCCAGGTGCCGCAGCCGCTCCCGGTTGGTGGGTAGGTCGGCGAGCCGGGCCAGCACCTGCGCGGGGGCGGTGGCCTGCCGGGCCCTGGTCCACTGGGCCAGAGTCGCCCGGCGGGGCAGGCCCAGCTCGGCGGCCAGCACGGCGCCGGCGGGTGCCAGGCGCAGCCCGAACGCGAAGAACGGCAGCGCCCCGCACTGCCCGGCGAGACCGGCCGCCGCCCTCCAGACCTCGGGCGTGAAGACGTCCAGTGCGCGCTCCAGGTCGGCGTACGGCCGGGTGGAGGGGCCCGGACTGGCCGCGTGCAGGGCGACCTGCAGGGCCGTGCCGGGCCGGTCGGGCACCAGGATCCACCCACCGGCCAGCCGCACCCGCTCGACCGAGGCGAACAGGGTGTTCCAGAACGCCTCCCGGTCGGGCACGCCGTGGAAGCCCCGGTGCAGGTCGACGGTGAGCGGCACCGGCCCCGGCACCGACCACGGGCGCTCGTACCAGTGCAGGCGCGGATCCGGGCAGCCATCGGGCAGTACGCTGCGGTAGCCGAGGTCGGCCAGGGAGCGCTCCGCGAGGTCGAACGTGGCGGGGGCGACCAGCAGGTCGACGTCGGTGTAAGCCCGGCGACCCTCGGTGCCGAGCCGGCGGGCCAGTCCGGCGCCCTTGAGCAGCACGGCCGGCACCCTCCGGTCGGCCAGGGCGGCGCAGGTCGCCACGGCGGTCGCGTCGAGGGCAAGCTGGCGGGCGGCCGCGACGGTCGCCGAGCGGCTCACCGGACCCCTCCGGCCACCCGTTGCGCGTCGAGGGTGCCCTCCACCACGCGGTGGGTGGCGACCAGCGCCGACCAGTCCCGCGGCCGGGTGAGGTCCCAGGCGGGCAGCGCCCCGATCGTCAGCAACGCCGCCGGGTCCGAGGGCAGGCGGGGCCAGGACCGCTGCCCGGCGAGCCGGGCCAGCAGGACCGAGCCGGGCACCCTGGTCAGCTCCACCGCCCCGCCCCAGCGGAGGAAGATCCAGCCGCCCAACGGCACCCTCGGCTCGATCGGCGGCAGTGCGACGCGTACCCGGTCACCGGCCCGGACCAGCCGGCCGGGCTGCCCGGTGCCCGGCACGGGCTGCCGCAGGTCGACGCAACGAGGGCCGGCGTACACGTGGTTGCCGTCGACGACCAGGATGTCGTCGGCGACCACCGGCACGTCCCGGGCGGCCAGGGTGGCGAGCAGGCTGCTCTTGCCGGCGGTACGCGGGCCGACCACCGCCCAGGCCCGCCCGCCTTGGACGAAGGCACCACTGTGGAAGGTCTCCCGCCCGGCCCACCGGTTGAAGATCGTCGCCACCGGGGCCAGGTAGGGGTGGGCCAGCACGTCCGGGGTGAGGGCGGGGCCGTAGAAGGTCGCGGTCCCCCGGAGCCGGTCCACGACCAGGGTCCGCCCGTCGGCGAGCACCCGGATCCCCCGTTGGGTGTCCGTCGGGGCCGGGGGCGGTGGCGGCCCGGTCGCCTGGCGGACGTGCACCGCGATGTGGCCGTCCCCGGCCTCGCCGGGCGCGGAGAGTTCCTCGACCCCGTCGAGCCCTCGCACGCACAGGCCGTAGACGAACCGACCGCCTGTCGACATGGTCCCCCTTCCCGCTCTCGTCAACGACCGGTGTGGCGGACACGGTGCGGGTGGCCGCTCGTCGTCGAGCGGCCACCCGCACCGTGCCGCACGTCAGCGCAGAGTGCCCCGGATGACGCTCAGCTTCCTCGACTCGGCCAGTCGGCGGGCGTCCAACTCCCGCTGTCTGGCTGCCTTCGCGCCCTTGAGGTCCTTCACCGCGGTCGGCACCGCCCCGCCGCCGAGGGCGTCGATGTCGTAGGCGATCCAGAACGGTCCCGGCTTGTCGACGGCGAAGGTCAGGGCGATGTGCACCTGGCCGCCCGGCCGCAGCCCACCGAGATCGAACGGGATCTCCAGGGTGGTGGCCAGCCCGCCGCCCGGCGGGTCGGTGGCGGGCCGGTCCATGGACAGGTTCCGCACCAGCAGCGTCCGACCGTCACTGATGGTTATTGAGCTGGTCGGGTTGGCGGGATTGACCAGGCGCAGGTGCGAGTGCACCGCGGGCGACGTCGGGCCCGGGTACGGCGCACCGTTCTCCTGGCTGAGGCTGGTGATCCGCACCCGCGCCTGGATGATCGGCGCGCTGCTCCGATTGGTGATGGTTCGGCGGATGACCAGCATGTTCGGGGTGCGGACCCGGTTGGGCGGAGCGCTCTGGGCGGCTGCCGGGTCGAGCAGCGTCGACTGCATGGCGGCGTTCTGCTGGTAGCTGCCCAGACTGTTGCGGGGTGACGGGGTGCCCAGCGCCGACGGCACGCCGTTGATCGGCCCGAGCACCGTGGACACCAGCCGGAAGTCCGCGGCGGTGTCGTTGGTGTCCTGTGGCCGCCCGCCGACCATCAACCGGGTCCAGGCATGGTGGACGAACGGTGGACCGCTGAACGCCGGCAGCGGAGTGTTCTCGAAGTAGCCGGGGGTGGGGCCGGCGGCGTCGACCAAGGTGTTCGCCGCGTCCGGGGCGATCAACCGCAGGCCACCCTGGCCGAGGCTCGGCACGACCAGGTCGGCTTGGATGTTGGTCAACGAGTATCCGACGGCGGCCACCAGGAATCCGCGGCGCGGCGGGATCGGCCGTGCGCTGCCCGGCAACACGACGGTCGGCCCGCCGGGGACCTGGATCTGGAATCCGACGAGCGGCAGGAGCAGGTCGGTGGCGTTGTACAGCGAGACGTACTGGTCGGTGAGGCCGGTGATGCCGGACTGGGCGAACTGTTGGATCAGCACCTGGCCGTTGACTGCCGAGACCTCGACGTTGACGGTGTTCGACACGGCCTCGCCCAGTGGGTCGACCCCGTCGTACTGGGCGCGGAACTGGTTGACCCCGAAGGCCGGCACCTGGATGTCGAAGGAGGCCCTGTTGAGCTGCACCGGGAAGGTGCCCAGCGGAGTCTCCACCCCGTTGGGCTGCTCGTCGATGAGGGTGATGGAGCCCTCGGCGACCCCCGGGCCGATGATGGCGTCGAAGTGGACGGCCGTGCCGAAGGTGGTCGCGTTGGTCGAGGCGATCAGGGTGATCTCGCTGGCCGGCTGGATCACGAGCCGGATGTTGCGGGTGGCGCTGACCCCGTTGGCGTCGGTCACCCGCACCGTGAACAGATAGGTCCCGGCGGCGGTCGGCCGGCCGTGGAGCAGGCCGGTGCCCGGGGCTAGGGTCAAGCCGGGCGGCACCGTGCCGGCGGCCAGCGACCAGGTGAACGGCGCGGTCCCGCCGATCACGGTGAACTGGTCGGCGTAGGGAGCGTCGACCTCGCCCAGCGGCGGGTCCGGGAAGTTCAGCACCGGGGCCCGGTTGATCACGAGGATGATCAGCCGGGTGCCCGTGTGGCCGGCCGAGTCCACCACCCGGATCACCAACGGGTAGTCACCCTCGACCGCCGGCACGCCCGAGATGCCGTTGGTGAGCGGGTTGAGCAGCAACCCCGGCGGCAGGGTGCCCGATTCGACGGACCAGACGTACGGCGGCACGCCGTGGGTGACGTTCAGGGTGGCGACGTAGGCGACGCCGACGGTGCCGGAGGGCGGTGGGTCGAACAGCAGCGTCGGCGACACGTTCGCCGTGACCTGATCCGACAGCGCCGACGGGGCTCCGATGCCCTCGGCGTTGCGGGCGGACACGGTGAACCGGTAGGTCGTGGTCGGGGTCAGGCCGGTGACGGTGTTCGTGGTGGCCGGGCCGAAGCTCTGGGATGCCTGCCGGACTCCGCCGACGTACGGGGTGATCACGTAGCCGGTGATCGGCAGGCCACCGCTGGGCCCGGGCGTCCAGCTCAGCACCGCCGACGCGGTGTCGGCGGTGACCGCGATGATGGTCGGCGGGCCGGGCAGGGCCACCAGCCGGGCGGCCTTCGAGCGCGGGCTGGCCGGGCCGGTGCCGACCGCGTTCTTCGCGGCCACCGTGAAGGTGTACGTCCCCCGCTTGGTCAGCCGGGGCACCTTCCGGGTGGTCTCGGCGGCGTCGAAGGACCCGGACTTCTCCTTCTTGCCGTTGCGGTACGCCGTCAGCACGTAGCCGGTGATGTCCGCGCCCCGGGCGGCGGGGGCCTTCCAGGTCACCGTGGCCGTGGTGCCTCGCCGGGTCGCGGTGGGTGCCGCCGGCGCGGCCGGCGGTCGGGGCCGGACGGCCGGAGTCGGATCGGCCTCCGCCTCGACGGTGACGGTCGGGGCGGCGAGCGGACCCCGCTGGGAGGTCAGGGACGAGATGGGCACGGCGGACCGGTCCGGGGCGCGCGCCGAGGCGGCGGGAGGCACGACGAGCAGGCTGGCGAGCAGGACGAGGACGGCGACGAGGGCCGCCCGCGGATGGACACGGTGCACCAGGGTCATGTGGTTTTCTCCCTCTGCGGGAACGGTGGAGACCGCCACGGAAGGGAGGAGGCAGCAGAGCCGGTCTGTCGTCTGGAAGTGCGCATGCCTGTTGCCCAACCGCTTTGGCGAGGAAATCTGATCCGCCCTCACATTCAGTGACGGATGCCTATTGATTTCTACCATTTCCGCAGTTCAGATGGCATAAGGTGCAAGCCAAAATCGCCCAGGGCGACAGCGCAGCGCAGGCCGAGTCGGCTATCCGACTCGGCCTGTCGAGGGGCCGGACGGCAGTCGGCCGCCCGCGCCGGCCCGGTGTGGCAGATCGCCTCAGGCCGCCATCTCGGTCTCATACGCCCGGCGCAGGCGCCGCGCTGCGAACGGGGCGAGGCACACGTGCCAGACCCGCCCCTCGTCGACCACGTTGATCTCGCCGGCCCGCTGACGGGCCAGCAGGATCCCGGCGAGGGCGTCCCGCACCCCGGGCCGGTCCCATCCCTCCCCCGCCAGGTCGGCGGCCCAGCCCAGGCAGTGGGCGCTGGGCACCAGAGCGGCGTGCCCGAGGCGACGCAGCCGGTGCTGGTGCTCGCGACTGCGGACCAGGCTGGTCACCCACATCGGCGGGCTGCCGGGCGGAGCGGTCGCGGCGAACTCCCGGCCGATGTCGTTGAGCAGCGCCACGACCTCGCGGCGGGCCCGGGGGAAGATCAGGCCCTCGGCACGCGGGGTGGCGACGGGTCGCAGCCGGTGCCGCACCGCCCGCATCCCGCGACCGAACAGGGTTCGGGGCTGCTCGGCGTAGCGGAAGCTCAGCAGATCGCGGCGGCGCAGCCACTCCAGGTCGACCAGTTCGGTGCTGCGCGGCACCTCGTCGTCGGTGAGGAAGGGGACGGCGTCCCGCCACCACATGATGTCGATCCGGGACAGCAGATAGCCGCGCACGAGCGCGGTCAGGTCGGCGCAGCTGTGCGGGCCGGGCTGGTGGCGGGCCATCTCCAGCAGCAGGGTCTCCCGCGCCCCCACCAGGCCCTGGCTGGTGGCGTCGAGCACGACGGCGATCGCGGGCTCACGCAGTCGCTGGTCGACGAGGACCTGCCGGGCCGCCGCACCGGGGGCGCCGGCGAGGGCCCCGACCTCGACCAGGAGTTCGGCCACGGCGGCCCGGTAGGCGTCCAGGTCCGGAACCGGGGACGCGGGGCCGGGCGGGATGGACGGTGGCCGGCGGCGGACCGGGAAGCCGGGCGGGCCGGACCGCTGACCCGGGCTCCGACTGGGCACTCGCATGGTCAGCCCCTTCCCTTACCGTGGCTACTATGTCGCACACAGTAACCGCCCGTTACGGGAGGAGCCCGAACAATCCTCCTATCCGCCCCGAAGGTGGACCGACACCCCCGGGTCCGCCCCGAAGGGCGACCGACACCCCCGGGTCCGCCCCGAAGGGCGACCGACACCCCCGGGTCCGCCCCGAAGGGCGACCGGCATCCCCCGGTCCACCCCCGAAGCGTGACGGGCGTCCCCGGCGGGGCGACCGGGCCCGCACCGCCGCCGGGTGCCGGACCCGTGCGGGCCCGGCACCATCACCGGCAGCGGCAGCGGCAGCGGCAGCGGCAGCGGCAGCGGGTCAGAGCTTCTCGTAGCAGGGCCGATCCAGCGTGTACGCCTGCGCCGTCGGCCCGGTGAACAGGTCCCGCACCAGGGTCACCCCGGTCGGCGAAGCCTGGTCCGGCTTGTAGATGGCGGTCACCCGGACCGCGCCGTCGTTCGGGCCGGCGGCGTAGTTGCCGGCGGTGGCGGGCAGCATCCCCTCGTAGTCCACGCTGGTCAGCGACGTGACCGCCGTGAGCAGACCGGCCCGGGTCAGGTCGCCGTCGGCGACCGCCTTGGTCAGCGCCGCCTTCATCGGGTACGACCACACCCAGCCGGCGGTGTAGCCGTCGTTGGGGGTGACCCCGGGCAGCGCCTCGCGCAGTGCCCGGTGACCCGGGGTGTCGCTGCTCCAGGTGTGCCACGGCGCGGACTGCTCGTAGCGGGCCAGCAGCGCCGGGGCGGCCGGGCTCTGCAGCAGCGCCGGGTTCCAGGTGGGACTGGTGCCGATGAACCGGCCGGCGTAGCCCCGGGCGACGGCCTGGCCGACGATGGTCGCCGCGTCCGCCGGCCCCATGGTGAGCACCACCAGGTCCGGCTTGCCGGCAAGAACGGCCTGGATCGCCCCGGCCTGCTTGTCCGCGCCCGAGTCGGTCTTGACGGCACTGAAGGTCATCCCGAGCGACTGCGCGGCGAGTTTCACCCCGGCCGCGGCGTCGTCGCCGTAGTCGCCGGCCAGGTGCACGGCCATGACCGACTTCGGGTTGTACGCCTCCCGCGCGTAGTCCAGGGCGTTCATCGACTCGACGCAGTAGTTGGCCCCGGACTCGACGATGACGTCCTCGAACGCGTAACCCGACGTCCACGCGGCGGGAGCGGCGATCACGTTGTTGGCCTTCATGTCGGCCAGGATCGCCCCCGTGGTGGGTGAGCCGAGGCTCTGCGCCAGCGCCAGAACGTTCGGCTTGATCTCCTGGTAGGCCTGGTTGTGGGTCTGCGGGTTGTACTTGTTGTCGCGTACGTGGCGAGTGACGTCCACCTCGTAGTCGCCGATGCCGCCGGCGGCGTTGACCCGCTTCCAGAACGCCTTCTGCGCGTCGGTGATCGGCACCGCCAGGGCCCGGAACGGCCCCTCGGTCAGGTCGGAGATGATGCCGAGATAGATGCAGCCCTTGTTCGTGTCGACCGCCTCCGGGCACGGCTCGGAGGTGACGCCCACGTCCGTCTTGATCCCGGAGTCGTCGGTGGTGGTGTCACCGCCCCGGCAGGCGGTCAGGGTTCCGGCCAGCAGGACCACGGCCGCCCCGAGGGCGATCCGCGACGTCGGTCTTCCCATGGCTTTCCTCGCTTGGGGTCAGTAGGAGAACGGCCACGCCTTCCAGTACGCACGGGCCCGGACCCACAGTCCGAACAGCCCGCGTGGTTCGAAGATGAGGAAGACGATGATGAGGACGCCGTAGAGGATCGTCTCCACCTGGAAGACGTTGGGCACCTCGTTCGGCTGGGTGCTGATGAACGGCACCCACGCCTGCAACTCCCGGGTGAGCCGGGGCAGCAGGGTGATGAAGAACGCCCCGGCGATGGCGCCGGAGATCGTGCCCGCGCCGCCGATGAGCACCATGGCGATGTACTGCACCGACAGCAGCAGGCTGAACGAACCGGGGTCGAAGAACCCGGTGATGGTGTAGAGCAGCGCGCCGGCGCAGCCGGCGTAGAACGACGACACCGCGAACGCGACGGTCTTGTAGCGGGCCAGGTTCACCCCGATCACCCCGGCGGCGATGTCCCGGTCGCGGATCGCGGTGAACGCCCGCCCGACGCGGGAGCGGGCCAGGTTGCGCGCCGCCACCGCGAAGACGACCAGCAGCACCAGCATCAGCCAGAACAGTTTCTGGTCGCGGGTGGCGACGCCGTCGGTGACCGCGATCGGCCGGCCGAGGAACTCCAGGGTGGCCGCCTCCCGCCCGACCCCCGCGCCGCCGGTCAGCGCCGACCACTCGTTGAACACGTGCTGGCCGATGAAGACCAGGCCGAGGGTGACCACGGCGAGGTAGAGCCCGCGCAGCCGGGTGGCCAACGGCGCGACGAGCACCCCGGCGAGGCCGGCGACCAGGCCCGCGGCCGGCAACCACAGGGCGATGTCGGTGACACCGAATCCGATCACCCGCCCGTCGGGGTCGCCGCTGAGCGCCGCCGCCGTGTACGCGCCGATGCCGAGGAAGAACGCGTGGCCCAGCGAGACCTGCCCGGCGTACCCGGTGACCAGGCCCAGGCCGATCGCCCCGATCGCGGCCACGCAGCCCACCGCGAGCAACTGCAACAGGTCGTCGGTGAGCAGCAGCGGCAATGCGAACGCCAGCACCAGCAGCGCCACCGTCCACCACCGCTTGGCCGGGGTGTCGAGCAGCGCGAGATCCTGCGCGTACGAGGTGCGCAGCAGAGGCCGCCCGCGCGGCGGTGAGTTGGTCATACCCGTTCCACCTCCCGGGTGCCGAACAGCCCGTACGGGCGCACCAGCAGCACGATCAGCATCAGCACGTACGGGGTGATGACCGAGACGTTGCCGCCGAGCCAGGCGACGTCGTTGGCGTACGTGGCGGTCAGCTCCTGGAGCACGCCCACCGCCAGTCCGCCGACCACCGCGCCGGGCAGCGAGTCCAGCCCGCCGAGGATGATCACCGGCAGGGCGGTCAGCGCGATGAGCCACAGCGCCCCGTCGACGCTGCCACCGGCGGCGGCGAAGGTCCCGGCGACGGCGGCGAGGCCACCGGCGAGTGCCCAGCTCAGCGCGAAGACCGCGCCGACCGAGACGCCGTGGGCCAGCGCGGCCTCCTGGTCCAGCGCGGCCGCGCGCATCGCCAGCCCGGTCCGGGTGAACCGGAAGAACGCGAACAGGGCTGCGACCAGCAACCCGGCGGCGACGACGGCGGCGAGGTGCCGCTGCTGCACCTCCACCGGTCCGACGACGAGGGTGCGCAGCCCCCACGGGTCGCCGACGTGCCGGACGTCCAGGCCGATGAAGGCGTTGACCACGACCCGCACCGCGACGTCCACGCCGAGGGTGATGATGGCGACGACGAACGCCGGGCGACCCACCATCGGGCGCACGGCGGTGCGTTCCACCCCGAGGGCGAGCAGCCCGGTGCCGACCGCCGCCAGGGGCAGGGCCGCCCAGAAGCCGACGGCCGGGGTGAGGTAGGTGACCGCGACGACCCCGGCGAGCATGAACGCCGGCTGGGCGAAACTGATCACCCGGGTGGCCTTGTAGATGATCACGAAGCCGAGGGCGAGCAGGGCGTAGACGCTGCCCGTGCCCAGGCCGCGCAGCAGGGCCTCGACGAGTTGCGTCACCGGTCACCTCCGGGGCCGTACAGCTCGTCGACCAGGTCGGCGAAGGCCCGGGCGACAGCCTCCCGGCGTACCTTCTGGGTGGCGGTCAGCTCCCCGTCGTCCTGGTCGAGTTCGCGGGGCAGCAGCCGGAACCGCTTGACCTGCTCCACCGGCGGGTGTCGGCGGTTGACCTCGTCGACCACCGAGCGGACCAGCTCCACCACCTCGGGCTTGGTGGTCAGGTCGCGGTAGGTGGTGTACGGCAGCCGCCGCGCCTGCGCCCACTGGCCCACCGTGTCGGCCTCGATGCCGATGAGCGCCACCAGGTACGGGCGCCGGTCGCCGACCAGCACCGCCTCCTTGACGTACGGGGAGGTCTTCAGCTCGTTCTCGATCCCCGCCGGGCCGATGTTCTTGCCCCCGGCGGTGATCATGATGTCCTTGGCCCGGCCGGTGATCCGCACGTGGGTGCCGTCGACCCACTCCCCCACGTCGCCGGTGCGCAGCCAGCCGTCCGCGTCCCGCACGGCGGCGGTGGCGTCCGGGTCGTCCCGGTAACCCGCGAACACCCCCGGATGGCGGGTGAGGATCTCCCCGGTCGTCTCGTCGATGCGCAGCTCCACGCCGGACTGCGGCTCGCCGACGGTGCCGAGCTTCACCCGGCCCGGCCGGTTTCCGGTGGCGATGGCCGAGTTCTCCGTCATGCCGTACACCTCGTGCATCGGCACTCCGATGCCCATGAAGAAGCGCAGCACCTCGGGGGCGATCGGGGCCGCGCCGGAGGCGGCGTAGCGCACCTTGCCCACCCCGATCCGCTCGCGCAGCGCGCGGTAGCAGAAGACCCACCCCAGGGCGTACGCCAGCCGGGTGGCCGCGGTGTGCCGGCCCCCCGTGTCGACGAGGCGGGCACCGATCCAGTCGGAGACCCGCAGCCAGAACCGGGCCACGGCCCGCTTCAGCGGCGACGCGGACGCCACCCGGGTGGTGACCGTGGCAAGGATCTTCTCCCAGATCCGGGGCACCCCGAACAGCAGCGTGGGCTGCACCTCGCGCAGGTTCGCCGGCACGGTGGCGATCGACTCGGCGAAGGCGACCTGCACGCCCGCGCCGGCATTGCTCCAGGTGGTGAAGACCCGTTCGGCGACGTGACACAACGGCAGGTACGACAGGGTCAGGTCGTCCGGGCCGGGCGCCGGGTCGGCGAGGCCCCCGCCGTCGGTCACCGTACGCACCGCGAAGTCGACGTTGCCGTTGGTCAGCATCGCGCCCTTCGGGCGGCCGGTCGTGCCGGAGGTGTAGATGAGGGTGGCCAGGTCGTCGTCGGTGGCGGCGGCCATCAGCTCGTCCACCGCGTCCGGGTGGGCGTCCCGGTGCGCCCGCCCCATCGCCAGCAGGTCGTCCCAGGCCAGCAGCGCCGGATGGTCGTAGCGGCCCCGGACGCCACGCGGCTCGACGTACACCACCTTCTCCAGGTGCGGGCAGTCGTCGAGCACCGCGAGGGCCTTGTCGACCTGTTCCTGGTCCTCGGCGACGAGCACCCGCGCGCCGGAGTGGGCCAGCAGGTAGCCGACCTCGTCGGCGGGGTTCGTCGGATACAGCCCGACGGTGGCGGCCCGGACCACGACCGTGGCCACGTCGGTCCAGAGCCACTCGCGGCAGTTCTCGGCCAGCACGGCCACCCGGTCGCCGGGAACGACCCCGAGCGCGAGCAGACCGTGCGCGACGGTGCGCACCGTGTCCCAGTAGGACTCCCAGGTGGTCTCCGCCCAGATGCCGTGGACCTTCTGCCGCATCGCGACCCGCCGGGGGGTGGCGTGCGCGTGTGCGCGTACCCGGGAGGCGATCGTCGTGGCGGCGGCACCGGCGGCTCCGACGGTGGACGCGCCCGACGGCGCGGTCGTGGCGCTCATGCCGCCCCTCCGCTTCGCTCCGCGCCGGCACGAGGCACCTGCGGACCGTGGCGATGGTTCGCTCGCTGACGCTCGCTCATGCCGTGGTCACCTCCCCCAGGTAGGCGCGGAGCACGTCCGGGTGCGTCTGGACCTGCGCCGGGGTGCCGGTGGCCACCGGCTGCCCGAAGTCGACGACCATCACCCGGTCGGCCAGGTCCATCACCAGACCCATGTCGTGTTCGACCAGCACCATCGGGATGCGCAGTTCCTCCCGGACGTCGAGGATGTAGCGGGCCATGTCCTCGGTCTCCTCGAGGTTCATCCCGCCGACCGGCTCGTCGAGCAGCAGCAGCTTCGGTTCCATCGCCAGTGCCCGGCCCAGCTCCACCCGCTTCTGCACCCCGTACGGGAGCAGCCCGACGGGCATCCGCCGCCACTGCTCCAGTTCCAGGAAGTCGACGATCCGCTCGACGGCGGCCCGTGCGGCCAGTTCCTCCCGGCGGGCCCGGCCGCGCCACCACACGGCCGCGAGGGGGCCGTAGCGCAGGTGGTGGTGCCGGCCGAGGAGCAGGTTCTCCAGGACGGTCAGGTTGGCGAACAGCTCGACGTTCTGGAAGGTGCGGGCCAGGCCCAGGGCGGCGATCTCGTGCGGGCGGCGGCCGAGCAGGTCGACGCCGTCGAAGACCACCCGGCCCGACTGGGGCCGGTAGACCCCGGAGAGCACGTTGAAGATGGAGGTCTTGCCGGCGCCGTTCGGGCCGATCACGGCGAACAGCTCGTCGGCGCCGACGGTGAAGCTCACCCCGTCGATGGCCTGGACGCCGGCGAAGCTGAGCCGGACGTCGTCGAAGTGCAGGATTCCGGTCACGACAACCACCGCTTCCGTCGCCGGTAGTGCTTGACGTCCCGGAACGACCGGCGGGCGTGGCCGTCACCGGCGTGCAGTCCCAGGTAGAACTCACGGACGTCGTCGTCGGCGAGCAGTTGCTCGGCCGGCTTGTCCAGCACCACCCGGCCGGTCTCCAGCACGTAGCCGTGCGCGGCCACGGACAGGGCCATGGTGGCGTTCTGCTCGACCAGCAGCACGGCGGTGCCGGTGGCGTTGATCCGCACGATCAGCTCGCGGATCTGCTCGACCAGCCGGGGGGCGAGACCGAGGCTCGGCTCGTCCAGCAGCAGGTAGCGGGGCCCGGCCATCAGGGCCCGGCCCATCGCCAGCATCTGCTGCTCGCCGCCGGAGAGGTAACCGGCCGGCCGGCGGCGCCGCTGCGCGAGCACCGGGAACATGTCCCACACCTCGTCCAGCCGGGCCGGTACGCGCCGGGGGTCGGTGTGCCCGCCGAGACGCAGGTTCTCCTCGACGGTCAGCTCACCGAAGATCCGCCGGCCCTCCATCACCTGGCTGATCCCCCGGCGGACGATCGCCGCGGGCCGCAGCCGGTGCACCGGCTCGCCGTCCAGGGTCACCTCGCCCCGCACGACGGCGCCGTGGTGGATGTCGAGCAGGCCGGTGAGCGCCCGCAGCAGCGTGGTCTTGCCGGCGCCGTTGGCTCCGAGCAGCGCGACGATCGCGCCCGGCGCGACGGTGATGCTGAGGCCGCGCAGGACCAGCATGACGTCGTCGTAGACGACCTCCAGATTCCGCACCTGCAACATTGCCGGCGGCCCCCCAGGGGTCTCACTGTGGCGAGCGCCACAAGTTACCGGCCATTAAACCCCGCGCAACGCCCCCGCAAAAGATCGGACCGGGTTGATCCTGCACTCAGCCGTTCAGGGGGTGGACGGTCCGGGTCGCGCCGTCGTAGCTGCGGGCGGCCGGGAACCCGCCGCCGGGCCGCGCGCCGCCGACGACGGCGCGGGCCAGTTCCCGGTCCGCGTCCCGGAACCGCAGCGCCAGGCTCAGGTGTGGGATCCACCGGCCCGGGGCGTGCCACCGACGGCGCCCCTCGGCGTCGGCCAGCGCCGCCCAGACGTCGGCGTGCAACGCCACCAGTTCGGCGCTGGGCTCCACCAACCAGACCAGCGGGGCGCTGCCGTCCAGCACGGTGACGTCGCCCAGCCGGACCGGCAGGGGCAGCGCCGCGGCCATCAACCCGGCCAGCCGGGCGACCGCGCCGGGCGGGAAGGCGTCCACCGCGGCCAGGGTCAGGTGCGGCCGGTTGGTGGGGTGCGTGTTACGGGCGAGGCTCGGCAGGCCGGCCGTCGCGAGCCGGTCCCAGGCCGCCCGGACGGCCGCGTCCAGCTCCGCGCAACAGATCAGCTCGACGGTACGCACCCCGCCAGGCTAGAGCCTGCCCGGGGCCGCCGACGTGTTGCGGCGGTCGCCGCAGCGGGCCCACGGGCGTGATGAAAAGCTTGACCCATGAGTTCCGCACCGGTACCGACCGACCCCGCCACCCCCGACCCCGCCGACGAGGCGGGCAGCTTCGCCGACCTGGGCCTGCGCCCCGAGCTGCTGGGGGCGCTGTCGACCCTGGGCTACGAGGAGCCCACGCCGATCCAGCGGGAGGCGATCCCGCCCCTGCTGACCGGGCGGGACCTGCTGGGGCAGGCGGCGACCGGCACCGGCAAGACGGCCGCCTTCGCCCTGCCTCTGCTGCAACGGATGCCGGACGACCGTCCCGGCGGGGATCCGGTCGCCCTGGTGCTGGTGCCCACCCGTGAGCTGGCCGTCCAGGTTTCCGAGGCGTTCCACCGCTACGGCAAGGACCTCGGCGCCCGCGTCCTGCCCATCTACGGCGGCCAGCCGATCGGCCGGCAGCTGCGGGCCCTGGACACCGGCGTGGACGTGGTGGTGGCCACCCCGGGACGGGCCCTGGACCACATCGCCCGGGGCACGTTGCGGCTGGGCAACCTGGCCACCGTCGTCCTCGACGAGGCCGACGAGATGCTCGACATGGGCTTCGCCGAGGACATCGAGGCGATCCTGGAACACGCGCCCGCGCAGCGGCAGACGGTGCTGTTCTCCGCGACGATGCCGTCGCGCATCGACGGGATGGCCCGGCAGCACCTCACCGACCCGGTCCGGATCCTCATCGCCCGCGAGCAGCCGGTGGCGGGCGAGGCACCCCGGGTGCGGCAGGGCGCCTACCTCGTGGCGCGGGCACACAAGCCGGCGGCGCTCGGCCGGGTGCTGGACGTCGAGTCGCCCACGGCGGCGATCGTGTTCTGCCGCAGCCGCGAGGAGGTCGACCGGCTCACCGAGACGATGAACGGGCGCGGCTACCGGGCCGAGGCGCTGCACGGCGGGATGAGCCAGGAGCAACGCGACCGGGTGATGGGGCGGTTGCGGGCGGGCACGGCCGACCTGCTGGTCGCCACCGACGTCGCCGCCCGCGGCCTCGACGTCGAGCAGCTCAGCCACGTGGTCAACTACGACGTGCCGTCCGCCCCCGAGTCGTACGTGCACCGCATCGGCCGGGTCGGCCGGGCCGGCCGGGAGGGCGTGGCGATCACGCTGGCCGAGCCGCGGGAACACCGGATGCTCAAGACCATCGAGCGGGTCACCGGCCAACGCATCACCGTCGACAAGATTCCCACGGTCGCGGATCTGCGGACCCGACGGCTTGAGCTGACCCAGGCGGCGTTGCGGGAGAGCCTCCTGGAAGACGACCTGGAGCCGTTCCGGGTCATCGTGGAGACCCTCAGCGACGAGTTCGACCTGATGGAGGTGGCCCTCGCGGCGGTCCGGCTGGCCCACGAGGCGACCCTGCCGGGCACCGCCGACGAGGAGGAGGAGATCCCGCAGATCTCGGTCCGCGCGCCGCGGGAGAGCCGAGGGGGGCACGAGAGCCGGGGTGAACGCCGCCCGAGTCGCCCCCGCGCCGGCGGTACCACGCAGGTCTTCATCGGGTTGGGCCGGCGTGCCGGGGTACGCCCGCAGGACCTGGTCGGCGCGATCACCGGCGAGACCGGAATCAACGGGCGGGACATCGGCTCGATCGAGATCGCCGATCGGTTCTCCCTGGTGGAGGTGCCGGTGGGGGTGGCCAACGAGGTGATCGCCGGGTTGCGGGGCAGCACCATCAAGGGACGCAAGGCGACCGTGCGCCGAGACCGGGACGAGGGTGCCGGCGAGCGCCCCTTCGACGGCGGTGACCGGCGCTTCGACGGCGGCGAGCGACGAGACCGGCGCGAACGGGACTTCGGCCGCCGCTAACGGCACTGAGCCGAGGGCCTCTCCCATCCGGGCGGGGCCCTCGTCACGTCGACGCGGTCCGGGTGCGTCGACCGGCCGTGGACGCCCGGCCGCCGGGCTGCGCCGACCCGTCCTGCCCGCACGCCCGGCCGCCGGGACTGTGACCCAGGACACGGAACCGCGCCCCGCGCACATACCGCGAACACCACTGCGCCTCGTCGGATATTGCCGGCCAGCGTTTCCCGCCTGGAAGATTTCGGCAACAGGAAACGCGACCCGCCGTAAGGAAAGTGCGCGCTTTGTTGCGTAATTGCCGGCGGATCAGTCAGACTTTGACCACACCCCGCCCCACACAGGGAGTAACGGCGATGGCGAGAAAAGTAATCACGGTCCTGACCGACGACCTCGACGGCGGAAAAGCCGATCGGACGGTCGAGTTCAGCCTCGACGGCGTCGCGTACACCATCGACGTCTCAGACGAGAACGCGGGAGTCCTGCGCAAGGCTCTGGATCCCTACATCAGCGCAGGCCGACGAATCGGTCGAGGCGCGGTGGAGTCCGCGCGGGCACCCCGACGGACCGCCGGTTCGGGCACCTCGGGAATGGACCGGGAGCAGAACCGGGCCATCCGCGAATGGGCCGCCAAGAACGGCTACAAGATTTCCGAGCGGGGGCGCATCCCGGTCGAGGTGGCCGAGGCGTACAAGAACCGCTGAGCCGCGCAGCGATAACGATCCGGCATCGGTGGGGTCACGGCAGTAAATCGGTCCGGCCCCACCGTCGACCCGGGGGCGGCAATTTCCACGTCCACCGGTCCCGACCGACGCGCGGGGTCGGTTCGTCGCGGCGTGCAGGCGGGCGGCCCCGTGAACGTGGGCGGCCCGTCGGCCGGGTCACCACGTCGTCGGGGCCGCCCGGGTCCACCCGGACGGCCCCGACCCGTCTGCGTCGGGTCAGTCGACCTGGATCCGGACCACGTCGAAGGCCGGGGTCTGGTTGGCCCGTTCCATCATCGGCAGCCGGTGCGAACCGTCACCCGCCCAGACCGCGCACTGCGCGATTCCCGACTCGGGCAGCCCGGGGATCTGGATGTTCACGTCGTCCGGCTCGGCACCGCCCCGGCTGTCCTCGGTCGCGACGAAGAACGCCGGGACGTCGGCGGGGTTCGGCGGCTGACGACCGTCGCCCAGCATCCGGCAGGCGGTGTGGAAGTGACCGCGGGTCAGCCCCTGCTCGTTGAGCAGCGAACTCTCCACGTAGTAACCGCCCTGGCCGGCGGCGAGGAAGCGGTCGCGGACCAGGTTGCGCGTGGTGACCCGCAGGGTGAACGGCTGGTTGCGGCCCACCTGCTGCGGGAAATCGGTGATCAGCAGCCCCGGGTTGTTCTCGGCGGAGCCCACCTCACCGAACGCCGTGCTGACGCAGCGGCTGCCCCGCTGGAAACCGTCGTGCGCCTGGAGGCGACTGTCGTCGCAGTTGTTGGCCAGCACGCCGAGCCCGGCACCGGGCGCGTCGCTGTCGTTTCCGCCGCCGTCGTTTCCGCCGCCGTTGTCGCCGTTGCCACCGCCGTCATTCGGATTCAACGGCTGCACCTGACACCGGACGAACTGCCGCAGCCCGTTCGGGCGCGGACCGAATCGGTCGATCGCGATCGTGATCCGGTCCAGCGTCGCCTGACGCTTACTGGCCAACGGCCCGAGAATCGCGTTCCGGATGAAGTTCTCACCCCTGTCGCCCTCGGCGGCCAGCCGCCTGTCGGCTTCGGTGATCTGGGTCTGCAACAGCGCCAGATTGCGGTCCACCTCGGCTCGGGCCCGATCGGGCACCCGCGGCAGCCGGCTCACCACGTCCGGGCAGGCGACGGCGGACCCGCCACCCCCGGTGACCAGGGCGCGCGTCTGCCGGCACTCCTGCACCGACTGCTGCCCGTCACCCCAGTGGTTGTTCACCCAGCGGCCGTCCTGCCAGGTCCTGGTGGTGGTGGCACCGCGGCGGGCCGGTGCCGTCGCACCCGGGCTCGGCTCGACACAGGCCGCCGACGCCGGACGCGTGGTGTTGTTCGACCGCCGGTCGCCGGCCGACGAGATCTGGGTCACGGCGACGACGCCACCGAAGACGGCGATCGTGGCGCCGACGGCCAGCAGCCGCTTGCTCCGCGCGTTACCGGACGACCGGCGCGCCCGTGGGGACCTGCGCATCGAATTGCTCTCCTTCTCGATCCGGTATCTGATACGTGACCTCGGCGGACCGAACGGAATTGAGGTGGCGCGACCGGCGGCTGACCGCCGCACGCGCCCAAGGCACGTCGATGAACGACGATGCCCTTTCCGCACCGTCTCCCGCGCCTGGCGACGCGGGTGGGGAGATCCTGTCCATTCCCGCTTAGGTACGGAGCGACGGTGGTCGCGGTTCAACGGGCGGGACAAGTTTTTCCGCCCCCTACGGATCGTGGTTTCCCCGCCACCGACGACGACGCGTTGCGGTGTCGCCTCCGGCGCGACACCGGGACCCCCCACGGTTAGGCTCCCGACGTGCGGCACAGTGGACAGGCATCGCAACGGCTGACCAAGCGGGCCCTCGTGACGGTTTCCCACGCCATCGAACGGGCGGCCCTGGCCACGGCCGAGGACGGGCCGCTGGTGGTGCTCGCGCTGTTCCAACGGATGCCGTACTTCGCCCGGGAACGGGCCCTGTACGAGCGGATCTCCCGGAGGGCTGCGGTCACCGTGGTCGGCGTGGTGGGGCAGTCGTTCGGGGAGTCGCCCGTCGGGGCGTACCCGGTGGACCTCGCCGAGACCGAGGACCTGGCGCGGGAGTGGACGGTGGTGGCGTTGACGCCCCGGTTCGGCGCGGCCCTCGTCGCGTACGACCGGGCGGAGGTGGCGCCCGACGCGACGACCCTGGAGGCGGGCCGGCTGTTCGACGGCGACTGGAGCTTCCGCCGGGACGACGCCCTGCACGAGGTGGTGCGGCTGCGGGACCAGCTCGCCGACCGGCTGCCCCCGGCCGCCCGGACGGCGATCGACCACACCCTGGACCGGGTCCGCGACGTTCCGCCGGCCCCCGGCGAGACCCGCGCCCAGGCCGCCATCCAACTGCTGGCGGACCGCGTCGAACGGGCCCGCCGGGTCGCCCCGCCCGCCGACGAGACGGGGCCGCTGCTCGACGTGCCGGGCCTGCGCCGCTGGACCGGCGTCGACGGGGTCACTGCCTCGGGAACCCTGCCGGTCGCCCTGGTGGCCGTGCGGGTGCAGGAGCCGGCCGGTGCGCCGGCGCGCCTCGGCCGGCGTGGCGTGGCCCGTGAGACCCAGGCCGTCATCGCCGCCCTCACCGGCGCGCTGCGCCCCGTCGACCGTGCGGTGCGGCTCGCCCCGCACGACTACCTGCTGGTGCTGCCAGCGCTCGACGAGACCGGGGCGCTCGCCGTTGCCAGCGAGGTACGCGCGCGGGTCGAGGCGTTGGCCCGGTCGTACCCCTTCGTGACCTTCGCGGTGCACGCGGCCGTGGGCGTGTCCGACCGCCGTCCGCTGCCTGTCGGCGAGGTACGTCGGGCGCTGGACTGGGCGGTGCGGGAGCGGGTGCCGGTGGCCACGGTGTCCCCGCAGGTCGCCACGGCGGTCGGCTGACCGGCCGGCACGGAGACACGCCGGGTCCGGGCACGCCGAACGGGTGCATCGACCCGGGCACGCCGGTGTACGGCGGTGGCAGTGCGACGGCGACGGGCGCCGGTCGCGGAAGGGGGACGATCATGCGGGTCGTGTCGCTGGTGCCGTCGCTGACCGAGGCGGTCGCGGTCACCCTGCCGGGGGTGCTGGTGGGCGCGACCGACTGGTGCACCCACCCGGCCGACCTGGACGTGGCCCGGGTGGGCGGCACCAAGTATCCCGACCTGGACCGGATCCTCGCGCTGCGCCCGGACCTGGTGCTGGTCAACGTCGAGGAGAACCGGCGCGTCGACGCGGACGCCCTGGTCGCCGCCGGCGTCCAGGTGCGGGTCACCTACCCGCGCACCGTCGACGACGCGCTGTCCGAACTGGCCGGCCTGCTGCGGGCCCTGGGGGCCGAAGCCGACCCGGACTGGCTGGTGGCGGCGCGACGCGCCTGGGCCGGGCTGCCCCCGCCCACCCGGCCCCGACGGGCAGCGGTTCCGGTGTGGCGGCGGCCCTGGGTGGTGCTCGGCAGCGACACCTTCGCCGGGGACGTGCTGCGCCGGCTCGGGGTCGTCAACGTGTACGACGCCGACCCGGAGCGTTATCCGCGGCCCGACCTCGCCGACCTGCGGGGCCGAGAACCGGAGCTGGTGGTGCTGCCCGACGAGCCGTACCGGTTCACGGCCGCCGACGGGCCGGACGCCTTCCCGGGAGTGCCCTGCGCGTTGCTGTCCGGCCGGCACCTGACCTGGTACGGCCCGTCGCTGGCCGAGGCGCCCACGGTGCTCGCCGCCCAGCTCGCCCGGCCGGTCACCCCGCCCCGTGGAGACGGCCGTCCGGGCCGGACCGCGAGCCCGTCCACCTGACGGTCACCCGCCCGTCGACCTGACCGGCCGTCGTGACGCCCCCGGTCGACGCCGCCGCACCGCGCCGGCCGCCGCGTCGCTGTCGACGCGCCGCGCGTCGGGCCCGCCGACGGGCCCGGGCGAGAGGGGTCCAAGGTCCCGGGCCGGTACCTCCCGTTCGGCCCTGCCCGCCTGTTCCACCGCTGGCTGTAATGGATATGCCACCGGAAACGCGGTGCAGACACCGAAGGGACGTGGACACCATGACCGCGACGACTGAGCGGACCCCCGCCGCCACCATCACTCCGGCGGCCGACACCCCCCGGGAGCGGGCCACCCGCTACCTGTTCGCCGGGCTTCGCCTGGCGCTGGGCTGGGTCTTCCTCTGGGCCTTCCTGGACAAGGTCTTCGGGCTGGGCTTCGCCACCGAGACGAAGAACGCCTGGATCAACGGGGGCAGCCCCACCAGGGGCTTCCTCACCCACGGCACCGCCGGCCCGTTCAAGGACTTCTACGCCGGCATGGCCGGTGCGGCCTGGGCGGACTGGCTGTTCATGATCGGTCTCGCGGCCATCGGCACGGCGTTGATGCTGGGCATCGGCGTGCGGGTCGCCGCCGCCGCCGGCGGCCTGATGCTGGTCATGATGTGGACGGCCGCCCTGCCTCCCACGAACAACCCGTTCATGGACGACCACCTGGTCTACGCCGCGGTGCTCGCCGTGCTCGCCCTCGTCAACGCCGGCGACACGTGGGGCCTCGGCCGGGCCTGGGCCAAGCTGGACATCGTCCAGCGGAACGGCTGGCTGCGCTGACCGGCCCCCTCCCCGAGCGGACGTCACCACCGGTGACGTCCGCTCCACCATGTCGGGGCACGGCCGGGCCCGTGGCCATCGGCGGGACACGATCCGGCAGGATCGCAGGAGACCGGACAGGACCACACGGCAGGAGACAGCCGCATGAACCAGGCAGCAGGCAAGCCCGAGGTGGGCCCGATCGAGGGTGCGCCCCCGGCTGACCTCGTCGTCGAGGACGTCACCGTCGGCGACGGCCCCGAGGCCCAGCCGGGCCAGGTGGCCCGCGTCCACTATGTCGGGGTCTCCCACTCCACCGGCCGGGAGTTCGACGCGTCGTGGAACCGGGGCGAGGCTTTCGAGTTCCCGCTGGGCGGGGGCCGGGTCATCGCCGGCTGGGACCAGGGCGTGGTCGGGATGCGGGTCGGCGGCCGGCGGCGGCTGACCATCCCGCCGCACCTGGGCTACGGCGACCGGGGCGCCGGTGGCGTGATCAAGCCCGGCGAGACGCTGGTCTTCGTGGTGGACCTGATCGGCGTGCGCTGACCAGCGACCGGTGCCGGCGGCGGTCGCTGCCGGCACCGGCGCTCACACCCCCACCAGCACCCGCCGGGGCAGCTCGTCGACGACAGGGACGACCCGGCGCAGACCGGTGACGCGCAGCACCCGGTCGACCACGGGGCCGGGACGCACGAGCACCAGTTCCCCGCCCCGCGCCCGGACCCACAGGTGGGCGGCGACCAGCGCGCGGACCCCGGCGGCGGACAGGACGGTCACCTGCGACAGGTCGACGCGCAGCTCCGCACGCGCCGGGGCGGCCCAGAGCGCGGCCCGCAACACCCCGACGGTGGCGATGTCGACCACGCCGACCACCCCGAGGCGCACCGCCTCATCGTCGACGCTGACCTGCACGTGGAGCCGGTCGTCCCGCTCTGCCATGCCTCGAAACCTATCCCGGCCCACCGACAGTTCCCTCGGACCACGGCCGTGGATCCGGGTAATCCCAGGGCAGGAGGACCGGGACCTCGGTGTCCTCCCTGAGGGGGACCCCGTCCCCCGCCGGACCAGGGCCGGGGCCCGGCGTGAGGGGCGAGACGGCCCGGCGAAGGGCAGGCAGGCACGGCGAGGGGCGAGAATGGGCCGATGGCCGCTCCCCCAGCCCGCGGACCCCGGCTGATCCGCCCCGTGCGCGAACCCGCCACCGTCCCGCCCCCGCTGGACGGTCCGTGGACCTCCACCGACACCCGGCTCGACGACGTGGAGCTGCTGCCGCTGCCCGACGGCGTCGCCGGCCCGGAGGACGTCCTGGTCGACGGCGTGGGCCGGCTGGTCAGCGGCACCGAGGACGGCCGGCTGTGGTGGTGGCCGGTCGACGCGCCGGCCGGCAGCCCGCCCCGCCTGCTGGCCGAGACCGGTGGCCGGCCACTCGGCGTCGAGCTGGACCCGCGCGACGGCAGCCTGGTCGTCTGCGACGCCTACCGGGGGTTGCTGCGGATCACCGGCGACGGCGCGGTGCGCCAGCTCGGCGGCGACGGCGAGCGGCCCCACCTCGCCGACAACGCCGCCGTGGCCCGCGACGGCACCGTGTACTTCACCGACTCGTCCGTGCGGTTCCCGCTCTCGCACTGGAAGCGGGACCTGCTGGAGCACCGGCCCAACGGGCGGGTGCTGGCGTACGACCCGGCCAGCGGGCGCACCGAGATCGTCTGCACCGGGCTGTACTTCCCCAACGGGCTGGCGCTGACCCCGGACGAGTCCGCCCTGCTGCTGGCCGAGACGGCCACGCACCGCCTGGTGCGGGTGTCGCTCCCCGACGGCACGGTGACGGTGCTGACCGACCTGCCGGCGTACCCGGACAACCTGTCGGCGGTGGGCGACGGGACGTACTGGCTGGCGCTGCCCAGCCCTCGGGTGCGGGCGCTGGAACGGCTGCTGCCCCGGCCGCGACTGCGCCAGCTGGTCGCGCTGCTGCCGGCCGCGGTGCAGCCGAAGCCGCTGCGGTACGCCCTGGTGGCGCAGGTCGACGGCGAGGGGCGGGTGCTGCGGACCCTGCACGGCCCCGGCGGCGGCTATCCCATGGTCACCGGGGTACGACAGCACGGCGACCGGCTCTGGTTGGGCAGCCTCACCGCCGGCGGGGTGGCCCGGGTCCCGGTGGACTGACGGGACCCGGGCTGACGGTCCGCTCAGCCGCCGCTGCCCGACGGTGCCGGCGCGGGTGACCCGCCGGCCACCGCGCTCGGCTGCGGCGCAAGGCTCGGGCTGGGCCGCAGCCCTGCCGGTACCGGCAGGGCGCTGCCCTTGGCGAACTCCTCCCAGCTCACGTTCCACGCCGTCCAGCCGTTGCCCTCGTCCAGCTCGACCTCCGTGCCCTTGACGGTGACCAGGTCCCCGACCTGGGTGATCTTCATCAGCCAGTCCGCGGCGGCGGCGGAGAGGTTGGTGCAGCCGTGGGACACGTTGGTGCTGCCCTGGTCGCCTTCGGACCACGGGGCGCCGTGGATGAACTCGCCGCCCCAGGTGAGGCGCTGGGCGTCCTCGACGTCGACGACGTAGCCCCCGTTCGGCTCGCCCCGGGTGTCGAACGTGGTGAAGTCGCGCTTCTCCATGATCACCATCTTGCCGCTGGACGTCGGTGTGCTCGGCTTGCCGAGGCTCACCGGGATCCTGCGGACCACCGTGCCGTCCTGGATCACCGACATCTGCTTGGTCGCGTTGTCGATCTCCAGCGCGACCTGCCGGCCGATGGTGGAGGTGGCCCTGCGGTCGGCGTCACCGACCGCGTCCTTGCCGATGGGCAGCCCAGCCAGCCCCGCCCGCACGCTGATTCTCGTCCCCGGTCGCCAGAAGTCCGGGGCCCGGTAGTAGACCTGACTGCCGTCGGACACCCACGACCAGGTGCCCGGCTGCGGCGGATCCGTCCGCACGAACAACCGTCGTTGCACATCCGCCCTGGCTTCCTTCGGAATGGGCGGGTCGAATGCGACCGTCACCGGCATCGCCGTGCCGTACGTGCGGTCGCCGGCGAAGTACAAAGTGCTCGTTACCGCCGGCCTGGTCGATTTCGGCTGGGTGGTGAACGTCGTTTTCCGGGTGGTGGTGGCACCGGAGTCGGCGGTGGCGGTCACCTCGGCGGTGTAGGAGCGCCTCGGCTCCAACGTCGAGCGGGGCACCCAGCCGGAACCGTCCTCCCGGGGCTCCACCTCGACGGCCGCGCCCCTGTCGTCGACGACCCGTACGGCGGTCACCCGCCCGTTGCGCACCCTGGTCCCGACCTCCGTGGTGAGCGGCACGTCCCGGGCCCGGTCGGTGGGCGTGACGACCAGTTCCAGCGGTGCCGTCCGCTCCGGCGCCGCCCGCTCTCCCGGTTCCCGGTCGGCGGTGCACCCGCCCAGCGCCAGGGGCGTCGCCGCGACGGTCACCGCCAGCAGCGCCAATCGCCGCCTCCACTCCATGATCTGTCCCCCCGTTTTGTCACTCGTCCCTTCGCCACATTGTCGCGAGTCCGGCTCGACTATTGCCCCGTTCGCGGAACAACCCGGGGAGAACAGGACCGCTGTTGACCTGAAACAGGTCAATGGCGAATCACGTCCCCGGCGACCGGATGGCCACGTTCGGCGGTCGACGTCCGGTTCGCCGGCCGTACGGTGCCCTCCCGGCCCCCCCGGGAAGGCGACGCCCCGGCACCGGGTGGGTGCCGGGGCGTCGCGCGGGACCCTCAGACGGTGGCGATCAGCAGGGCGGGCTGTTCCACGCAGTCGGCGACGTGCCGCAGGAACCCGCCGGCCACCCCACCGTCGCAGACCCGGTGGTCGAACGTGAGGCTGAGTTGGGTCACCTTGCGCACCGCGAGCTGACCGTCGACCACCCACGGCTTGTCCACGATCCGGCCCACCCCGAGCAGCGCCGCCTCGGGGTGGTTGATGATCGGGGTGGAGCCGTCGACACCGAACACCCCGTAGTTGTTCAGGGTGAAGGTGCCCCCGGTCAGCCGGGCCGGAGCGAGCGTGCCGGCCCGCGCGGCGGCTGTGGTGGCGGCCAGTTCGGCGGCCAGTTCGGTGGTGGTGAGCCGCTGGGCGTCCCGCAGCACCGGGACGACCAGGCCCCGGTCGGTCTGTGCGGCGATGCCCAGGTGCACCCCGGCGGACTGCACGATCCGCTGCCCCTCGGTGTCGACCCGGGCGTTGAGCTGCGGGAACCGGCGTAGGCCCGACAGGCAGATCCGGGCGAGCAGGGCGAGCAGGCCGACGGGCTGGTCGGGCCGGGCCGCGTTGATCGCCGCGCGGGTCTCCAGCAGGCCGGTGGCGTCCACGTCGACCCAGATGGTCACCTCGGGGATCTCCCGCCGGCTGCGGGACAACTTGTCGGCGATCGCCTTGCGGATTCCGGTCAGCGGGACGATCACGTCGCCGCCGGTGGGGTCCTGCGGCTGCGCCCCGGGCAGCGCGGTGCCGTTGTCCGGGCTCGGGTCGGGTACGGCGCTCAGGCCCCGAGCGGTGTCCGGGGCCGGGGCGGTGCCGAGGGCCGCCTCCACGTCGGCGCGGCGGATCACCCCGCCGGGGCCGGTGCCGGCGAGGGTGGCCAGGTCGACGCCGTGCTCGCGGGCGAGCCGGCGCACGATCGGCGAGATGACCAGCGCCGCGCCGTCACCCGCTCGGGCGGGCGCGGCCGGACCGGGCGAGGACAACGCGGCCGGACCGGGCGAGGACGGCGCGACGGCGGGTGGGTCCGTCGCGGCGGATGTCGCGCCCGCGCCGGTCGGGGCGGGTAGCGGGGCCGTGCGGGTCGAGTCGTCGACCCCGGCGAGGCGGGGGCGGCGACGCCGCCGGCCGGCGCCGCCGTGGCCCGTGCCGTAGCCGATGAGGACGTTGCCGGAGCCGGCCCGCTCCTCCTCGCGGTACACCGCGTGTCCGGCCGGCTCGCCGCCCGCCGGCGACGACGCGGCGTCGAGCGGGGCCACGGTGATCAGCGGTTGACCCACCGGCCGCACCTCCCCCGCCGCGCCGTGCAGGGCGACGACCCGCCCGGCGTACGGGCAGGGCACGTCCACGACCGCCTTGGCGGTCTCCACCTCCACCACACTCTGGTCGACGGTGACGGTGTCCCCGACGGCGACCCGCCACTCGACGATCTCGGCCTCGGTCAGCCCCTCGCCGAGATCCGGCAGCAGGAACACCTGCTCGCTCATGCCGCCGCTCCCTCGGCCAGCCAACGCCCGTCGGGTTGGTCGTCCCACTGGAGTCGGGCCACGGTGTCCAGGACCCGGTCGACGCTCGGCAGGTGGGTGTGTTCCAGCATCGGGGCCGGGTAGGGGATGTCCAACCCGGACACCCGCAGCACCGGCGCGTGCAGGGCGTGGAAGCAGCGTTCCTGCACCCGGGCCGCGATCTCCGCGCCCACCCCGGCGAAGCCCTGCGCCTCCTGGACCACCACACAACGGCCGGTGCGTCGCACCGACTCCACGACGGTGGCGTCGTCGAACGGCACGATGGTGCGTATGTCGACGACCTCCAGGTCCCAGCCCTCCTCGCGGGCGGCCTCGGCGGCCTCCAGCGCGACCGGGACCGCCGGCCCGTACGCGACCAGGGTGGCGTCGCGTCCCGGCCGGCGGACCACCGCCCGGCCGAAGGGCTCCGTGCGCGCCGGCAGGGACGCCTCGGCGCTGGTGAAGTAGAGCTTCTTGGGCTCCATGAAGATCACCGGGTCGGGGTCGTCGATGGCCTCCCGCAGCAACGAGTACGCGTCGTCCACCGTCGCCGGGGTGACGACCTTCAGGCCGGGGGTGTGCGCGTAGTACGCCTCGGACGAGTCGCAGTGGTGTTCGACGCCGCCGATGCCGCCGGCGTACGGGACCCGGATGACCATGGGCACGCTCAGCGCGCCACGGGTGCGGTTGCGCAGTTTCGCCACGTGCGAGGCGATCTGCTCGAAGGCCGGGTACGCGAACGCGTCGAACTGCATCTCGACCACCGGGCGCAGGCCCGACATGGCCAGCCCGACGGCGAAGCCGACGATGCCGGCCTCGGCGAGGGGGGTGTCGAAGCAGCGCTTGTCGCCGAAGCGGGCCTGCAACCCGTCGGTGATCCGGAAGACCCCGCCGAGCTGCCCGACGTCCTCGCCGAAGACGACGACCCGCTCGTCGTCGAGCAGGGCGTCGGCGAGCGCGGCGTTGAGGGCTTTCGCCATCGTCATGGTGGCCATCAGGCGTCTCCCTGCTCGTCGCCGGCGGCGACCAACTCGGCGCGGACCTGCGCCCGTTGCTCGACCAGTTGCGGGGTGGGTTCGGCGTAGACGTGGTCGAACAGGCTCAGCGGGTCGACCGTCGGCTGGCTGTTCATCCGCTCGCGCAGCGCGGCGGCGTACGCCTCGGCCTCCTCGGCGATCTCCGCGACGGCGGCGTCGTCGAGCACGCCGAGCCCCCGCAGGTAGGTCTCCAGCCGGGCGACGGGATCGCGGTCGCGCCAGGCCTCGACCTCGTCGGCGTCGCGGTAGCGGGTGGCGTCGTCGGCGTTGGTGTGCGGTTCCATCCGGTAGGTGTGCGCCTCGACCAGGAAGGGACCGTGGCCGGCGCGGGCGTGTGCGACGGCGCGGGTGAGCACGGCGAGCACCGCCACCGGGTCGTTGCCGTCGACCTGTTCGCTGGGTACGCCGTACCCGACGCCCTTGTACGCCAGCGACGGGGCGGCGGTCTGTCGGGACAGCGGGACGCTGATGGCGTACTTGTTGTTCTGCACGAAGAAGACGACGGGGGCCTTGAACACGGCGGCGAAGTTGACCCCCTCGTGGAAGTCGCCCTCGCTGGTGGCACCGTCGCCGATGAAGGCCAGCGCGACGGTGTCGCGCCCCTGGTACGACTCGCCGTAGGCCAGGCCGGCGGCGTGCACGCACTGGGTCGCCAGAGGGGTGCACTGCGGGGCGGTGCGCCGGGCGGCGGGGTCGTACCCGCAGTGCCAGTCGCCGCGCAGCAGGGTGAGCACCTCGACGGGGTCGATGCCCCGCGCGGTCAGCGCCATCGACTCGCGGTAGGTGGGGAACACCCAGTCGTCGTCGCGCAGGGCGAGCACCCCGCCGACCTGGCACGCCTCCTGGCCGCGCGAGGAGGGGTAGACGGCGAGGCGACCCTGTTTGGTCAGGGCGGTGGCCTGGGCGTCGAAGCGCCGGCCGACGATCATGCGCCGGTACATCTCGCGCAGCGCCTCGCCGGGCGGCTCGGGGTAGTCGGCGCGGGCCGGCAGCGGGGTGCCGTCCGGGTTCAGCAGCCGCACCGGCTCCGCCTGCGGCAGCAGGCCGGCGGACTGGTCGGGGGTGGCCGGGGTGGCCGGTCGGCGCTTCCGCGGGGATGCCCTGCGGACTGCCGGGGGTGTGGTCGTCACGGCGGGACCTCCTGGACGTGTGGTGGACCTATGCTCCTGCCGTTGGATGATTGACTCAAGATGCCCGGTGAACGCGGGATGAATGGCACGGAAGGAGGGCTGGGATGAGCCAGGAGGCCGGCGCGGAGCAGGGCAGGCCGGGGGGAACGGGACGATCGGTCGCCACCCTCGACGAGGTGGACCGGCGCATCCTCGACGAACTGGCCCACGACGGGCGGATGTCCGTGCGGACCCTCGCCGAGCGGGTGCACGTCTCACGTACCAACGCGTACGCGCGGGTGGAGCGGCTGCTGCGCGACGGCGTCATCACCGGGTTCGCGGCGCGGGTGGCCCCGGAGCCGGCCGGGCTGGGCACCTCGGCGTACATCGCGCTGACCATTCAGCAGAACAGCTGGCGGGAGGTCTCGGCGGAGCTGGCCCGGGTGCGCTACGTCGAACACGTGGCGCTGCTCAGCGGCGAACACGACGTGCTCGCGCTGGTCCGGGCACCCGACAACGCCACCCTGCGCGACGTGGTGCTGGACCGGGTGCAGAACATCGCCGGGGTGCTCTCGACGCGCAGCTGGCTGGTCTTCGAGGAGTTCGCCGGCACCCGCAGCCCGTGGGAGTGAGGCGTCAGCGCTCGGGCGGGGCGGCCAGGCCCGCACGGTCGGCCAGTTCCAGCAGCGGCTCCAGCGAGAAGCGGCGGTCGTCGAGGCCGGCGTGCGGGTCGCCGCGCTCGGCGAACCGGGCCGGCATCGTGGTGACGTCGAAGTCCGTCGGCCGGGCGTCGTCCAGCTCCGACCAGTCCAGCGGGGCGGAGACCAGGGCTGCGGGCGTCGGGCGGATCGAGTACGCCGACGTCATCGTGTGGTCGCGGGCCATCTGGTTGTAGTCGACGAAGACCGGCCGGTCCCGCTGGTCCCGCCACCAGGTGGTGGTGACCAGGTCGGGGCGGCGGCGCTGCATCTCGCGGCCCAGCGCCAGCACGGCGCGTCGACAGTCGCCGAAGCTCCACCGCGGCTCGATCGACAGGTAGACGTGCAGGCCCCGGCCGCCGGTGGTCTTCGGGTGGCCGACCAGGCCCAGTTCGTCGAGGAACGCCCGCACCTCGTGGGCCACCGGCACCACCTGCGCGAAGTCGACACCCGGCATCGGGTCGAGGTCGATGCGCAGCTGATCGGGCCGCTCCACGTCGTCCTTCGTCACGGGCCAGGGGTGGAAGCGCAGGGTGCCCAGGTTGGCCGCCCAGGCCACCACGGCCAACTCTCCCGGGGCGACCTCGTCGGCCGTGCGTCCGCTGGGGAAGGTGATGTGCGCGGTTCCCACCCAGTCGGGCGCGCCCGCCGGCACCCGCTTCTGGTAGAACGCGTCACCCCGGTTGTCCTGCCGGGTGCCGATCGTCGCGCCCTCGAAGACGCCGCGCGGCCACCGTTCCAGCATCGTCGGCCGGTTCCGCAGGGCACGCAGTATGCCGTCGCCGACGGACAGGAAGTAGTCGACCACGTCCCGCTTGGTCAGCCCCCGCTCCGGAAAGTACGGCTTGTCGGGGTTGGAGACGCGGACCAGCCGCTGCCCCACCCGGATCTCCTCGGCCGGCGTCGCCACGCCCACACGGTATCGGGCGGGCCGTCGCGGCGGGCGGTTGTCGCGCGGCCAGCCGCAACCCGCCGACACGGCGGTGGGTTGCGGCCCGTTCGGGCCACGCCGACACGGCGGATGGTTACGGCCCGTCCGGGTTACGCCGGCACCGGGTGTGCCCGGTCCTGCGGGGGCGCACCCGGCGGCGGTCCGGCGAGGACTACCCACCCCTCGTGGTGCGGGGTCAGTGACGCTCGCCCTGTAGGCGCGCCATCAGCATCTCCTTGCCCTGTGCGCCCGCCTTGCGGTTGTTCTCCTGGATCTTGCGGAACCAGGTGGCGAGTTCGCTGTCGCCCCGGGCCTCCGCGTCCGCGATGTACGTCTCCAGCTGCCAGATGTGCTGCAACGACATCTGCACCGCGTGGATGAGGTCGTAGTTCTTGTCCTTCACCGGACTGACCGGCTCCTTGACCATGGTGGCCACGGCACACCTCCAGACGTTGGTTGTCGAGCCCGACCCGTCTACCCCGGCAAGCCGTCGGCACACGTCGCCCGCGTCCACTCCCCGGGGTCGCGCAGGTCGGCCAGGGATCGACGACACGCCAGACCCCGATCAGGCAAAACAGCCGGAACGCACCCGAGGTCCGATATCTTCCTGGGCGGATCGTCACCCCCCGTGTGATCAATAGGTGCAGCGAGTGACGGACACAGCCATCCGACCGACGGCGAGCCCGCGCGTCAGGTTCCGCGGGGACGTCGAGGGCCTGCGCGCGGTCGCCGTGGCCCTGGTGCTCGTCGGCCATGCCAGCCAACAACTGCTCCCCGGCGGCTTCGTCGGCGTCGACGTCTTCTTCGTCATCTCCGGGTTCCTCATCACCGGCCTGCTGGTGACCGAACTGGAACGCACCGGGAAGATCTCGCTCGTCGACTTCTACGCCCGCCGCGCCCGGCGGCTGCTCCCGGCGGCCGGGCTCGTGCTCGTGGCCACCCTGGCCCTCACCTTCGCCTTCCTGCCCCGCACCCGCTGGTCGTCCACCGGCTGGGACGTGGTCTTCAGCGGCTTGTACGCGATGAACTGGCGCCTGGCGGAACAGTCCGTGGACTATCTGGCGGCCAACCGCGCGCCCAGCATGCTGCAGCACTTCTGGTCCCTCGCCGTCGAGGAGCAGTTCTACCTGTTGTGGCCGCTGCTGCTGGTGGGCGCAGCCTGGTTCGCCCGCCACCGGCTCCGGACCGGGCACCTGGTGGCCGCGCTCGCCCTGGTCGCGGTCCCCTCTCTGGCCTGGCCGGTCTGGCTGACCGGGGACAACCCCGCCCGCGCCTACTTCGTCACCACCACCCGCCTGTGGGAGCTGGCCCCGACGTCCATCTGGTGGACCTGAACGACGCGATCTGCCCCCGCGACCGGTGCGCGCCGGTCATCGGCGGGGCCGCCGAGTTTGACGCCCGGTGAGTCGCGCGCGTGCTCGTCTACCGCGACACCAACCACATCACCGCCACCTACGCCGGGACGCTCGCACCACGGCTGGGCCACGCCCTGGACCCCCTGGTCTGATCCCGCAGCGGGATCTCCGGCACCCGCGCACCGCGGCCGGCGCGGCTGCGACCGCCGGCTTCAGGCGGGCAGGATCCGCCGCGGGGCCGGGGGCCCGCCCCGCGGCCGCCACTCCCGCGGGTAGCCCACCGAGACCTCCTCGAAGCGCACGCCGTCGTGCCGGGTGGTGCGCGGGATGTGCAGGTGGCCGTACACGGCGACGGCGGCGTCGTAGCGGCGGTGCCAGTCGGCGGTGGCCTCGGTGCCGCACCACTGGGCGAAGATCGGGTAGCGCAGCACCCGGGTCGGTTCACGCACCAGCGGGAAGTGGTTCACCAGCACGGTGGGCATGCCGGGCGGCCGGTCCGCGAGCCGGCGGGCCGTCGCCTCGACGCGCGCCGCGCACCAGGCCGACCTGCTGGGGTACGGGTCGGGGTGCAGCAGGAACTCGTCGGTGCACACGACCCCGGTCCGGTACGCCTCGGCGAGCGCCGCCTCGACGGTGTCCAGGCCGTCGGGGCGCCAACTGTGGTCGTACAGCAGGAACAGCGGCGCGACGAGCACCGGGCCGCCGGGGCCCCGCCAGACCGGGTACGGGTCCTCCGGGGTCAGCACACCGAGCCGCCGGCACATGGCCACGAGATACTCGTAGCGGGCCACGCCGCGCAGGTCGACCGGGTCGGCCGGCGGGGTCCACAGTTCGTGGTTGCCGGGCGCCCACACCACGGTGTCGAACCGCCGGGCGAGCAGCCCGAGGGCCCATTCGACGTCGGCCACCGTGTCGCCGACGTCGCCGGCCACCAGCAGCCAGTCGCCCGGCGCGGTGGGCCGCAGGCCCTCGACCACCTCCCGGTTGCCCGAGTGACCGACGTGCAGGTCGCTGATGGCGAGCAGGCTCCCGTCGCCGCCTCCGCCACTGACCATGCGTCGATCTTACGGACACCCGGCGTCGACGGCGAGGGGTGCCCGGGGACGGCGTGCGGATGGGCACGGACGGAGGCGGTAGGATCAGCACGGGCCGTGACTGGCGCGTGGGGATGGAGCACCATCGGGAAGCGGTCCCGTCGCAAGGACGCACGCCGAGCGCCTGGGCCTTCCGAACGTCTCCTGGAGGTTCCATGCCGTCGCCGAATGCCGAATCCACCGCTTTCCGCAGTGCTCTCGAGGTCATCCGGGCCGTCGAACCACGGGTGGCCGACGCCATCGGCGCCGAGCTGGCCGACCAGCGGGAGTCGCTCAAACTGATCGCCAGCGAGAACTACGCCTCCCCGGCGACGCTGCTGGCGATGGGCAACTGGTTCAGCGACAAGTACGCCGAGGGCACGGTCGGCCGTCGCTTCTACGCCGGCTGTCAGAACGTCGACACGGTCGAGGCCCTCGCCGCCGAACACGCCCGGGAGCTGTTCGGCGCGGCGCACGCCTACGTGCAGCCGCACTCGGGCATCGACGCCAACCTGGTCGCCTTCTGGGCGGTCCTGGCCGACCGGGTGGAGGCACCGGCGCTGAAGCGGGCCCAGGCCCGGCACGTCAACGACCTCACCGAGGCGGACTGGTTCGCGCTGCGCCGGGAGTTGGGCAACCAGCGGATGCTGGGCATGTCGCTGGACGCGGGCGGCCACCTGACCCACGGCTTCCGGCCGAACATCTCGGGCAAGATGTTCGACCAGCGCAGCTACGGCACCGACCCGGCCACCGGCCTGGTCGACTACGACAAGGTCGCCGAGGCGGCGCGCGAGTTCAAGCCGCTGGTCCTCGTCGCCGGCTACTCGGCGTACCCGCGCAAGGTCAACTTCCGGATCATGCGCGAGATCGCCGACTCCGTCGGAGCCACGTTCATGGTCGACATGGCACACTTCGCCGGCCTCGTCGCCGGCAAGGTCTTCACCGGCGACTTCGACCCGGTGCCGCACGCGCACATCGTCACCACCACCACCCACAAGTCGCTGCGCGGCCCGCGCGGCGGCATGGTGCTGTGCGGGCCGGAACTGGCCGACCAGGTCGACCGGGGCTGCCCGATGGTCCTCGGTGGCCCACTGCCGCACGTGATGGCCGCCAAGGCCGTCGCGCTGGCCGAGGCCCGCCGTCCCGACTTCGCCGACTACGCCCGGCGCATCGTCGCCAACGCGCAGGCACTCGCCGAGGGGCTGGCCCGGCGGGGCGCGACCCTGGTCACCGGCGGCACCGACAACCACCTGGTGCTCATCGACGTGTCCGGCTACGGCCTGACCGGCCGGCAGGCCGAGCAGGCGCTGCTCGACTCGGGCATCGTCACCAACCGCAACTCCGTCCCGCAGGACCCGAACGGCGCCTGGTACACCTCCGGCATCCGCATCGGCACGCCGGCGCTGACCAGCCGGGGCCTCGGCACAGCCGAAATGGACGCCACGGCCGAGCTGATCCACACCGTGCTGAGCCAGACCACGGCCGGCGCGAACCCGGACGGCACCGCCTCCAAGGCGAAGTACGTGCTCGACCCGGCCCTCGCCGACAAGATCAGCCGGCAGGCCACCGAACTGCTGGCCGGTTTCCCGCTGTATCCCCACGTCGACCTGGGCTGACCCACCGCCGTCCCGGCCTGAGACGATGCTCGACGCGGTGTGCGGCATGTCGGGGTATCCGGTCACCCGGATACCCCGACATGCCGCAACCGCGCCGCCGCCGCGGCGGTCACCGGCCGGACTCAGGCCAGCGGGCGCTTCAGGTGGTAGCGGTGCACCTCGGTGCTGCCCTGCACGTTGTTCACGTCCTCCGCGGCGGAGACCAGTTCCCAGCCATCCCGGCCGGCCCGGTTGAGGTGCGCGATCGCGGTGTCGCCGTACGCCGTGATGTCCTTCCGGGAACCGTCCGGGCCGTACCAGACGAACGACACGTGGAAATTGCGGCCCTGCCCCTGGTAGCGGCGGACCAGCAGGGCGTACTCCCAGGCAACCATGTCGCCCATTATGACCGTCCACCCAGGACCACGGCAGCCCGGCCGTCGCAGTTTGCGTCGTGGTGAACGCGCTGGGTCAGTCCGTACGCATGGTCCGCAGGTTCCGCGCGGCGGCCGGGTCGGCACAGCCGGCCAGGGTGAGGGCGTCGCGCAACTCGTCGGCGAGGATCGACAACGCCCGTCCGGCACCGGCGCGGCCACCGGCGGCGAGACCCCACAGCAGCGGCCGGCCGAGCAGGACGCCGCTCGCGCCGAGGGCCAACGCCCGCAGCACGTCGGTGCCGGACCGGACACCGCTGTCGAGCAGGACCTCGCACCGGTCGCCGACGCCCGCCACCACCTCGGGCAGCACGGCGGCGCTGGCCGGGGCCCCGTCGAGCTGCCGGCCGCCGTGGTTGGACACCACCACCGCGTCCGCGCCCACCCCGACGGCCTCGACCGCGTCACGGGGATCGAGCACCCCCTTGACGACCAGCGGCAGGTCGGTCCGCCCGCGCAGCCAGTCGAGGTCCGACCAGCGCAGCGCCGGGGCGAAGGCCGACGCGGTGGCGACCGGGGTGACGCCGGGGGCACCGCCGTGGGCGAGGTCGCCGCGCCCGCCGCGCAGGTTCGCGGCGGTCACCCCGGCCGGCAGGCGGAACGCGTTGCGCAGGTCGCGCAGGCGGCGGCCGAGCAGGGGCACGTCGACGGTGACCACCAGGGCCCGGCATCCGGCGGCGCCGACCCGGTCCAGCAGGTCGACGACGAGACCCCGGTCGCGCAGCCAGTAGAGTTGGAACCAGACCTCGGCGCCGGTCGCGGCCACCTGCTCCACGGCGGTGCTGGCCAGGGTGCTGGCCACGTAGGGCACGCCCGCGTCCCGCGCCGCCGTGGCCAGCGCCCACTCACCGTCGGGGTGCACCAGCCGTTGGTAGGCCATCGGCGCGACCGCCACCGGCAGCGCGGACGGTCGGCCCAGCAGTTCCACCCGCAGGTCGGGGGTGTGCACCCCACGCAGCATCCGGGGCAGCACCGCCACCCGGTCCAGGGCGGCCCGGTTGGCCCGCAGGGTGACCTCGGCGCCGCTGCCGCCCTCGACGTAGTCCCAGACGTCGGCGGGCAGCACGGCGCGGGCCCGCTCGGCCAGATCGGCCAGGCAGGCGGCCGGCGGGTCGGTCGGCATGCGGCCCCTTCTCGGGTACGCCGGGATGGCGGATGCGCCCGGACCGTATCGGGGTCGAGGACGGGCGTCAATCCACCCGGCCACCGGTCGCCACCGTGACGGTGGGTCGAATCGCCGGGCCCCGGTGCTCCTCGGCTCTCCCGGCCCGCACGGTCGGTCGCGTATCGTCACGTCGTGGCCACCTTCGACGACGTGCGTCGCATCGTGCTCGGGCTGCCGGAGACCGACGAGCGCCCGTCCTACGGCGGGTTGCCGGCCTGGACGGTGCGGGGCAAGGCGTTCGTCTGGGAGCGGCCCCTGCGCCGCAACGAGATCGACGAGCTGGGTCCGGCCGCGCCCGACGGCCCGGTGCTCGGGGTGCGGGTGGCGGACCTGGGCGTCAAGGAGGCCCTGCTCGCCGACGACCCGGCGGTCTACCTCACCACGGCGCACTTCGACGGCTACCCGGCGGTGCTGGTGCGGCTCGACCGCGTCGACGTCGCCGAACTGGCCGAGCTGGTGGTGGAGGCGTGGTACGCCCGCGCACCCAAGCGACTGGCCGCCGCGTGGGACTCGAACCGGCCGTCCCCGTGACCGTCACGCCGGAGGTGGCGTCTGGGCGTGCACGTGGAAACGCAACGACCGGGCGTCGGTGAAGCACTCCCGCATCGGCCGCACCAGATCCCGGTGCTCGGGGCTGCGCTCCCACGCCTCGAAGTCGGCCAGGCTGGCCCACTCGCTGGTGATCAACCACTGCTCCGGATCGGTCGACGAGCGACACACCTGGTCGACCAGGTGGCCGGGCACCCCGTCCGCGACCAGATGCCGCACCTGCTCGTACGCGCGCAGGAAGTCGTCGGTGCGCTCCTGTCGCACGCGGACCAGGAAGACCACGCGGGCCCGCCGTTGTGCCGTCATCACCACCCCTGTCCCGCCGGCGGCGCACCGCGCAACACCAGCGCACTGTTGAACCCGTCGAAGCCCCGTGCGCAGACCAGCGCGATCCGTTCCCGGGGTCGCCGGCACTCACGTAGGAAGTCCAGCTCACAGCCGGGAGCCACCTCGTCGGGGCCGACGGAGGCGGGCAGCGTGTCGTGGGCGAAGGCGAGCAACGCCGTGGCCACGTCCAGCGCCGCGCCGCCCTGGTGCGCCCGCCCGGTCAGCGGTTTGTGCGTGCTCACCGGCGGTGGCCGGTCGCCGAAGACGGCGCGCAGCGCCCGCGCCTCGGCCAGGTCGTGTCGGGGCACCCCGAGCGCGTCGGGCAGCACCAGGTCCACCTGTGCCGGGTCCACCGTGGCCCGGTC
The DNA here is from genome assembly GCF_900091585.1 of Micromonospora nigra. Classification (NCBI taxonomy): domain Bacteria; kingdom Bacillati; phylum Actinomycetota; class Actinomycetes; order Micromonosporales; family Micromonosporaceae; genus Micromonospora; species Micromonospora nigra. The sequence goes on along the minus strand of NZ_FMHT01000003.1, from coordinate 5,809,626 downwards.
GAGCGCCAGCCGCATGGCGCGGGCGTACTGCACCGGGTCACCGCCGTGATCCGCTCCGGTGTGGACGGCGTCGTGGGTGGCACCCCAGCCGGCGACCTCACCGTAGATGCGGGCCCCCCGGGCCAGGGCGTGACCGTACTCCTCCACCACGAACACGGCACCGCCCTCGGCGGGCAGGTAACCGCTGGCGGCGGCGTCGAACGGCCGGTACGCCCGCGGGTCGGCGACGTCGCTGAGCAGCCCGGAGCGGAGCTGACAGGCCAGCGCGTACGGGCTCAGCGGGCACTCGGTCGCCCCGGCGACGACCACGGGGGTGCCCCGACGGACGGTGCGCACGGCATGGGCGAGGCTGTCCAGCCCACCGGCGGACTCGGCGACGAGCACCCCGCAGGGGCCCTTGAACTGGTGGCGGATGGACAGTTGGCCGACGCTGGCCGCGTAGAACCAGGCGATCGACTGGTACGCCCCGACGGTGCGCGACGGCGACGACCACAGGCGTTGCAGTTCCCGCTGCCCGAACAGGTTGCCGCCGGACGAGCTGGCCAGGGTGACCGCCCAGGCGTACGGGTCGGGCGCCTGCTCGGGCAGGCCGGCGTCGGCCAGGGCGAGCCGGGTGGCGGCGAAGCCGAGGTGGGTCCACCGGTCGGTCTGCACGAGGGCCCGGTTGTCGGCGTACCCGGCCGGGTCGAAGTCGGGCACCTCCCCGCCGAGTCGGGTGGGGTAGCCGGTGGCGTCGAACAGGGTGAGCGGGCCGACGCGGTAGTTGCCGGCGGTCAGGGTGCGCCAGTGCACGTCGGCGCCGATCCCGCTGGGCGCGACGACGCCGATGCCGGTGACCACGGCGCGGGCGGTGGACGGTCGCGCGGCGGGGGCGACAGTCGCCGGGCCGGGTGTGGCGGGCTGGCCGGCGGGGCTCACGCGGCGGCCTGCCGGGGCAGGCGACGGAACAGCATCGCGGACTGGAAGCCGCCGAAGCCGCTGCCCACCGACAGGGCGACGTCCACGGGCAGGTCCCTCGCCTCGTTGGGCACGTAGTCCAGGTCGCATTCGGGGTCGCGGGTGGCCCAGTTGGCCGTGGGGGGCACCACGCCGTACTCGACGGCCAGGGCGCAGGCGGCCATCTCGATCGCGCCGATCGCGCCCAGCGAGTGCCCCACCATCGACTTGATCGAACTGATCGGCACCTGGTACGCCGACTGCCCGAGCGCCCGCTTGAAGGCCGCCGTCTCGTGCCGGTCGTTCTGCCGGGTACCGGATCCGTGGGCGCTGATGTAGGACACCGCGGCCGGGTCCAGCCGGGCCTGCCGCAGCGTGTCGGCGATGGCCAACCCCAGCTCGATCCCGTCGGGGCGCAGGCCGGTCATGTGGAAACCGTTGCTGCGCCCGGCGTACCCGGCGACCTCGCAGTAGACGTGCGCGCCCCGGCGGCGGGCGTGTTCGGCCTCCTCCAACACGAGCACCGCCGCGCCCTCGGCGAGGACGAACCCGTGCCGGTCGGCGTCGAACGGGCGGGACGCGTGCGCCGGATCGTCGTTGTCCGGGCTGGTGGCCCTGATGGCGTCGAACGAGGCGACCGTCACCGGGGAGATGGGTGAGTCAGCCGCCCCGGCGAGCACGACGTCGGCCTCGCCGTCGGCGACGAGCTGGTGGGCGTAGCCGACGGCGTCGATGCCGGAGGTGCAGCCGGTGGACACCACCTGCGCGGGGCCGTGCAGGCCGTGCCGGCAGGCCACGTCGGCGGCCAGGCTGCTGGGCACCAGCGCCTGGTACAGGTACGGGCCACCGAGGGCGGCGTCGACCAGCCAGTGTCGACCGGAGTCGCTGACCCGGACGTACTCCTGTTCCAGGGCCATCGTGCCGCCGACGGCGGTGCCGAGTACCACGCCGGCCCGGTCGCGCAGCTCGTCGGTGAGGTCGAGGCCGCTGTCGGCGAGGGCCTCGGCGGCGCAGGCCAGCGCGAACTGCACGTACCGGTCGGCGCGTTGCCGCTCGGCCGGGCTGAGTCCGGCGGCGTCGGGGTCGAAGTCGCACTCGGCGGCGATCTGGGAGCGGAACGGCGACGGGTCGAAGAAGGTGATCCGGCGGGTGGCGGTGCGCCCCTCGGTGATCGTCTTCCAGAACCGGTCGCGGGTGACACCGCCGGGGGCGACCACCCCGACGCCGGTGACCACGGTCCGGCGGCCGGTCACGACCCGTCCCGCTGGTCGACCAGTTCGGTGTCGACGTGGCCGAGTTCGGGGCGGGGGGCCAGCGGTCCGAGGTGGAAGACGACCTCGGCGGGCTCGTCGCCGGTGTTGCGCAGTCGGTGCCGCACGTTGCGGGCCACGAACAGCGCCTCCCCGGCGGCGAGGGGCACAGGCTCGTCGTCGAGGTCGACGGTGACGGTGCCGCGTACGACGTAGAGGAACTCCTCACTGTAGGGGTGGTAGTGCTCGGCGATGCGCTCCCCCGGCGCCATGGTCGCCACGCCCATGAAGCCGGAGGTGCTGCCGACGGTGCGGGGACCCAGCAGGACGCGCAGCTCGCCCCCGCGGCGGCGGTCGGCCGGGACGTCCCGGGCGGCCACCAGTGTCAGGTCACTCATCGTCGCCTCCCGTCGGGAATGTGGCCGTCGGCTCCGGGTCGTCGGACCGGCCTCTGCGGGCCAGCCGTTCGATGCGGTCCCGGATGATGGCCAACTGCACCACGCTGTTGGTGTTGATCCGCTCGGCCATGCCGGCGTTGTCGACCGGTGCGGTGGGCTTCATCGCGAAGTCCTGCACCCAGGTCATCCGGGTGCCGTCGGGTTCCTCGGTGTAGGTCCAGTGGATGTTCATGTACTCGAACGGCCCGGTCTCCACCCGGCGGGCCCGCACCTGTCGGGTGGCCGGATCGGGGGTGCGTTCGCTGACCCAGCTCCAGGCCACCCCGTTCTCGTCGGGGTGCATGGTGAGCCGGAACCGCACGGTGTCGCCGTCGCGGGCGAGGATCTCGGCGTTGGCGTACTCGGTGAAGAGGTCGGGCCAGCCGGCGACGTCGTTGGTGACCTCCCAGACCAGCGGCAGCGGCGCGGCGATGACGACGCTGTTCTCGGTGTGGCCGGGCGGATCGACGCGGCGGGCGACCATCCCGGCGACGGCGGGGATGCTGAGCTGCCCGGCCTGTTCGGGGAGGGTGACCTGCCACCGGTCGGCGAGCACGGCGGACAGCTCCAGCAGGGCGAGGGAGTCCATCCCCAGCTCCTCCAGGGAGGCGGCCGGCGCGCGGGCCGCGGCGTCGGGGTCCAGGCCGCAGTTGGTCACCAGGATGGCGGTGATCTCGGCGGCGAGCGGGCGGCCGTCGGTGACGGTCATCGGGTCCTCCTCGGTGGTACGACGGACGGTTCGGCGAGCAGCCGGTCGACCAGGCCGGTCGAGTAGCGGCCCTTGCGGAAGGCGGCGTCGTCGAGCACCCGCCGGACGAAGGGGATGGTGGTACGCACCCCCGGCCCGGTGATCTCGAACTCGTTCAGGGCGCGTTCGAGGCGGTTGAGGGCCAGCTCCCGGTCGGGCGCCCAGACGGCGACCTTGGCGAGCAGGGAGTCGTACCAGGGCCCGACGGTGTAGCCGGCGTGGCCGTGGGTGTCGACGCGGGTGAACGGGCCGCCGGGCGGGACGAAACGGTCGAGCCGGCCGGGGGTCGGGGCGAAGTCCCGATCGGGGTCCTCCACGTTGACCCGGCACTCGACGGCCACCCCGTGCAGGCGGACGTCCTCCTGGCGCCAGCGCAGGGCGGTGCCGGCGGCGACGTGCAGCTGCTCGTGCACGATGTCGATCCCGGTGATCATCTCGGTGACGGGGTGCTCCACCTGGATCCGGCAGTTGATCTCCAGGAAGTGGAACCGCTCCTCGGCGTCGACCAGGAACTCCATGGTGCCGGCGCCGGTGAAGCCGACGGCGAGCGCACCCCGCAGCGCGGCGGCGGCTACGGCGTCCAGGGTGGCGGTGGTCAACGACGGGGCCGGCGCCTCCTCGACCAGCTTCTGGTGGCGGCGCTGCACCGAACAGTCCCGGGTGCCCAGGTGCACCCCGTTGCCGTGGCCGTCGCAGAGCAGCTGCACCTCGACGTGACGGGCCTCGGTCAGGTACCGCTCGACGTACACCCGGTCGTCGCCGAAGGCGGCCTGCGCGACGGCGCGGGTGCGCGCGTACGCCCGGGACAGGTCGGCCGGCGAGTGGACCACCGTCATCCCGCGCCCACCGCCGCCCGCGGCGGCCTTCACGATGACCGGGTAGCCGACGGCGGCGGCCACCTCGGCGGCCTCGGCCGCGCTGGGCACCGCGGCGACCGCCCCCGGGGGCAGCGGCAGGCCGGCCCGGCGCATCAGCGCCCGCGCCGAGGACTTGTCGGCCAACGCGGACATCACCTCCGGCGGCGGGCCGACGAAGGTGAGCCCGTTGTCGACGCAGATCTCGGCGAAGTCGGCGTTCTCGGAGAGGAAGCCGTATCCGGGGTGCACCGCCTGCGCGCCGACCATGCGGGCCGCCTCGATGACGGCGGCGGCGTCGAGGTAGCTGCGCCGGCTGGCCGCAGGGCCGATGCGGACGGTCTCGTCGGCCAGCCGCACCGCCGCCGAGTCGGCGTCGGCGGCGGAGTACACGACGGCGGTGCGGATGCCCAGTTCCCGGCAGGCCCGCAGCACCCGCAACGCGATCTCGCCCCGGTTGGCGATCAGCACCTTCTCGAACATCGACCCGCCTCCTCAGGCCGGATCCAGGGCGAGCAGCGGCTGGTCGTACTCGACGGGCTGACCGTCGACGGCCAGCACCTCGGCCACCCGGCCGGCCCGCTCGGCGGTGACCTCGTTCATCAGCTTCATCGCCTCGACGATGCCGACGACCTGCCCCGGGCGGACCCGGTCACCGACGGCCACGTACGGCGCGGCGCCGGGCTCCGGGGCGCAGTGGAAGGTGCCGACCATCGGGGCCCGCACGACCGCCCGGGTGGGCGGCTCGGCCCGCCCGGGACCCGGCGGCAGGTCCTGTTCGGAACCCGGCGGCACGCCGGTGGGTGACGCGGCCACCGGGCCGACGGACGGCACGGGTGGCGGGGGCGACGGTCTCGGCCCCGCCGGGTCGTACCACTGCACCTCCAGTTCCGTCACCCCGCTGCGCAGCCGGATCCGGCGCACCGGCCGGCCGAGTTCGGTGACGAGCTGGCGCACCTGCCGGTGCAGGTCACCCAGCACCGCGACCACGTCGGCGGGCACCGCGCCGACGTCGGTGGGCGGCACGTCGGTGGGCACCGCGCCGACGTCGGTGGGCGGCACGTCGGCCGTTGGCGTGGCGACCGGATCCGCGACGGGTGCGGCGACCGGCGACCCGCCCGGGGCACCGGTCGCGCCGGTGTCGGCGACGGGAGCGGGCGGCGGATCGGCAGGCGGCGGATCGGCCGGCTTCGTGGGCCTGCTCGTTGCGGGAGTGGGCGGTACCGGGCGGGTCGGTGGTGTCCCGGGGACAGGCCGGGCGGGGGGCCACCCGGCGGGCGCGGGCCGGGTCGGGCCGTCCTGGACGGCGGGCCCGGCCGGTGCGGGTGCGGGGCGGGGCCGCACCGGCGGCGGAACGGCCGGGCGCAGTGGCGCGGGCTGGTGCGTCCCGACGTCGGTCCCGGTCGCCGGAGTTCCGGCGGGGACGGACCCGCCGCTCACCGGGAACCCGCCCGGATGCCGGAGCGGGCAGCGCCGAAGCGTCGGAACCGCTGCCGGCGGCGACGCACCAGCGACGGGGTGGGCACGTCCAGCAGCGGCAGCAGGTTCGCCGACACCGCCTCGCGGACCGCGTGTGCCGTGGCCTGCGGATCGTGGTGGGCGGCGGGCCGCGGCTCGGGGACGATCTCGTCGATGATGCCGAGGCGGTGCAGGTCCGGCGCGGTCAGCCGCAGCGCCCGCGCGGCCTGCGCGGTGGCGGCGCGTCCCGGCCACAGAATCGCCGCGCAGCCCTCGGGGCTGATCACCGAGTAGACGGCGTGCTGGAGCATGAGCACCCGGTCGGCGACGGCCAGGGCGAGCGCCCCGCCGCTGCCACCCTCGCCGGTGACCACCGCGACGACCGGGGTGGGCAGGACGCTGAGTGCCAGGATGTTCTCCGCGATGGCGGCGGCCTGCCCCTGCTGCTCGGCGTCCACTCCGGGATCCGCGCCGGGCGTGTCCACCAGGGTAACCACGGGCAGTCCGAGCCGGGCGGCGAGCCGCATCAGCCGCAGCGCCTTGCGGTGCCCGGCGGGGCTGGCCATGCCGAAGTTCCGGGCGGCCAGTTCCGCGCTGTCGTGTCCCTTCTGGTGGCCGACCACCACCACGTGCCGGCCGTCGAGCCGGGCTAGGCCGCCGACCACGGCGGGGCAGTCTCGACCGAGGCGGTCGCCGTGCAGCTCCACGAATCCGTCGAACGCGGTCTCCAGATAGTCCAGCGTGGTGGGTCGGCCGGGATGCCGGGCCAGACGCACGGTCTCCCAGGCGTCGGCGGGGCGGGTGGGGGCCGGGTGGGATCCGTCGTCCGCCCGCGCCGGGCGCGATGCCGGATCCCGCGCGGGTACGCCGGGCCGCGTACCGGGCCGGCGGCCCGCCGCCGCGGCGGCCAGCAGCGCCGCGATCCGGCCCCGCAGGGCGTGCCGCGGCGTCACCATGTCGACCTGGCCGTACCGCAGCAGGAAGTGGGCGGTCTGGAAGCCCTCGGGCAGGGACCGGCCGGTGACCTGCCGGATGACCCGGGGGCCGGCGAAGCCCATCCGGGCACCGCTCTCGGCGATCAGCACGTCGGTGTTGGTGGCGAAGGACGCCGCCACTCCCCCGTACGTGGGGTCGGTGAGGACGCTGACGGTGAGCAGTCCGGCCTCGCGCAGCCCGGCGACGGCCTGGCTGACGGTGGCCATCTGCATCAGTGCCAGCGCACCCTCCTGCATCCGGGCCCCGCCGGAGGCGGTGACCAGGACCAGGGGGACACCGGCGTCGAGGGCCCGCTCGGCGGTGCGGACGATCAGCTCTCCGACGGCGCAGCCGAGGCTGCCGCCGAGGAACCGGAAGTCCATCACGGCGAGGGCGCAGCGGTGCCGGCCGATGGTGGCGGTGCCGCACAGCACCGCCTCGGCGAGGCCGGTGGCGGCCCGGGCGGCGCTGAGCCGGTGCGGGTACGGCAGCTCGTCGACGAAGACGATCGGGTCGACCTGCACCGCCCGGTCGGGCAGCGCGGTGAACGAGTCGGGGTCGACGAGCTGACGCAGCCGTTCCGGCGCGGCCAGCCGGGCGTGCCGTCCACACTCGGGGCACACGTCGAGGTTGCGGCGCAGCCGTTTGCGGTACAGGAGGGTGGCACAGCCCGCGCAGCGGGACCAGAGCTGGTCTCCGGTCGGTGTGGTGGCGGTCACGACGGCCGCCCGACGGGGCTGGCGTCGAAGCGGTAGAAGCAGTGCGCCATGGCGTCCCGGGGGGTCCGCCAGGTCGGCAGGTAGGGCGAGATGTGGGGGCGCAGGCGTTCGCTGACCCGGATGAACTCGGGGTGGTCCCGGACGGCCTCCACCGCGCCGTCGCCGGGCGTCCCGGTCTCGATCAGGTGCACGTAGAGGTCGTGCAGCCGGTAGAGCGAGCGGTGCCGGACGCCCACCAGGTGGGGCAGCTCGCCGCGGTCGGACTCGGCGAAGATGTCGGCGATCGCGGTCTCGGCGGTGGGCACCACCTTCGCGACGATCAACGTACGGTCCATGCCTGGGCCTCCCCCCACCGTGCGCCGGTGCCGGTGCCGGTGCCGGTGACGACGGCACCGGGTGCGCCGGACGACTGCCCGACACGATGCGGACGCCGCCGTCACCCGGGCGTCACGGAACCCGCTCACCCACTTGACATGCTGGTGACGGTGCGTTGATGCCACCTGTGCAGTGGTGGTCCACAGCAACGGCGTGATGCGGCAAGCAGTTAACGTTGTTGCAGTTCAGAGCCGTTCTCGCGGATCCACGCTGGAGTTGGACCACGGACACCGAGGTTGACTCAGCGTAACGGTAATTGATAATCTTCGTCGCGGTCAGTCCGGCGGCCCGGGCCGAGCCGGGCGCATCGGGGTCGACGTCGACCCGGACGCGCGGCGGGAGCGAGTCGACAGTGGCGTCGCGGCGACCGTGCCGGGGACACCGCACGGATCCGGTTGTCTTCCCAGGGGGTGCCGCGTGGCCGCTGATCCACCGCTGTCGACCACCGGGCCCCGTCCCGTCGAGGTCCGGTTGCACCTGCTCGGCGGCTTCCGCCTCACGCACGACGACCAACCGGTCGTCGTGCCCCGGGGGTTGCAGCGGGTCATCGCCCTGATCGGGTTGCGACCCGGCGCCACCCGCAGCCACCTGGCCGGGCTGCTCTGGCCGGACGCCGCGGAGGACCGCGCCCTGTCGTCGCTGCGTACCGCGCTGTGGCGGTTGCGCCAGGACCCCTGCTGCCCGCTCACCACCACAACGGACACGGTGCGCCTCGACCCCGCGGTCGGGGTGGACGTGGACGACCTTGTCGACACCGCCGTGCGGGTACGCGAGGGGCAGGACCCGCACGGTGCGACGGCCGCCCTGGACGCCGGCCGGCACGACCTGCTGCCCGGCTGGTACGACGACTGGGTCCTCGCCGACCGGGAACGCCTGCGCCAACTGCGGCTGCACATGCTCGAACAGGTCGCCGGCCAGTACCTCGCGGCCGGCCGGCACGGCGAGGCACTCGACGCGGCGCTGGAGGCGATGGCCGCCGAGCCGTTGCGCGAGACCCCGCACCGGCTGGTGGTGCGCATCCACCTCGCGGAGGGCAACGCCTTCGAGGCGGTGCATGCCTACTACGTCTACCGCGACCTGCTGTTGCGGGAGCTGCGGCTGGAACCGTCGCCGGCGATGAGCGCCCTGCTCGACGACACGCTCGCGCCGATCCGCCGCGCCACCCGGACCACCGACGTCGCCCGCCACGGCCCGGCCGCCCGTACCGCGCCACGTCGCTGAGCGGCGTCACCGCGCCCGCGCCACGTCGCTGAGCGGCGTCACCGCACCCGGACACCGCGTTGACGGGCAGGTGACAGTGCCCGGGGCAGGGTGGTCGGCACAGCAGTCCGTGGCCCGCGACCCGACGGCGTGGCCACCGGCGAGAGGGGTCCGATGAGTCGTCTAGTGATCGTCAGCAGGATCATCCCCGGTGCGGAGGGGCGTGTGGCGCAGATCTTCGCCGAGTCCGACGCGACCGAGCTGCCCGGCCTGACCGGGGTCCGCCACCGGTCCCTGTACTGCCTGCACGACCTGCTGGTCCACGTCATGGAGACCGCGAACGTCGAGGCCGACGCCCTGGCCGCGGCCCGCGACCACCCGCTCTACCGACAGGTCAACGACCGGTTGTCCGCGCACACCTCGCCGTACCTGCCGACCTGGCGCTCGCCGCGCGACGCGATCGCCGGTTGCTTCTACACCTGGGACGCCGCCGAGGTGCCGGCGCCCCGGGCCGCCGGGTGAGGCGGGCGTGACGATGACCGGCGAACGCCCCCACGTCCTGATCGTCGGCGCGGGCACCGGCGGGCTGTGCCTGGCCCAGGGGCTGCGGCGGGCAGGGATCAGCGTGGCCGTTTACGAGCGCTACCGCACCCGTGCGGACGGCCTGCTGGGCTACCGGGTCGGCATCGGCCCGACCGGCAGCCGGGCGCTGCGTGACTGCCTGCCGCCGGACCTGTTCGACCTCTTCCTGGTCACCTGCGCCCGCGCGCCCCGCTGGTTCACGGTCATCAGCCAGCGGCTGCGCGAGACCGCGTCGTTCGAACTGCGTCCGGACACCGACCCGGTGAACACCGAACGCTCGGTGGCCCGGATGACGCTGCGCCAGGTCCTGCTCACCGGCATGGAGGACGTGGTGCACTTCGGCCGCACCTTCACCCGGTACGACCAGCACGCCGACGGGACCGTCACCGCGCACTTCGCCGACGGCGGCACCGCCACCGGTGACCTGCTCGTCGCGGCCGACGGTACGCACTCCGCCGTACGCCGCCAGTACCTGCCCCACGCGGTGATCCGCGACGCCGGCACCATCAACATCGCCACCCGCGTGCCGCTGACCGCGCACACCCGCGACCTGCTGCCGCCCCGCGTACGACAGGGCATCTCGCTGATCTTCGGCACCGCCGGGATGATGGGGGTGCTGCACGTGATGGAGTTCAAGTGGGACGCCGACGGCAGGCTGAAGCCCGGCCTCGCCGACTCGGACGCCGAGTTGCTGCGGCGGTGGCCGGGGCTGCGTCACGACAACACCCGGGACAACATCAACCTCGTCGTCTGGAGCACCGCCCGCCGGTTCCCTTCCGACGTCATGCGGCGCCGCGGCGAGGACCTCCTCCGGGTCGCCGCAGACCTGACCCGCACCTGGCATCCGCACCTGCGCGAGCTGCTGGCCCGCGCCGACCCGGCCAGCGCCCTGCCGATCCGGGTGTCGACCTCGGAGCCGGTGCCACCGTGGAAGAGCAGCACGGTCACCCTGCTCGGCGATGCCATCCACACCATGACACCGGGCCGGGGCGTCGGTGCCAACACCGCGCTGAGGGATGCGAACCTGCTACGCCGGCAGCTGATCCGGGCCGCCGCCGGGGAGAAGACGCTCGTGCAGGCGGTGGCCGACTACGAGGCGGAGATGGTGCCGTACGGCTTCGCCCGTGTCGCGGACTCGCTCTCCCGCAGCGGCACCAGCGGCGACGACCGGATGTACCGGCCGGTCTTCGGTCGGCTGGCCCTGCTGGGCGCGCGGGGCTACTTCCGGGTCACCAGCCGGGTGCCACCGCTGCGCCGCAAGTTCGTCGACGACTTCTACACCTACCGGGGCGAGGAGAACTGAGCCACCCGACCACCGACCCCGGCGCGGACGCGCCGGGGTCGGTGGCGTCACCCCGTCCGTGCTCCGCCGGGGGCTGCCGTCCGGCAGTCGGCCGGCGTCGTGCGAGGTCGACCGGGAACGGGGGCTGCGGCGGGTGCCCGTCCGGTCGCGACCGTCCGTCGCCCGGCCGACACCCCCGGTTGACGGCGTCCCACCAGCGCGGCGGTCGGGCGGTCCTGTCTGTCGTCACGGTTGCCGGTGTGCGAAGCTGCGGCGAGCTTTTCTCGCGACTTTTCCGACGTGACCTTGTGGGAGGTTTGCTGTGGCGTGGTCTTTCGGGCACTGGCTGATACTCATCGTGGCTCTGGTGGCGGGCCTGGCGGCCGGCTGGCTGCTGCGTGGCCGGCGGGACGTGCCGGCCGCCCGGCCCATCGTGGAGGGTGACCCGGTCGCCGCCGTGCTGGACGAGCCGCCACCCGCCGCCACCGTGGGGAGCGGACAGCCGAAGGCGACCGTCGACCCGGCACCGGTCGCGGCTGTGGATCCCGCCCCGACGGCGGGGGTGCTCGCCGACGAGGTCCGCACGGACCAGGGTGCGACCGACACCGACCGGCGGACCACCGACCTCTCCGGCCCGGAGCCGACCACCGACGGGCGGACCACCGGCGACTCCGCGCCGGTACCGGCCGCCGAGCCGGCCGCACCGGAACTGTCCGCCCCGGAGCCCGCCGCCGAACCGGCCGCACCGCAACCGGCCGCCACGGAACCGGCCACCGAACCGGCCGCACCGGAGCGTCTCGCCGCGCCGGCCGCTACCGTGGCGGCGCAGCACCGCACCGTCGAGGAACCGGCCCCGGCCGTCGACCCGACCGAGTCGGCCACGGAGACCGTCACCTCGCCGGTCGCCGCCGCACCGGTCGCCGTACCCGCTCAGGCAGCTCCGGCACAGGCGGCTGGGACGCAGGCCACCGACGACTTCCGACGGATCCAGGGCGTCGGGCCGAAGATGGCCGCCGCCCTGCACGACGCGGGCATCCGGACGTACGCGCAGCTCGCCGAGCTGGACGAGGCCGCGCTGCGGGACACCGTCCGCGCCGCCGGACTGCGCGCCACCGCCAGCCTGGCCACCTGGCCGCAGCAGGCCAAGGTGTTGGCGGCCGGCTCCGGGGCCGCCGCCCTGCCCACCTCCGCCGACGCCTGACCCGCCCTCCCACCCCGTGCCCGCCCCGGCGGTCGTGCGGTCGATGAGCGAAGCCCGGTCAAGCGGAGCCCGCTCAGCCGCCTGATCGACGCCGGAGGGCACGGGGTGGGGCCGGTGCCGCTGGCGGGTCTGCTGGCCGGCCGGGTGGCGTCCCGGGGCCGCGGTCACGGCCCGGTACCAGCCTAAGCCGGCCCGCTGCCGCCGCGCCCCGGCGACGGCAACGCCGAGGACCGGACCGGTCAGACCAGCTCGGCGGCGTACGACCGCGACCGTAGCCGGGTGCCGGCACCCACGCCGAGGCGTACCTGGAGACCGAGCGGCGCGGCGGCCCGGCGCACCTGGTCGACGTGCAGCGAGCCGTGCCGCTCGACGGTGAGCACCGGCGGATCCTCCGGGTCGCCGGCCGGCGCGTGGAACGCCAGCACCGTCACCGACATCGGCAGGTGCCCGGGGTAGGCCGCCCGCGCCGCGGCCTCGTCGGGATGCGCGAGCAGGACGAGGTCGGCGAGCCCCGCGAGGTCGGCGAGCACGCCCTCAGCCTTCCAGTGCGCCGGCTCGTCGACCGCGCCGGTGCGGTGCCGGGACCGGTTGGCCGAGGTGATGTGCAGGTGGTCCGCACCGGTCTCGGCGAGCGCGCGGGCCAGGAACAGGTTCGACGGGCAGGCCGGCCCGGGTGCGATCACCTGCACGGTGCGCACCGCGCCGTCGAGGCGGGTGAGGTGGTCGGGCAGCCCGGCGGCGGCCGGGCCACGGAAACCGAAGGGGCCGGCGGCGTAGAGGATGTCCATCAGGTGACGCACCCGCCGGACGGGCAGCCGGCGCGGAACCTGTGCCCAGTCGTACAGGGCGGCGATCCGGGCGGGCACGGTCGTCACGCTGCCGACCTGGCCGGCCGGCCGGCCCTTGGCCAGGTTGACCCGACGCACGGTGGCCGGGTCGGGGCGCGTCACGAGCGCGTACATGTTCCCGAAGCCGGTCGCCACGACCGCCCCGGCGGCCAGCGCGCGGGCCGCGACGGCGACGTCGTCGGGACGATCGCCGTACAGCGGCGGTGTCCGGGCGTCCATGCTTCCTCCTCGAACCGTGCCCTGTCGCAGTTGTACGCCCGCGCGGCGCGCCGGTCAGCCCCTGGGTCGCCGATCCGATAGCCCGCCGCCCGGTTCCGCACCCGCACGAGATCCGGGCCGACGAGTCCCGCGTCGATGAACCCCCGGCCCGACTGCGGCACCGTTAGCCGTTTGGCGTGACTGGGTACAACGCCTGCACCTCGAAACCACCACATCCTCCTGGAGGCAGCGATGCGCGGCACGTCGATATTCGGAGTCCTCGTCGTCATCTGGCTGATCATCGGCGCGATCGCCGCCGGCCAGCGCGGCTACTACGCGGGCGACGACAAGAACTGCGCCGAGGCCGGCACCATCCTGGTCACCATCGTCGCCGGACCGTTGAACTACATCGGCGCGAACCCGCAGATCGACTGCGACCTCCCCCAGCCGTCCGAGTAGGACACCTGGCTCCGGCCCGCGCCCTGGTGGCGCGGGCCGAGGCGGCGCGGCGCATCCGGCCCCGTCGTACGCCGCCGGTCACGGACCGGGGCCGGGCCGGATGCGCCGCAGGGGCACCGGTCAACAGTCAGCGGAAGCAGTGCGGCACAGGGATCCGGCTGCCCTCGCAGTTCGACGGCGAGTTCTTCACGATCACCGTCTCGTCGTCCACCTTCACCCGGGCCCGGTCGGCGAAGATGCCGCCCGGCTTCCCGGTGGCCGCGTTGCCGACGACCGTGCTCCGGTAGAACGAGGCCGTGCCGGAGGTGACGTGCACGCCCGCACCCTGGGACCGGCTGCCGGCGGCCTCGTTGCCCTCGACGTTGCTGGTGCGCACCAGCAGGTTGGACTTCTCGGCGTGGATACCGCCGCCCTGCCCACGGGTCACGTTGCCGGCGACCACGCTGTCATCCAGCGGGAGCAGCCCCTGGAAGGTGGAGATGCCGCCGCCCTTGCCGGTGGCGGTGTTGTCGCGGATCGCCATCCCGCGGGCCACCAGCACGGCGTCGGAGTTGGCCAGGCCGCCCCCGACCTCGGCGGTGTTGGCGGTCAGCTCGAGACCGTTGGCCTTCATCCGCGCCGAGAAGTTGGCCAGTCCACCGCCCTGGGCCGCGGTGTTGCGGGCGAAGCGGGACGACGTGACCTCGGACGCGGCCCGGAAGTTGGCGAGCCCACCGCCGTACAGGGCGGCGTTGTTGTGTCGGAAGTCGGCGTTGCGCAGGGTCAGCACGCCGCCGTTGAGCAGGCCCCCGCCCTTGCCCGCCGGGCCGGCGGCCCGGTTGCCGATGAAGGTGACCCCGTCGGCGACCAGGTTGCCGTCGTTGAAGATGCCGCCGCCGCCACCCTCGGCCGACAGTGACGTGCTGCCGAGGATGGTGGTGCGTTCCACGACGGCGGTCGCGCCGTGCACGACGTGGATGCTGCCGCCCTCGGCGGCGGACCGGCCGTTGCGCAGGGTCACGTCGCGCAGGGTCAACTCCCCGCCGTCGCGGACGGTGAAGAAGCGGAAGTTCTCGGCGTGCACGTCGCGGACGATGGTGGCGCCCGCGCCTTCGACGACGATCGGCTGGTAGATGACGGGCAGTCCGGCCGTGTCGTCCTCCGGCCGGCGCGGCGCAGCCTCGGCGTCGCCCGGGTTCTCGGCGGTGTCGGCTGCCTCCCGGGCGTCGCGGAGGCCGCCGTCGTACTCGTCGACCTGCTGGAAGGCGTGCGTGAGCGTGTAGGTGCACTCCGGAGCGAGGCGCAGCGTGGCCCCGCCCTCGGCGTTGGCCCGGACGAGGGCCGCGATCAACCGCGCCTCGTCACAGGGAACGAGGAGGGTACGGCCCTCGTCGCGGTGACCGTCGCCGCGCTTGCCGTCGCCGGCCCCGGCACGCCGGTCCGGTTGGCCGTGGTGGTCGTCGGCGGGGCCACCGTCGCGGCCGGCGGCCGCTGGCCAGTCCGCGGTGGAGAAGGGCAGGTCACGCGCGGTGGCGACGCCGGTCGGACCGGCCGCGCCGCCCATCAGGCTGCCGGCCACCAGACTGCCGGCCACCAGGGCGCCGGTCGGCAGCCAGCGGGACCGGCGTCGCGGCGCGGCCCGTCTGTTGCCTGGGTACATGGACATGAGGTCTCCTGCCTGTCGTGGGTGCGGAACAGGGGCGCGCCCTCCGGGTGCGAGGTGGCCGACGTGGTGAGCCACCAGTCGCCACGTTAAGGCGTAGACCAGGCCAAATCCGGCAAACATGAATAAACACCCGGTTCGCGTTCATATCCGCCTACCGGTGGCGGCACCGGTCAACCGCCGACGTGGATCCCCGGGCGGCGCGTCGGATCCGGCTCCGACGTGCGCAGGATCTCCCGCACCACCGGCGGCGTGTCACCCCGGCCGAGGATCAGGTACCGCAACAGGTGCGCGATCGGATGCCCCTCGGACCACTCGAAGTGCGCGTGCGGGCGTACGCCGGTGACATCACGTAGCGCCAGCAGGATCGCCGCGATGGCGTTGGGCACGGCAGGGCTGCTCGCCCGCAGCACCCGGAACCCGCCCACCTCGACCCCGCACACCCGCAGCACCCGGCTGAAGCCCGACGGATCCACCACGTCGATCTCCAGGAAGAGGATGTCGGTCGCCCCCGGCACCGGGTTCATTCCCCGCTGGGCCCGCTCCTTGACCCGGTACTCCTTCACCGCGCCGCCGTGCCGCTTGTTGGCGATGAGGTGCAGCCGCCCGTCGTGGGCCACCGACTCGGCGACGAACCGCCGGGCCGCCTCGTCGAACTCGATCCGGTCGGCGCGCAGCTCCGTCGTCCGGGTCACCCGGGAGACCAGTGAGACGGCGATGACCCCGACGATGAACAGCCCCGAGATCGCGATCCCGTCCGGCTTGGCCACGACGTTCTCGACAAGCGCGTACGACAGGACGAGCGTCAGCACGGTGAAGCCGGCCGCGGCCCCGCGGCGTCGGCGGCGCCCGGCGGAGATCGCCACCGCGAGGGCACCGGAGACCATCATCGCCAGGATCCCCGTCGCGTACGCCCCGGCCTGGGCGTCCACGTCCGCGCGGAAGACCACGGTGAGGGCGATGCTGACCACCGTGTAGACGATCACCACCGGCCGCACCGCGCGGGCCCACTCGGGAGCCATCCCGTACGAGGGCAGGTAACGCGGCACGATGTTGATCAGCCCGGCCATCGCCGACGCCCCGGCGAACCACAGGATCAGGATGCTGCTGACGTCGTAGACGGTGCCGAACGCCTCCCCCACGTGCTCGTGCGCCAGGTGGGCCAGCGCCCGGCCGTTGGCCGCACCGCCCGGCTCGAACAGCTCCGGCGGGATGAGCACCGTGGTCACGAAGGTGGTGGAGAGCAGGTACACCGACATGATCAGCGCGGCGGCCGTGAGCAGCCGACGGGTGTTGCGGATCCGGGCGGCCAGTCGGGCCTCCCGGTCGACGCCCCGCCCGGCGACCAGCGGCATCATGCTCACCCCGGTCTCGAACCCGGACAGACCGAGCACCAGCAGCGGGAAGGCGAGCACCGCCGTCAACGCCACGTCTCCCGCACCGCCGCCGGCCGCCAGCGCCGCCCGCCAGTCCGCCAGAAGGTTCGGCCGGGCCGCGATCTCGGCCAGGGACACCGCCACGACCACGGCGTTCACCGTCAGGAACGCGGCCACCAACGGGATTGCCACCACCACCGCCTCGCGGAACCCCAGCAGGAACACCCCGCCGAGTACCAGCAGCAGCACCACCGTCACGGCCACCGCGACGCCGGTGCCGCCGAACGCCTCCGGCAGCAGCGGATTCTCCAACAGGTGCACCGTGGCGTCCGCCGAGGACAGGGTGATCGTGATGATCCAGGAGGTGGCGACGAAGCCGAGCAGGACCAGGACGGAGAACTTGCCCCGCCAGAACGGCAACAGCCGCTCCAGCATCGCCACCGAACCCTGCCCGTGCGGACTCTCCCGGGCCACCCGCCGATACATCGGCAGCATTCCGAACAGCGTCAACGCCACGATGAGCAGGGTCGCCAGCGGCGACAGCGCCCCGGCCGCCAAGGCCGCGATGCCCGGCAGGTACGACAGGGTGGAGAAGTAGTCGACACCGGTCAGGCACATGACCTGCCACCAGGCGTGCGTCCGGGCGTGCCCCTCCGCCGTCTCCGGGCCGACCGGCTGCACCCGGTGCCGGAACAGCCACCGTCGCAGCCGGCTCTCCGGCTCGGGGCGGCGCGCCCGCACCGCGACGCGTTCGGGCACCACGACCGCCCGCCCGGCCCGCTCCCCCGGCCCGGCGGGGTCGCGGGCGGCGCGCAGCGACACCCCGGGGACCGACGGCGCGGGACGTCGCCGCCCCCGGCCGCGCCGGGGTCTGTTCCCCTCGTCGGTCATGTCCCGTCCCTCACCCCTCCTGCCCCGACCGTAGGCGCTGTTCGGGCGCCGGCCAGCCGGAACGGTCGAACCTGCGCAGGCGGGCGATCCGGCGCTCAGGGGGTGGTCAGGGCACGGGTCAGGGCCGGCGGATCGGCCACGGTGACGGTGACACCGGGATGCCGCAGCAGCCCACCCGGCAGCAGCGCCGGCACCGGGCGGCGAAACCGCAGACACACACCGGCGGCGACGCTGGTGCCGAAGGTGACACCCCCGTCGGCGAGGGACAGGTGCGGACCGATCACCTTCCACCAGCGGTACGGCCCGCCGGGCTCCACCGCCACCACGTCGGCCAGGTCGGCGCGCACCCGCCACGGGCCGAAGCGGACCCGCACCTCGCCCTGTCCCACCACCACCCGCGCGGTCGACGGCCGCACGCCCAGCAGGGCAAGGGCCGGACGGTACCGGGGGTCGAACCGGAACGGGAAGGTGGTGCTCACCGCCGGCCGCCCCGATCCGGACGGCGTACGTCGCCGGGGCGGGCGGGACGCGGCCGCACGGCGGGACGGGGACGGGGACGCGCGGCGGGACGCCGCCGGGGCGGAACGGTCATGGCGGCGGCGTACCCCGCGGGGGACGGCCGACACCCCCCGGGCCGGCCGGCCCCCGCGCCCCCCGGGTCGCTCCCCGCCCTGCGGGACGTGTCCCCGCGCCCCGGTCGGGGCGCGGGGACCCCCCGTCCCCCGGCTACTGCAGGAACGCCCCGAGAGGCGACAGCAGCAGCCGGCCGAGCGCCGCGGCGTTGTCGTCCAGCCGCGTACGCTCACACTCGCGCCGGTGCGGATCGTGCCTGCACCGCCAGATCTTCTGCGCGTTGCGCCAGGCGACGTCGCGGGTGTATTCGACCAGTTCCCCCTGGTACCAGTCGTCGATGTCGCCGTTGAGCATGTCGATGAGCAGTTGCCACCGCTCCAGGTAGCCCCGCCGCAGGCCGGGGATCCGGTCCGCGAAGATCCTGTTGATCTCCAGATAGTCGCGGTGCTGGTCGGTGCCGTCGACCGGCTCGGACTCCAGGTGGTCGAAGGTGGTCACCAGGGCGAACGGCAGGTCGAAGTTGATGTGGGCGTTGACGCCGGCCGCCGCCGAGGGCAGCGGACGGGCGTCCGGGCCGCGCATCCGCTCGAACAGGCACGACCACGCCTTCGGGGTGCTCTGGCTGCCGTCGGTCCACAGCCGCAGCGCGTCGAAGTACCGGGCGGCGAACTCCACGTCGAGCCGGGACAGGAAGCCCGGGTCGACGAAGCGGCCGTCGTACAGCCCGTCGAGCACGCTGGACGTGATGGTCAGGTACAGCTTGTTGAAGTCGGCCAGCGGGCAGCTGTCCTCCAGCGGCGGCAGCCGTACCAGCAGGTCCTGGAGCTTGGTGAGATGGTCGACCACGGCCGGCACGTCGGCGGGATGGTCGGCGAGCAGGTCGACGATGTCCCGGTGCACGGGCCCCCAGACCGGTTCGCTCATCTCGCCTCCACCACACCCGGCGGACACCCCACGGTGCCGCGTCGACGGGCACCAGCCTGTCAGCCGGCGTCCCGCGCGGGATCAGTAGAACGACGTATCCGTGCCGCCCCGGCTAGGTACGTGACCGCAGCCAGATCGCGCTGGCCTGCACCCGGGTACGCACCTGGAGCTTGTCGAAGATGTGCGACACGTGTACGCCGATGGTGCGTTCGCTGATGAACAGCCGCTGCCCGATCTCCCGGTTCGTCAGCCCCTCGGCCACCGCGGCGAGCACCTCCCGCTCCCGGGAGGTCAACGTGGCGAGCTCGTCCGCGCCCGCACCGGCGGCGGTGGGAGCCGGTGCGGGCGCCTCCAGGGACACCCGGGCCCGCCCGGCCAGGGTGTGGATCTCCCGGGTCAGCGGCACCGCACCGAGACCCTGCGCCGTCGCGTACGCCTCCCGCAGCAGCCGCCCCGCCGTGGCGCCCTTGCGGCGACGGGCCAACAGCGCCTCCGCCTGCCGCAGCCGGGCGTACGCGGCCGGGTAGGGATGGTTGCGCCCGTCCCACTCGGCGGCCGAGCGCGCCCACAACTCCGGATCACTGCCGTCGAGACGGCTCACCTCGGCCGCGCACAACGTCAGGTAGCCGTCGACCATCTCCCGCACCGAACGCACCGCACCCTCGCTGCGTCGGGCCACCCGCTCGGCGATCTCCCGCAGCCGACGCACCGACGTGTCGTCGACCTCGACCGTACGGCTGGCGTGCGCCTCGGCCTCGGCACGCAGCCCGTGCCACACCAGCACCGCCAGGATCACCAGGTCGTCGGAGCGGGTCTCGGTGAGGCCGCGCTGCACCGCCTGGCGGGCCAGGTCGTGCCGCCCCTGCCACATCGCCAGGCCGGCCCGCAGCGTCAGCAGCGGAATCACGTGCCGGGCACCGCCGCCGGCGAGCATGGTCGCCACCGACTCCAGATCACGGTCGGCGGCCTCGACGTCACCGTAGCCCACCGACAGGCGGCAACGGGCCAGCAGCAGCTCCACCGCGTCCGCGCCCGAGGGCCGGTGCCGCAACGCCACCGCCACGACCTTCTCCGCCTCGGCCCACTGGCCGATCCGGAACAGCCCGTTGGTGGCGATCGCCAGCAGCCGGGTCTCCCAGGTGCGGCCCAGGCCCAGCTCGGCGACCCGCTCGGCACCGCGCCGGGCCACCACGACACCCTCCTCGCAGATGTTCAACGGGCCGGTCAGCAGCTCCGCCAGGTGCAGGTAGGCGCAGGCGACGTCCTCCGGCCGGCCCGCCCGTTCGGCGGTGGCCAGCGCCTGACGCATCACCGCCAGCCCGGCGTCCGGATCCTCCAGGAACGCCTCGGAGTAGCCCAGCGCCGCACTGGCCAGGACCACCTCCGAGGTCGCCCCGTCGACCTGCTCGGCCAGGGCGAGGGCCTCCCGGGCCCGCTCCCCCGCGTCGGCGTACCGGCCCAGGTGCAGCAGCAGCTCGGCCAGGCGGGCCGCGGCGGTCGCCCGTTGCCGGTCCGTGCAGTCGGCCGCTGCCAGCGCCCGCCCGTACTCCGCCTCGGCGAGCGCCGAACGGCCGGCGGCGGCCAGGTAACGGGCCCGGCGGATGTGCACCTCGCAGACCGGCGGGGCCGCCTCGGCGGCGGCCAACTCCTCCAGCAGCGCCAACGCGCGCGCGTGCTCGCCGCTGTGGTGCGCCGACTCCGCCGCGTGCTCCAGCAGCTCCGCCCGGTTCGCGTCGGGCAGCTCCGCCGCCAGGTGCAACGCCACCGACCAGTGCCGGTGTGCCTCGGCGTACCCGTGCAGCCGCTGCGCCTCCCGCGCCGCCGCCACCGACGCCGGCAGCGCCCGCGCCGGCTCCCCGGCCAGCTGCCAGTGGTGGGCGAGCCGGGCCTGGTACAGCTCGCCCGGGACGGCCGTCAGCGCCTCGGCGTAACGCCGGTGCAGCACGGCGCGCTCGGCGGGCAGCAACTCGTGTTCCAGCACCTCGGCCACCAGCCGGTGCCGCAGCCGGTAGCCGTCGTCGGAGCCGGTCAGCAGCCGGTGGTCGACGGCGGCGCGCACCGCGTCGATCAGGGCGCCTTCCGGCAGGCCGACGACCCGGGCGAGCACCCGGTGGTCGACCGGTTCCACCCCCGCCGCGACGGCGTGGACCACCGCGTGGGCAGGCTGCGGCAACGCGTCGACGCGGGCCAGGAACACCTCCCGCAGCGTGTCCGACACGCCGTCGCACCCGTCCCGCAGGGCCCGCGACAGCTCCTCCACCACGAACGGGTTCCCGCCGCTGCGCGCCCAGAGCCGCTCGGCGGCCTCCGGTGTGAGCGGGCCACCGACGACGGCCTCGGCGAGCTGCCCGGTGGCCGCCCGGTCCAGCGGACCCAGGTCCAGCACCCGCACCGACCGCAGTCGACGCAGCTCGGTCAGCACCCGACGCAACGGGTGGGCGCCCTGCAACGACTCCGAGCGCACCGCGGCCAGCACCGACAGGGGCAGGTCGCCCAGCCCGGCGAGCAGGTAGAGCAGCAACTGCCGGGTGGTGCGGTCGACCCACTGCAGGTCGTCGAGGACGAGCACCAGTGGCCGGCCCCCCGCGATGACGTTCAGCCCGCGGGAGACCCGTTCCAGCAGCGCACCCGCGCCGTCCGGGCCCGTGGCCCCGTCGGTGAACACGGCCAGCAGCGCGCGCACCGCCGACGCGTCGGGAGTGGCCGTCGTGGCGTCGAGACGCCGCAACGCCTGCCGCAGTGGGTGCAGCGGCGACGCGTCGCCGATGTCCAGACAGGACCCGGTGAGCACCACGGCCCCGGCGTCGCGCAGTCGCGCGCCGACCTCGTGCAACAGGCGGGTCTTGCCCACGCCGCTCTCGCCGGTGAGGAACACCGCCGCCGTCTGCCCCGGCGCCACGTCGTCGAGCAGCGCGGACCGCACCGTCGCCACCATGTCCGACCGACCGACGAGCGGGAGGGTGTCCAGGTCGCTGGCCATGCCAGGAGCCTAGTCACTGCGACCCGCACGCCTCTACCGCCGACCCCCACCTGTCGTACCCCTCGCGTCGACAATGCGACTGAAGGTTGCGGTCGGCAGACATACGTCGTTCTGCCGATCCCCCGTCGGGCCGGTGCTGGGAGGCTGCGCAGCGTGGGCACGTTTCCCCAGGCCGGAAGGTGGGTGCGTCACATGTCAAGGTCCACCGTGGTCGCCCGTCCCGGGCGGGTCGTGCGCTGGCCGGTGCCGCAGGAGAGACGGACGGTCACCGTGCTGTTCGTCGACATCGTCGGGTCGACCGCGCTGGTCGACCGGCTCGATCCGGAGGACGTGCGGGCCCTGCAACGCGGATACTTCGGCACCGTGGCCCGGGTGCTGCGCCGCTGGCACGGGGTGGTCGAGAAGTACGTCGGCGACGCGGTGATGGCACTGTTCGGCGCGCGTACCGCCGACGGCTGGGACGCCTACCGGGCCGTTCGGGCCGGGCTGGAGATCCAGCGCGCCCTGGACCGCCGCCCCACGCGCGGCCACCCCCGGCTGCTGGTCCGGGTGGGTGTGGCAACCGGGGAGACCGTGGTGGAACTGGCCGCCGCGCGCGACGGCGGGCATGCGGTGGCCAGCGGGTCGGTGATCTCCCTGGCCGCCCGGTTGCAGGGCTGCGCCCCACCGGGCGGGGTGGCGCTCTGCGCGGCCACGCACCGGGCCGTCGACGGCCTGGTCGCGCAGTGCGCCGTCGGGCCGGTGACCGTGCCCGGCAAGGACGCGCCGGTCACCGTGTGGCACGCCACCGGCCCCGCCCGGCGGCGCCCCGCCCGCCACGACGGGCCGTTCCTCGGCCGACGGCGGGAGGTCGCCGCCGTCGGGGACCAGCTCCGGCTGACCGTCCGACGGCGCACCGGCCGCTGGGTGTCGCTGGTCGGACCGCCCGGCGGCGGACGCACCCGCCTGCTGCACGAACTGGCCCGCGCCCGTGGGCTGGGCCGGTGGCACGTCATCGGCTGCCCACCGTGCCCACACGGGCCGTCCGCCGTCGTCGACCTGGTGCGCGCCCTGGTCGGGGCAGGCCCGACGGACCCGCCGCAGGCGGTGCGTTCCCGGCTCGCCGCGACGCTGGCCGGCCTGCTGCCGCCGGCCCGCCGGCCGGCGGCGACGGCCACCTTGCAGACCCTGCTCGACGCGCCGACCTCCCGGGCGGCCCTGCGGGCGGTGGCGCTGTGGCGCGAGGCCGTGCTGGTCCTGGCCGCCCGGACGCCGGTGGTGGTGGCGGTCGACGACGTCGACCGGGCCGGCCCGGACCTGCGCCGGCACCTGCGAGCACTGGTCGACGCGGCCACCGCGCGCCGGGTGCCGGTGACCGTGATCGTCACGCACCCGCCGGAGGACGAGGCCGACATCCCCGCCGACGCGGTCGTGCGCCTACGTCCGTTGGACGCGCTCACCACGGGCCGGCTGCTGCGGCACCTGCTGCGCCGGGCGGATCGGCCCGTGCGGCTCGTGCACCGGCTGTTGCCGCTGGTGGGCGGCAACCCGGGGCACGCCACCGCGTACGTCGAGGCGCTCGACGCCGACGAGCCGGGGGCACCACCCGTGCCGGAGTCCGTACGCCGACGGGTGGACGCCCGCCTGGACCGCCTCGACGGCGCGCCACGGGCGGCGCTGATGGCGGCGTCGGCGTTGCCCGACGGTTTCCCGCCCGCCGGGTTGGCCCGCCTGCTCGGCCGGTCACCGGACTGGGTCACGTCGGCGCTGCGCACCCTGACCGGGCGGGGACTGCTGGTCGCCCACCCGGCCGGTGGTCTGGCGTTCGCCGAGCCGGCGGTGCGGCAGGTCGCGTACGCCCGGCTGCCGAGGGCGGCCCGCGCCGCGCTCGCCGGTCGGGCGAGGAGGGTGCCCGGGTCAGCGCGGGGCGAGGAACGTCAGCACCCGCTCCCAGGCGAGGGTGGCGGCGGCCTGGTCGTGGTCGGGCACCGCGGGATCGGTGAACAGGTGACCGACGCCCGGGTAGCGGTGCCGTTCGACCTCGGCGCCCGCCGTCGTCATGGCCCGGTGCCACTCGTCGACCTCCGCGGGCGCGTCGTACTCGTCGGGGTCGGCCAGGTGCAGCGCGACCCGCAGGCCGGGGCGTACGGCCGCCGGCGAGCCCCCGGTGCCGTGCAGCAGCAGCAACCCGGCGGTGTCGGGACGCTCGGCGAGCATCGCACCGGCCACCCCCGCCCCCATCGAGAAGCCGGCGAGCACGGTGTCGGCCGGCAGCGGACGCACCGCCGCCCGAGCCCGGTCGAGCACCGTGTCCAGGCCGGTGCGTTCGAGCAGGGCGAAACCCTCCTGCACCGTGTCGACGGCGGCGGCGGCGTAGAGGTCGGGGGTGTGCACCTCGTGGCCGGCCCCGCGCAGCCGGTCGGCGGCGGTCAGGACGGCCGGACGCAGGCCGTACACGGAGTGGAAGAGCACGATGTGTCCCATCCGGACATCGTGCCGGACCCCGGTGACAGGGACGACCCGCCGCGCGGTCGCCCGCTCACCGCAGCCCCACCTGCCGTCGCGCCGCCTCGACCGGCGTGGGCACGGCCTCGATCCCGCGGCTCGACCGGGTCGTCCGGGCACAGCCCGGCGTCGAAGGGCAGCCGGGGGCTAAGGTCACGGGGCGGTGTCGTTCGAGGGGCCGGGGGTGGCGGGTGCGGCCGTCAGGGTGCGGCTGTGGCCCCGGAACTCGGCCACGACCTGGCCGTCGGCACCGCTGACCGTGACGTCGTAGATGCCGCTGCGGCCGAAGCGGGTCCGCTCGGCGGCACGGGCCACCAGCAGGTCACCCTCGTGGGCGGGGCGGACGAAGGTGATCTCGCCGCCGGCGGCGACGGTGGCCGGGCCGTGGCTGTTGCAGGCGAGTGCGAAGGCGGTGTCGGCCAGCAGGAAGACGTACCCGCCGTGAGCGATCCGGTGACCGTTGACCATCGTCGGGACGACCCGCATCCGGGCCTCGGCGAAGCCCCCGCCCGCCGAGACCAGCTCGACGCCCAGTGCGCGGGACGCCACGTCGGCGTCGAACATGTCGTGTGCGGCTGTCCGCCCGGCGACCTCGCTGGCCCCGGAGGGCGGGGCGGTGTCCTGCATCGGTGCCTCCTGTGCGTCACGGCGGCAACGGGGACACCGGGGCCGTCCCGGCCCGGCCGCCCGCCGATCCTGACACGGTACGGTCCGGGGCTGGCACCTCGGCCCCGCTCCGGGCCGGCGGCGTGGTGGGGCCGGGCCCGGTCGCCGCGCCCGCCGCCGGACCTGGCTGGCTATGCTCGCCGGGGCACCCCGAACCGGTGGGAGGACCGTGTCCGAGGCACCCGAGCCGCGCGTCGACCCCGACGTCGACCTGCGCGTACCCGCCGACCGCAACGAATGGCCCGCGCGCCCGGTGGCGGTGCTCGGCGCGGTGGCCGCCGGTGGTGCGCTCGGCGCCCTGGCCCGCGCCGGCCTCGGGCAGGCGTTCCCCTACCCGCCGGCGGGCTTCGGATGGTCGACCCTCGGCGTCAACGTCACCGGCTGCCTGCTGATCGGAGTGCTGATGGCGGTCCTCGACAGGGCCGGCGGCGGTCGGCCGCTGACCCGACCGTTCCTCGGTGTGGGCGTGCTCGGCGGCTTCACCACCTTCTCCACGTCCGTGGTCGACGTCCACCGGGCGCTCGCCGCCGGGGCGGTGGCGACCGCGGCCGGCTACCTGACCGCGACCGTGGTCGGCGCACTGGTGGCGGTGTGGCTGGGCGACACCGCCACCCGCCGGCTGCTCGGCCCCGCCGCCGGGGATGCCCGGTGACCGCCCTGCTCGTCGCGGTCGGCGCGGCCCTCGGCGCACCGCTGCGCTACCTCACCGACCGGGCCGTGCAGGCCCGGCTGGGTTCCGGCCTGCCCTGGGGCACGCTGAGCGTCAACGTCGCCGGGTCGCTGCTGCTCGGCGCGGTGCTCGGCGGGGCGGCGAGTCCGGCCGTCGCCGCCGGGCTCGGCACGGGCTTCTGCGGCGCCCTGACGACCTGGTCCACGCTGAGTTACGAGACGTTGGCCCTGACCCGGCGCGGCGACCGCGCGCGGGCCGTGGCGTACGTGCTGCTGAGTCTGGCCGCCGGCCTCGCCGCCGCCACCGCCGGCCACGCCGCCGCCCGCGCCCTGGCCGGCTGAGCGCCGCACCCCGCACCCCGCCCCGGCAGGCCGGATACCCGACCCGCCCCCTGGCCGGCTGACCCGACCACGCCCGCCCTGGCCAGCCGAATGTCCCGACCCGCACATCCGGCCCTGGCCGGCCGGGTGCCCCGACCGACCTCCGCTCGGGCGGCTGGACCTTGCGATGGCGGCTCGTTCAGTCCACGGCGGCCCGCAGCCGGACCACCTCCCCCACCACGAACACGGCCGGCGCGGCGACGCCCTCGCGGACGGCCAGCGCACCGACCTCGTCCAGCCGGGTGGACTCCACCCGCTGCCCGGGATGGCCGGCGTCCTGCACCACCAGCACCGGGGTGTCCGGGGCGCGGCCGTGCTCCACCAGCGCCGTCGCGATCTTCGCGATCGTGTCCACCGCCATCAGCAGCACCAGGGTGCCGCGCCCCCGGCCCAGCGCCGGCCAGTCGACCAGCGAGTCGGGATGCCCGGGCGGCAGGTGCCCGGAGACCACCGTCAGGTCGTGGGCGACCCCCCGGTGGGTGACGGGCACCCCGGCCAGCTCCGCCGCCGCCACCGCGCTGGTCACCCCCGGCACCACCGTCACCGGCACCCCGGCGGCGAGACACGCCTGCACCTCCTCGTGGCCGCGGCCGAACACGTACGGGTCGCCGCCCTTGAGCCGGACCACCCGTCGGCCCGCGCGGGCGTGCGCGACCAGGGTGGCGTTGATGGTGTCCTGCCCCACGGCGGGGCCCCGGGGCACCTTCGCCGCGTCCACCACGAGCACGTCGGGGCGCAGCCCGGTCAGCAGCCCCTGCGGAGCGAGCCGGTCGACCACCACGACGTCCGCCGCGTCGACCAGCGCCCGCCCGCGTACGGTGATCAGGTCGTCGGGGCCGGGCCCGCCGCCGACCACCGCGACCTGGCCGGGCGCGAGCGCCGGCCCGTGCCCGTGCCCGTCGTGCCCGTGACCGTGGCCGTGACCGTCGTGCCCGTGACCGTGGCCGTGACCGTCGTGCCCGTGACCGTGGCCGTGACCGTCGTGCCCGTGGTCGTGGCCGTGGTCGCGCCCGCGACCGTGGCCGTCGTGGAGGTGGTGGCCGTGGCCGTGGTGGTGGCCGCCGACCGGGTCGTCGGGATGGTCGTGCGGGGTCTGCGGGCGGCCCACCTTGTCGGCGAAGCCGGGCATCAGCACCCGGTAGGCGCAGGTGTCGCAGTTCATCCGGATGTCCCCGCCCAGCGCCTCGGCGTGCCGTTGCAGCACCAGGTCGGCGAGGGCGTCGCAGTCTCCGATGAGGTCGGCGACCCGCACGTCCAGATCGGGATGCGCGGCGGCGAACTCGCCGGTCCGGGCGACGATCCGGTCCGGCAGCACCCCGGCGAACAGGAAGTACGGCGCGACGACGATCCGCCGCGCGCCGAGCCGACGCAGCCGCTCCAGCACGGCCGGCACCGACGGCTCGGCGAGGGAGACGAATCCGGGCTCCACGCCGGCGTACCCACGCCCCTCCCACAGCAGCCGGGCCACCTTGGCGACCTCGGCGTTGGCGTCCGGGTCGGTGGAGCCGCGCCCGATCAGCGCCACCCAGGTGTCGGCCCGGCCGGCACCGGCCAGCGCCGCGTCGATCCGTTCCTCCAGGACCGTGTGCAGCAGCGGGTGCGGGCCGAGCGGCCGACCGTACCGGTAGGTCAGCCCGGGGTGGCGGCGCTGCTCGCGGGCCATCGCGGCGGGGATGTCGCCCTTGCCGTGACCGGCGGCCGTCAGCACCAGCGGCAGGGCGACCAGGGCACGGTGGCCCCGGTCGACCAGTTCGGTGACCGCGTCGGTCAGCGGCGGGCGGGACAGTTCGATGAAGCCGCCCGCGACGTCCGCCACGTCACCGGCGGCGCGGCGCCGGACCCGGTCGACCAGCGCGGCGAACTGCGCGACGCCGGCCTCGCTGCGGGTGCCGTGCCCCACGATGACCAACCCCGTCATGACTCCTCCTCGGCGTGGAGCAGCGCGTTGCAGGCGGCGGCGGCGACCGCCGACCCGCCCTTCTCGCTGCGGTTGGACAACCCGGGCAGGCCACTGGCCCGCAGCGCCGCCTTGCTCTCGGCGGCGCCGACGAACCCGACGGGCAGCCCCACCACGAGGGCCGGCCGGGCGTCCAGGGTGAGCAGTTCCTCCAGCGCGGTCGGGGCGCAGCCGACCACCCAGACCGCGCCGGGGCCGACCCGGTCCAGCGCGACGCGCACCGCCGCGGCGGAACGGGTGAGCCCGCTCGCGCGGGCCAGCTCGGCGGTGGCGGGCTCGGCGACCGGGCAGACCGTGTCGCGGGTGGTGATCCCGGCGGCGACCATCGCCACGTCGGTGACCACGGGTGCGCCGGCGCGCAGCGCGTCCCGGCCCCGTCGCAGGGCGGACTCGTCACAGACCAGGTCGCCGACGTAGTCGAGGTCGGCGCTGGCGTGCACCACCCGCTCGACCACCGCCCGGGTCAACGGTGGCAGGTGCGACAGGGCGACGCGCTCCCGCAGGATCCGGTACGACTCCCGCTCGATCGGGTGCACGACCCGGCTCACCGCCCCCGCTCCCCGCCTGTCGTCGCCGGGCTGCCGGCCGTGGTCGAACTCATCGGTCTCCTTCGGGTCGGGTGCCGGTGACGCGGATGGCGTCGACCGGGCAGATCTCCAGGCACTCCAGGCACCCGGTGCAGCGGTCGGCGCGGACGGCGAGGCCACCGGGCACGGGCCACAGGGCGTGGGTGGGGCAGGTGAGCAGGCACGCGCCGCAGCCCTGGCAGGCGTCGACGACGACGGCGGCCCGACGACCGGCCTCCTCGGCCGCCCGGCTGCCGGGACCGGGCCGGCCACCTCCGGCGGCGGTCACTTCCGCCACCGGTATCCCCGGGGGGTGACCATCCGGCCGGCCACGGTCCGGGTGCGGCTGCTGCCGACCACCACGACGCTGTACATGTCCACCACCGCCGGGTCGAGGGTGGCCAGGGTCGCCAGGTGGACCCGCTCGCCGGGGCGGCTGGCGTTACGGACCACCCCGACCGGGGTGTCGGGCGGCCGGTGCCCGGCGAGGATCTCCAGGGCGGCGGTGAGCTGCCAGTCCCGGGCCCGGCTGCGCGGGTTGTACAGCAGCGCCACCAGGTCGGCCTCGGCGGCGGCGGTCACCCGACGGGTGATGACCTCCCACGGGGTGTGCAGGTCGGACAGGCTCAGGTACACGTGGTCGTGGCCGAGCGGAGCGCCGAGCAGGGCTCCGGCGGCGAGGGCGGCGGTGACCCCGGGCACGCCGACCACGTCGACGCGGTGGTCGGCGTACTCCAGGGCGGGGCTGGCCATCGCGTACACCCCGGCGTCACCGGAGCCGACCAGCGCGACCGCCTGACCGGCGGTGGCCTCGGCCACGGCGGTCCGGGCCCGTGCCTCCTCCGCGCCGAGGCCGGTGGCGAGCACCCGGGTGCCCGGCCGGAGCACGTCACGGACCTGGTCGACGTACTGGTCGAGTCCGACGACCACGGCGGCGCGCCGCAGCTCGGCCACCGCACGCGGGGTGCGCAGGTCGGCCGCACCGGGCCCGAGACCGACGATCGCCAGCCGGCCGCGCGGGGCGTGCCGGGCCACCGCGACGGTGGCCATCGCCGTGGCGGTCTTCGGCACCAGCAGCGCGGCGTCGCCGCCGAGCAGCGCGGCGGCCTCCGCGACACTGGGGGTGCCGACCGCCGCCCGGACCACCTCGCTGGGATGGGGCACGTCGACCGCCGCCAGCTCCGCCGCCGGATACGTCACCAGGGGTACGCCGCACGCGTCGGCGGTGGCCACGATGCCGGCCTCGTCGGCCTTGATGTCGGCGCTGGCCAGGTGTCGCAGGCTGGCCGGGCTGAGGTTGGCGTCGGCGAGCACCCGGTGCAGCAGGTCGCGCACCTCGGCGGCCGGCACGCCCCGGCTGGCACCGACACCGGCGACCAGCGACGGGGGCCGCAGCACGGCGGTGTACGGGTCCGGTTCGACCAGCCGGTCGGTGACCAGCAACCGGTACGGGCCGGGCGCGTCGGGCGCGACGGTGTCCGGCAGGGCGGGCAGCGGCCAGGCCGCGTCGGCGACCAGCCGGACCGGCTCGCCGTCGAGGATGGCCCGCCCGACGGCGGCGACCGCACCCTCGACGGGCCAGCCGAGGGTGTCCAGGCCGGGCAGGCCCACGGCGTCGGTGGCGGTGGTGACGACCGGGGTGGCGCCGAGCACGGCGGCCACCCGCCCGGCGAGGTCGTTGGCGCCGCCGGCGTGACCGCCGAGCAGCGCCACGGCGTGCCGGGCGGCCTCGTCGACCACCACCACGGCGGGATCGGTGTGCTTGTCACGCAGCAGTGGCGCGACGATCCGCACCACCGCCCCGGTGGCGAGGAACGCCACGACGGCGTCGCACCCGGCCCAGGCGGTACGCAGCGCCTCGGCGACACCGTCGGCCTCGACGACGTGCGCGTGCGGCCAGGCGGCGGCGAGCACGGCGGCGTGGCGGCGGCCGGCGGCGGTGGCCGCGACGAGTCCGACCCGGCCGGGACGGTGTCCCGCCCGGGGGGCGCAGCCGTCGGCCCGTGCCGACGCCGCCGGGCCGCTGGTCAGGTGATCGGTCACGGGCACTCCCCGGTGAGGACGACCACGGGGTTGGTGGCCGCGAGTCGGACGGAACCGCCGGGCAGGTCGGCCAGGCGGGCGGCGCTGAGCTGGCTGCCGTCGACGGTGTAGCCGGCGGCACGCAACCGGGCCACGGCGGGACCGACCCGGTCCAGGGCGGCGAGGGCGGCGACCACCCGGGGCGGCCGCCGGCGCACCACGGCGTCGAGCACCTCGACGCCGCCACCACCGACGAAGACGGCGTCCGGGTCGGGCAGCCCGGCCAGGGCATCCGGGGCGGTGCCGGTCACCACCCGCACCCGCACGCCGTGCCGGGCGGCGTTGGCCGCGACCGGCGCGGCCGGATCCCGGTCCACGGCGACGACCGCCGCGCCGAGCAGGGCGCACTCGATGCCGACCGAGCCGCTGCCCGCGCCGACGTCCCAGACGAGCCGGCCGAGGCGGGGACGCAGCCGGGCCACCACCAGGGCCCGTACCTCCGCCTTCGTGATCATCGAGTCGCGGTGGGCGTACGCGGACTCGGGCAGCGCCCAGCCACCGGCCGGCGCGGCGGCGGGCTGGTTGTCGGCGCGCATGCCGCCCGCCGGGTCCGGTTCGGCGAGGCTGAGCAGCACGTGCGGGTCGGCCCAGGCCCGGCCGGCGGCCTGCGCGGCGGTGGTGTCGACCACCCGTTCCCGGTCGGTGCCGAGGTGTTCGGCCACCAGCAGCCGGCGGGGCCAGCCGGCCAGCCCCGCGGCGATCTCGGCGGCCCCGGCACCGGGGGCGGTGAGCACGGCGACGGCCGGCAGCGCCCGGCACGCGTTGAGCGCCGGCCGCAGGTCACGCCCGTGCGCGGTGACCACGGCGGCACCGTCCCAGGGCAGCCCGGCACGGGCGAACGCGGCGGCAACGCTGGACACCGCCGGCAGCACCCGCACGGCGAGCCCGGCCGCCCGCAACCGCCGGACCACACCGAACAGGCCGGGGTCGCCGCTGGCGAGCACGACCACGCCGGTGCCGGCGTCGACGGCGGCACGGATCCGGTCCACGGCCGGCGCGAGAGGTCCGAGGACCACGGTCGGGCAGCCCGACGGCACGGCGACGGCGGCCAGGTGCCGGGCCGCGCCCACCACCAGGGCGGCGTCGGTCAGCAGGGCGGCGACGACGGGGTGCGGCGGGGCACCGGCCGCGTCCATCCCGACCACGGTCACCGCCGGCACCGGGTCGGGCCCGGTCCGGGTCGTCACGTCCACCGGCCCGACGAGGCGACCAGGCGCGCACCGGTGAAGTCGACCATCGCCACGTCGGCGGTGACGGCGTGCCCGGCGTGGCGCAGCAGCACCCGGCGTACCCGCCGGCAGAGCAGGTCCCCGGCGGGACGCAGCAGGCCGGCGTCGTCCCACAGCTCGTAGGCGTGCCGGCCGGTGTTCGCGGCCGTGACCCGCGCGACCAGGTCGGCGTCGCCGCCGGCCTCGGCGGTGACCGCGCCGAGCAGCGACAGGTCGACCTTCGACCGGGTGTAGTGGGTCATCAGCACGCCGGCGGCCAGTTTGGCGAGCTTGCCGGCCATCCCGACGAACACCACCGACGGCATGTCGTCGGCGACCGCGGCGGTGACCGCCGCGCCGGTGAAGTCGCCGACCTCCACGAAGCACACCTCGGGCAGGTCCGGCAGCAGGTTCCGGGCGGCGCGTTCGGTGCGCCCGCCCGTGCACAGCACCACGGTGCGCTCGCCCTGCGCGGCCATCACGTGCACGGCCTGCACCACGCTGGCCCGCCAGGAGGCGGTGGAGAAGGGGCGGACGATCCCGGTGGTGCCGAGGATCGAGATGCCGCCGACGATGCCGAGCCGCCGGTTGGTGGTCTTCCGGGCCATGATCTCGCCCCGGGGCACGCTGACCACCACGTGCACGCCCCGGATGGTCAGGTCGACGACCTCGCCGACCGCCTCGCCGATCATGCGGCGGGGGGTGTCGTTGATGGCCGGCCCGCCGACCGTGAGCCCGAGGCCCGGCCGGGTGACGGTGCCGACCCCCGGCCCGCCGTCGAGGCGCAGGCCCGGATCGGGCGACCAGCCGACGGTGGCGGTCAGTTCCGCCCCGTGGGTGACGTCGGGGTCGTCGCCGGCGTCCTTGACCACCACGGCCTCGGCGCGGTCCCGGGCGACGTCGCAGCGGGCGACGGGGAACCGCACCCGCCGCCCGGCGGGTAACGCGATCTCCACCTCCGTCTGGGCCACGCCGGTGAGCAGCGCCGTCGTCGCGGCCTTCGCCGCCGCCGTGGCGCAGGCCCCGGTGGTCCAGCCGGTACGCAGCGCGGTGGGCCGGACCTTCGCCGTGCGCGGCAGGTCCGGCTCGCGCAGCGGCGGCTCGGCGTACGTCACCGGGCGGTCTCCTCCCCGCCGGGCGGGGCGGTGCCGGCGGCGGCGGGCGGGGCGGGGTGGGCCCGCAGGGCGGCCCGGGCCGCCGGCTCGGCCCGCCGGTAACCGTGGAAGTGCCCCGGGTGGTAGAGGTGTGACCGGGTGCCGGTGGCGGCCAGGGCGGGCCCCACCAGGAACAGGGTGTGCTTCCACAGCCGGTGTTCCCTGACGGTGGCCGCCAACTCCCCCAGGGTGCAACGCACCACCAACTCGTCGGGCCAGGTCGCCTGGTGGGCCACCACCACGGGGGTGTCCGGCGGGTAGCCGCCGGCCAGCAGTTCGGCCTGGGCCTGACCGGAACGGGCGGCGGACAGGAACAGTGCCATGGTGGTGCCGTGCCGGGCGAAGTCGCGTACCCGCTCGCCGGGCGGCATGGGGGTCTTGCCGCCCTCGAGGCGGGTGAGGATGACCGACTGGGCGACCTCGGGGACGGTCAGCTCCCGGCCGACGAGCGCGGCGACGGCGGTGAAGGAGGAGACCCCGGGTACGATCTCGACGGCCAGGTCGAGGGCCCGGCACAGGTCGAGTTGTTCCTGCACGGCACCCCACAGGGCGGGGTCACCGGAGTGGATCCGGGCCACGGTCAGCCCCTCGGCGGCGGCCCGCCGGTACAGGGGGAGCACCCCCTCGACGGTCAGCCGGGACGAGTCGACGATCTCGGCGTCCGGCCGGGCGTGGGCCAGCACGTCGGCGTGCACCAGGCTGGCTGCCCAGACCACCACGTCGGCGGCGGCGATCACCCGGGCGGCGCGCAGGGTGAGCAGGTCGGCCGCGCCGGGGCCAGCCCCGACGAACCACACCTTCGCGGTGGCGGTCACAGCTTTCCTCCCCGGTGCGCCCGGCGGGCCGGGACGAGCAGTGTCGACAGGTAGGGCAGGTGGTCGTCGTCGGCCCCGACGGGGCCGATCCGTTCGTCGGGCAGGCCGAGGGAGCGGCCGAGCACGGCGCCGTCGAGCCGGCCGGCGCGGCGCAGCTCGGCGACGAGGTCCCGATGCCGCCGCCAGCCCTTGTAGGCCACCACCGTGCCCGGCCCGGCGAGGGCGTCGGCGAAGGCGGCCAGCCCGGCGGTCGCCGGCAGCAGGGTCAGCGGTTCGCGGCCCTCGCACAGCGACACGCCGCTGCGGGCCGCCAGGTCCTGCATGGCGGTGACACCGGGCACGGTGGCCAGGACCACGTCCGGGCGCAGGGTCCGAACGGTCTGCGCCAGGTAGCCGAAGGTGGAGTACACGTTGGGGTCGCCGATGGTGGCGAAGGCGACCGAGCAGGCCCCGCCGTCGAACGCGGCCACCACCGCCGCCGCGGCGGCGTCCCAGGCGCGTTCCCGCCGGGCGGTGACGCCGCCGGTGTCGTCGAGGGCGAACGGCAGCCGGCGCAGCCGGTCCTCGGCCACGTGCGCGCGGACCGTGGTCTCCGCCCGTCCGGGCGGCGCGGAACCGTCCGCGTCGGGCCGGTCCAGCACGGGTACGACCACCAGGTCGGCCTGGCGCAGCACCCGCACCGCCCGCAGGGTGAGCAGTTCCGGATCGCCGGGCCCGACGCCGACCCCGGTCAGCGTCGCCCCGGCCGGTGCCACGCCCGATCGACCGGCATCCGCCGGGCCGGGGGGCGCAGCCGCGCTCACCGGCTCGCCGCCTCGACGAGACGACGTGCGGCGTGCGGGTGGCCGGCCCAGTGGGTGTGCAGGTAGGAGGCGTGCACCCGACCGGCGACGAAGCCGTGGTCGGCACCGTCGAACCGCCACGCCGGATGCCGGCCGTGCGGCGGGTCGGTGACGGTGCGGTGGAACTCGTGGCCGCGTACCGACTCCCCCGCCCGGTGGACCGGGGAGTCGGCGGCGGCGACGGCGTCGCGGTAGCCGAGGGTGAGCCGGCCGGTCATCCGGGCGGTGTGCGGCAGCCGCCCGCACATCGGGGCGTCGTCGAGGGCCCGGCCGAGGTAGAGCAGCCCGGCGCACTCGGCGACGACCGGCCCGTCGAAGTCGGCCAGGTCGGCGCGCAGCCCGGTGTTGGCGCTCAGCGCCTCGGCGTACACCTCGGGGAAGCCGCCGCCGACGACCACGGCGCGGGCACCGGCCGGCAGCGCCGCGTCGCGCAGCGGGTCGAAGCGCACGACGGTGGCGCCGGCGGCGGCGAGCAGCTCGGGGGTTTCGGCGTACGAGAAGGTGAAGGCCGGCCCGCCGGCGACGGCGACGACCGGGCCGGTGGTCGCGGCGGGTCCACCGACGGCGGCGGCCGGGTCCCAGGACGGCGCGGTCAGCGGCGGGGCCGAGCGGGCCAGGTCGAGCACGGCGTCGACGTCCACGGTGGCCTCCACCAGCCCGGCCAGGGCGTCGACGACGGCCAGCGACTCCGGGGCCCGCTCGGCGACCGGCACCAGCCCGAGGTGCCGCGACGGCGCGGCCACCTCGACGGCCCGGCGGAGCGCCCCCAGCACCGGTACGTCCACCTCGGCGAGCGCGGCCCGCAGCAGGGACTCGTGCCGGGGCGAGCCGACCCGGTTGAGCACCACGCCGCCGATGCGCACCCCCGGGTCGAAGGCGGCCATGCCGAGCACCGACGCGGCGGCGGAGCGCCCCTGGGCGGTGGTGTCGAGCACCAGCAGCACCGGCGCGTCGACCAGCCGGGCGACGTGGGCGGTGGAGGCGTACCCGCGTCGGCCGACCGCGCCGTCGTGCAGCCCCATCACCCCCTCGATCACGGCGACGTCGGCGGGAGCGGGGACGCTCGCGCCGTGGCGCAGCAGGGACGCGACGCGCTCCTCGCCGACCAGCCACGGGTCGAGGTTGCGGCCGGGCCGGCCGGCGGCGAGCCCGTGGTAGCCGGGGTCGATGTAGTCGGGGCCGACCTTGTGCGGGCTGACGTCGAGACCCCGGCGCCGCAGCGCGGCGAGCAGGCCGGTGGCGACGGTGGTCTTGCCGTGTCCGCTGGCCGGCGCGGCGACCACGATGCGGGGCAGCGCCCAGGCGGGAGCGTCGTCGGGTGTCGGGGTCACCACTCGATGCCCTTCTGTCCCTTCTGGCCGGCGTCCATCGGGTGCTTGACCTTGGTCAGCTCGGCGACGAGGTCGGCGGCCTCGACGAGCCGGGGGTCGGCGTCCCGGCCGGTGATCACGACGTGTTGGAAGCCGGGCCGGTTACGCAGGGTCTCCACCACCTCGTCGACGTCCACCCAGCCCCACGTCATCGGGTAGGTGAACTCGTCGAGGACGTACATGCCGTAGCGCTGCGCGGCCAGGTCGCGCTGGATCTGCCGCCAGCCCTCCAGGGCGTCGGCGGCGTGGTCGGCGTCACCACCGCGCTGGATCCAGGACCAGCCCTCGCCCATCTTGTGCCAGGCCACGGGCGCGCCCTGGCCGGTACGCTCGTGCACCTCGCCGAGGGCGCGGAAGGCGTTCTCCTCCCCGACCCGCCACTTGGCGCTCTTGACGAACTGGAACACGCCGACCGGCAGGCCCGCCGTCCAGGCGCGCAGCGCCAGACCGAACGCGGCGGTCGACTTCCCCTTCATCTGTCCGGTGTGCACGATGGTCAGCGGCCGCTGCCGTCGCTGCCGGGTGGTCAGCCCGTCGGCGGGCACGTGCGTGGGCTTTCCCTGCGGCATCAGACGACGCTCCTTCGGCCGGTGGCGGTGGTGGGCGGCCCCTCGGCGGCTGCCGTGGGGCGACGCTCCGGTTCAAGTCGGGCGGTGCGAACGGCGGCCAGCTCGGCGAGGGGGCCGGTGGTGACGGCGGCCAGCGGGCGGTGATCGGCGTCGAGCTGGGCGGCGAGGCGGCGGGCCAGGCCGAGCCGGACCGGACCGGATTCGCAGTCGACGACCACGCAGGGCGCGCCGGTGGCCCGCAGCACGGCCGCCGCCCGGGCGGCCCGGTCCAGGGGCCGGTGGCCGGCGGTGGCCCGGCCGTCGGTGACCACGAGCACCAGCGGACGCCGTCGCGGGTCACGCAGCCGCTCCACCCGCAGAACCTCGGCCGCGGCGAACAGCCCCTCCGCGAGCGGGGTGCGCCCCCCGGTGGGCAGCTGCGCCATCCGGGCCGAGGCGGCCAGGACGGAGGAGGTGGCCGGCAGCAGCAGTTGCGCGTCCGTCCCCCGGAACGCGATCACCGCCACCTTGTCCCGGCGCTGGTAGGCGTCGGTGAGCAGGGCCAGGACCGCACCCTTGACCGCCGACATGCGCTCCTGCGCGCCCATCGAGCCGCTGGCGTCGACCACGAACAGCACGAGGTTGCCCTCGCGCCCCTCGCGGACCGCCTCGCGCACGTCGGCGGGGCGTAGCCGCAGCGGCCCGCCGTGGCGGCCCCGGGCGCTCTGGTGCGGGGCGGCGGCCCGCACCGTCGCCGGCAGGTGCAGCGCCCCCGGTGGTCCGGCGGGCACCCGGGCACCCGTGGTGCGGCCCCGTCCGGTGCGGGCCCGGGAACGCCGGCCGGGCACCCCGTCGCCGACGCCGGGCGCGGTGAGCAGCCGCGCTTTCAACCCCTGCTCGGGTACGGCGACCGGCCGCGCCGCCCGCCCGTCGTCGCCGTCACGGCCGGGCCGCCCCTCGTGGAGACCCGTCCGGTTGGTACGCGGGTCGCCGCCGTCGGCACGTCCGTCGCCGTCGGCATCCGGCCGCTCCCCGTCGGGGTCCCACCCGTCGACGTCGGGGTCCCACCCGTCGCCGCCGGCCGGCCCCCGCCCGGCGGCGTCCCCGCCGCGCTCCGGCGGGCCGCTTCCCGGCCGCCGCTCGGGGTCGTCGACGTCCGGTGCGCCGTCGGGGGAGCCCCCCGGCCGACCGCCGGCCGGTCCACCGGAACCATCGTGCCCACCCGGTCCACCGGGACCACCGGGGCCGCCGGGACCACCGGGACCGCTCGGTCCACCGGGACCGTCGGGGCCACCGTCCGGGTCGGCCGGGCCACTGTCGTCGTCCGGGTCGTCGGGATGCGCCGCGCGGGCCCGCTCCAACGCCTCGTCGAGGCGCTTCTCGTCCAGCCCCGGGGTGTCGAACGGGTCGCGGCGGCGGCGGTGCGGCAGGGCGAGCCGGGCGGCGACCCGCACGTCGTCGGCGGTGACCCGGTCCCGCCCGTGCCAGGCGGCGTGCGCGACAGCCGTCCGGGCGGTGACGATGTCGGCGCGCATA
This sequence comes from Micromonospora nigra, assembly GCF_900091585.1. Taxonomy (NCBI): domain Bacteria; kingdom Bacillati; phylum Actinomycetota; class Actinomycetes; order Micromonosporales; family Micromonosporaceae; genus Micromonospora; species Micromonospora nigra. The sequence continues at coordinate 5,771,440 of NZ_FMHT01000003.1, read as the reverse complement.
CCGTCGACGTCGAACTCCGCGCAGACCTCGGCGATCCGGCGCAGCGCCGCGTCCGGCAGCAGCACCGCGTCCAGCCGGGCCCGGGCGGCGGCCACCCGCTCCGCGACCCGCCCGTCGGCCCCGGCCCAGCCGGCGGCGAACCCGGCCGGGTCGGCGTCGGCGGCGAGACGACGGCGCACCACCTCCGCCCGCACCTCCGGGTCGCGGCTGGCGGCGACCTCGACGGTGAGACCGAACCGGTCCAGCAGCTGCGGACGCAGCTCCCCCTCCTCCGGGTTCATCGTGCCGACCAGCAGGAAGCGGGCGGCGTGGCTGACCGAGACGCCCTCCCGCTCGACGTGGCAGCGGCCCATCGCCGCCGCGTCGAGCAGCAGGTCGACCAGGTGGTCGTGGAGCAGGTTCACCTCGTCGACGTAGAGCACCCCCCGATGGGCGGCGGCGAGCAGGCCCGGCTCGAAGGCGCGTACCCCCTCGGACAGGGCCTTCTCCAGGTCCAGCGAGCCGACCACCCGGTCCTCGGCGGCGCCGACCGGCAACTCCACCAGGCGGGCCGGGCGGCGCTCGGCCCCCGCGGGGGTCGGGTGCGGCCCGTCCGGGCAGCCGGGGTCGGGGGCCGCCGGGTCACAGGCGAACCGGCAACCGGCGACCCGGTCCACGGGCGGCAACAGGGCGGCCAGGGCCCGCACGGCGGTCGACTTCGCGGTGCCCTTCTCGCCCCGCACCAGGACCCCGCCGATGGCGGGGCTGACCGCGTTGAGCAGCAGCGCCAGACGCATGTCGTCCATGCCGAGCACGGCCGAGAACGGGAACGGGGTCACTGTGCCGGCTCCTTCGATCGCGACTGCGGCGCTCGCAAACCCGGCTCACTCCTCGCGCTCACTGCGGCTCCTTCGATCGCGACTGCGGCGCTCGCAAACCCGGCTCACTCCTCGCGCTCACTGCGGCTCCTTCGATCGCGACTGCGGCGCTCGCAAACCCGGCTCACTCCTCGCGCTCACTGCCGGTCCTCCAGGTCGCCCTCGCTGGTCAGGTACGCCTCCCGCAGCCGGTCCAGGGTGGCCGGTTCCGGCTTCGCCCACAGGCCCCGGTCGGCGGCCTCCAGGAGCCGTTCGGTGATGCCGCGCAGCGCCCACGGGTTGGCCGTCTCCAGGAACTCCCGGGTCTGCGCGTCGAAGACGTACGCGGCGGCGAGGTGCTCGTACATCCAGTCGTCGACCACACCGGCGGTGGCGTCGTAGCCGAACAGGTAGTCCACGGTGGCGGCCAGCTCGAATGCGCCCTTGTAGCCGTGCCGGCGCATCGCGGCGATCCACCGTGGGTTGACCACCCGGGCGCGGAACACCCGGCGGGTCTCCTCGCCGAGGGCGCGGGTCCGCACGTCGTGCGGCATCGCCGAGTCCCCCACGTACGCGGCCGGGGCCGTGCCGGTCAGGTGACGGACCATCGCCACCATCCCGCCGTGGTACTGGAAGTAGTCGTCGGAGTCGACGATGTCGTGCTCGCGGGTGTCCTGGTTCTTCACCGCCACCGCGATGCGGGCGAAGGACCGCTCCATGTCGGCGCGGGCCTCCCGCCCGTCCAGGCCCCGGCCGTAGGCGTAGCCGCCCCACACCGCGTACACCTCGGCGAGGTCGGCGTCGTCGCGCCAGGTACGGGCGTCGATCAGGGGCAGCAGTCCCGCCCCGTACGCGCCCGGCTTGGAGCCGAAGATGCGGGCGGTGGCCCGCCGGGCGTCGCCGTGGCCGGCGAGGTCGGCGGCGACGTGCGCGGCGACGAAGTTCTGCTCGGCGGGCTCGTCGAGCGCCGCCACGCACCGCACCGCGTCGTCGATCAGCGCGACGACGTGCGGGAACGCGTCGCGGAAGAACCCGGAGATGCGCACGGTGACGTCGACGCGGGGGCGACCCAGGTCGGCCAGCGGCACCACCTCGAACCCGGTGACCCGCCGGGACCGGTCATCCCAGGTGGGGCGGCAACCGAGCAGGGCGAGCACCTCGGCGACGTCGTCGCCCTGCGTGCGCATGGCGCTGGTGCCCCACACGGTGAGCCCGACCGCGCGCGGGTACTCCCCGGTGTCGGCGACGTGCCGGGCCAGCAACGAGTCGGCCAGGGCGACCCCGACGTCCCAGGCGTTGCGGGACGGGATGGCCTTCGGGTCGACGGAGTAGAAGTTGCGGCCGGTGGGCAGCACGTTGACCAGACCCCGGGTGGGCGAGCCGGACGGGCCGGGCGGAACGAACCGGCCGTCGAGCGCGCCGAGCACCCGGTCGATCTCGTCGGTGGTGCGGTCGAGGCGGGGCACCAGTTCGGCGGCGGCGAAGCGCAGCACGGCGGCGGCGTCCGGCACGGGAGCGCCGACGACCTCCGCGACCACCGCCTCGGCGTCCTCGGCATGCCAGCCGAGGGTTTCCATGCCGACGACCAGGCGCCGGGCCATGGCCTCGATCAGGTCGACCGCGTCGGCGGCGGTGACGGCCGGCCCGTCGACGGCGTCGGTCAGCTGCGCCGGCACGGCGATCCGCCGCCCCGGCTCGGCCAGCAGGTCCGCCTCGTCGAGGCCGACGCTGGCGGCGAGGGCCTGCCGCAGGCCGGGTAGGGCGCGGGTCCCGCCCCACACCTGGGGGGCGCGCAGCACGGCCAGGACCAGGTTGACCCGCGTCTCGCCGGTGGGCACGGCGGCGAGCACGTGCAGGCCGTCACGGATCTGCACGTCCTTGACCTCGCACAGGTACCCGTCGAGGTGCAGCACGAAGTCGTCGAAGTCGTCGGCGGCGGGCATGTCGGCCTGGTGCAGGTCGTGATGCAGCTGCGCGGCGCGCACCAGCTCCCAGATCTGGGCCTGCACCGTGGGCACCTTCGCCGGGTCGAGGGCCTGCACGGTGGCGTACTCGTCGAGAAGCTGTTCCAGCTTCGCCAGGTCGCCGTAGGTCTCGGCGCGGGCCATCGGCGGCACCAGGTGGTCGACGACGACGGCGTGGGCGCGCCGCTTGGCCTGGGTGCCCTCGCCGGGGTCGTTGACGATGAACGGGTACACCAGCGGCAGGTCGCCGAGGACGGCGTCGGGGGCGCAGTCGGTGGCCAGTCCGAGCCCCTTGCCCGGCAGCCACTCCAGGGTGCCGTGCTTGCCCAGGTGCACCACGGCGTCCGCGCCGAACCCGCCGTCGGCGGCGGGCGCGGCCAGCCACCGGTAGGCGGCCAGGTAGTGGTGGCTGGGCGGCAGGTCGGGGTCGTGGTAGATGGCGACCGGGTTCTCGCCGAAGCCGCGCGGCGGCTGGATCAGCAGGGTCACGTTGCCGAAGCGCAGTCCGGCGAGCACGATGTCGCCGCCGTCGGTGTACAGCCCACCGGGCGGCTCGCCCCAGTGCTCGCGCATCCGTTCCCGCAGCGGCGCGGGCAGCCGGTCGAACCAGCGCCGGTAGACGTCTCCCGGCACCCGCGCCTCGGCGGCGGCCAACTGGTCGGGGGTGAGCCACTCCACGTCGTGCCCGCCGGCGGCGATCAACGCGTGGATCAGCGCGTCGCCGTCGCCGGGCGGCGGACCGTCGCCGAGGTGGTAGCCGGCGTCGGCCATCGCGGCGAGCAGCCGCACCGCGCTGGCCGGGGTGTCCAGACCCACGGCGTTGCCGACCCGGGAGTGCTTCGTCGGGTACGAGCTGAGCACCACCGCCACCCGCCGATCGGCGTGGGGGACGTGCCGCAGCCGGGCGTGCCGCACCGCGATCCCGGCGACCCGGGCGGCGCGTTCGGGGTCGGCGACGTACACCGACAGCCCGTCGGGGTCGATCCGCTTGAACGAGAACGGCACGGCGATGATCCGGCCGTCGAACTCGGGGATGGCCACCTGCATCGCGGCGTCCAGCGGGGACAGTCCGGCGTCGCTGCCGGCCCACTGCTCCCGGGTGCTGGTCAGGCACAGGGCCTGGATGACCGGGACGTCCAGGGCGGCCAGCGCGCCGACGTCCCAGGCGTCGGGGTCGCCCCCACCGGAGGCGTCGGCGGCGACGGTTCCACCGGCGGCCAGGACGGTGACCACGAGGGTGTCGCAGCGGGCGAACAGCCCCAGCGGGCCGGCCCCGGCGGTCAGGCCGCGCAGGGATCCGCAGTGGATGGGCAGCGCGTTGCCGCCGGCCGCCTCGACCGCGTCGGCCAGCACGTCGACGAAGCCGGTGTTGCCGGCCAGGGCGTGCGCCCGGTAAAAGACGATGCCGACCGTCGGGCGGTCCGGGCGGGTGGGACGGTCGCCGTGCACCCCGTAGGCGGGGGTGGCCGCGGGCGGGGCGAAACCCTCGCCGGTGAGCAGCACCGTGTCGGACAGGAAGCGGGCCAGCTCGCCCAGGTTGTCGGGGCCCCCCTCGACCAGGTAGGCCAGCGCCTGGGTGGCCACCCCCGACGGCACGGTGGAGGCCGCCATCAGGTCGGCGTCGGGCACGGCCTCGCCGCCGAGCACGACCGTGGGCACGCCGGAGGCGAGCACCGCGGCGAGACCGTCGGGCCACGCCTGCCGGCCGCCGAGCAGGCGTACGACGGCGAGGTCGACGCCGTCGAGCAGAGCGGGCACGGCGTCGGTGGCGACCCGGGCGGGGTTGGCGAGCCGGTAGTCGGCGGCGCTGGCGCGGGCGGCCAGCAGATCGGTGTCGGCGGCGGACAGCAGCAGGATGCGCACGTGTGACTCCGTACGGTGACGCGAGCCGGCACCGTGGCACCGGTGGCGCGGAAGGGAGTGGTCGCGGCGGTCAGCGGACGCGACGAGCCGGCGGCACGCTCACCTCGGGGTGGACGGCGCGCGGGGACGGCGCGGCGCGGACCTCAGCGGTGAACGACGGTGGGGGTGGGGCCAGGAGCCGGGCCGGCGACCACGGGCCGGCCGGTGGAGCCGAGATCGGCGAGACGGTCGTCGAGCGACCGGGGACGCGTAGCGTCGGTACGGCAGAGGCCAGGCCTCATCGGGGTCCTCCTCGGGTGTCCACGCCCTGGGGTCACGCTCCGACGGCCGAAGTATCCTGGCTCCCGGATCGACGCTCACCCCCGGCCTTCCAACCGTGCACCCACGGCCGTGACTCACGAGGGGGGATCGCTCCCCGGTGACAGTGGCGGGACCGCGCCGGAATCGCACCGGCTTCCTTCACTGCCGTCAGGCCGCGAATGCTGCCACACCCCGCCGGGCCGGTCAACGTGACGGGACCGCACAGGGAGCCGGCGCCCGGATGACGGGAGGCACGGCGATGCCCCCCGACCAGGCGCGGGAGGCGGTCGGCGGCTGATCCCGCTCAGCAGGCCCGGCGTTCCGGATGGGACCGGTTCCAGGCCCGCATGCGCTCCGGATAGCCGGTACGCTCCGCCTCGTACAGCGGCACGGCGTGCTTGCGGGCGATGCCACCGGCCGTGCGCGGGGTGCCGGTCCGGCGGCGGATCCACTCGCCGTCGTGGGCGATCGCCACGACGGTGGTGTCGGTGGCGGTCGTCTCGGGTTCCAGGTAGAACTCCACTCCCCGCCGGCTGGTCACGAACTCCTCCAGCGCGGCCAGGTCCTCCCTGGTCGCCTCGCGGTCGAGCTTCGTCGGGGTGCCCTGCGCGGCACGCGGCCGTCGGCTGAACCAGCCCATCTGCGGCTCCTTCCCTCGGCTCACCCCAGTGCACCACCCTTGCCTGGCAGGTCACTGGGTGTGCGCTGGGAGCCGGCTCGGCGCTAGGATCGTCCGGTGATCGGGGCCGCCGCGCGGGACAACGCCGCCTGGTGCGACCTGGTGTGCCGGGCGCACGGTCTGACCGGCGTGACCGACGCGGACGCCTGGTCGGTGTCGCGCCGTTCGCCGCCCTGGTACCCCGACGCGGTGACCCTTCGCCCCGGCGTCGACCCGGCAGCCGTGCTGGCCCGCATCGACGACGGCCCGGGGGCGTCGGTGAAGGACAGCTTCGCCGACCTGGACCTGACCCCGCACGGATTCCGGGTGCTGTTCGAGGCGACCTGGATCCACCTGCCCCCGGGGCCGACGCCGGGCGCATCGGAGCTGACGCCGGTGGTCACCAGCGAGCAGTTGACCACCTGGGCAACCGCCCACGGCGGCGGCCCGCTGTTCCGGGCCGCGCTGCTGGCCGAACCCGGCGTGCGCGTCCTGGGCCTGCCGGACGGGCACGGCGGGTGGGCCGGCGGCGCGGTGCTGCACACCGGGGGCGACGTGGTGGGGGTCTCCAACGTCTTCGCGGCGGACCCGACGGCGGCGCCGCGGGTGTGGGCCGGGGTGTGCGCGGCGGGCGCGGACCGCCACCTGGTCGGCTACGAGCACGGCGGCGACCTTGCCGTCGCCGTCGCGGCCGGGTTCCGGGGCGTGGGACCGTTGCGGGTCTGGCTGCGCTGATGCCCGGCGGGGGCGGCGGCCCGCGGCGGGTCAGTCGGCGGCGGGTCAGTCGGCGGCGGGTCGGTCGGCGGTCTTGGGAGCGCCCTCGTCGCGGCCCGCCGGCGGGCGCAGCACGGGCACCAGCGCCAGGGTCGGCACCAGCAGCAGGGGCACCACCAGCAGGGCGTGCAGCGTGCCGACCCGGTCGCCGAGCAGGCCCAGCAGCGGCGGGCCGCCCAGGAACGCGGTGTAGCCGATCACGGCGACCACGCTGACCCGGGCGGGGGCCCGGTCCTCCTCGTCGGCGGCGGCGCTCATGCCGACGGGGAAGCCGAGGGATGCGCCGATCCCCCACATCGCGACGCCGACGACGGCGACGGGGCCGGAGTTGGCGAGAACCGCCAGGCCGGAGCCCACCACGGCGAGCAGGATGGTGGCGGTGAGCACCCGCACCCGCCCCCAGCGGTCCAGGGCCACCGTGCCGAGGGTGCGGCCGAGGGTCATGCCGACGACGAAGACGCCGAACGCGGCGGCGCCGGCCGCCTCGCTGACCCCGTACCCGTCGATGAAGGCCACCGCGAGCCAGTCGTTGGCGCTGCCCTCGGCGAAGGCCATCACCAGCACCAACAGGCCGACGAGCAGCGTGCGCGGTTCCCGCCAGGCGGCGATCAGGCCACCGCGGCGGGCCGCCGCCTCCGTGCCGCCGGTGGTCTCGGCGGAGGGCAGGAACACGCGGGCGCCGGCCAGCGTGCCGGCGAGCACCACCGCCGCGAGCACGGCCAGGTTGACCGCGATGGGGACGTCCAGCCGGGCGGCGGCGGCGCCGAGACCCGCGCCGGCCACGGAGCCGAGGCTCCACGCCGCGTGGAACCGGGGCATGATCGTCCGGTGGAGCCGACGCTCCACGGCCGCACCCTCGATGTTCATGGCGACGTCGCAGGTGCCGGAGCCGTAGCCGAGCGCGGCCAGGCCGACGGCCACCCCGACGAAGGACCCGGCGACCTCGGCGGACACTCCGACGACGGTCAACCCCACGGCGACGAGCAGGGTCGCACCGACGACAGTGCGGGCGGTGCCGAGACGCTGGGCGACCAGTCCGGCGGTGGGCATGGCGAGGATCGCGCCCACGCTCATGGCGAGCAGGAGCAGCCCGAGGCGGCCGGCGGTGAGGCCGAGGGCGTCCCGCACGGCGGGCACCCGGGCGAACCAGGAGGCGACGGCCAGACCGTTGAGGGCGAAGACCACCGCCACGCCCGTGCGCGCGGCCAGCACGGCCCGGGGTACGACATTGGGGGGCACCGGGTCGGCGGCAGGGGCGACGGCGCGGCTCACGAACGGGTCCTTCCTGCGGGATCGTCCTGCGAACCCTCCCACACCCGACCCGTCACGACCAGCACGATTCCCGCCCCTTACCGGATCGCGGCACTGCCGGGCCGCCGGTGCGGCCGGCCGCTGCCCGGCCGGCCCGGTCAGCGCGGGCGGCCCGGCTGGCGAGTCGGGCGGCCGGCGGCTCAGGCTGCCACGCCACAGCGTTCGGCCAGGAAGTCCTCCCAGTTCCGCCGGCCGAAGGGCCGGTCGGGTGCGAGGTTGGCCCCGGCCCGGAAGGCTCGGGCGGCCCGACCGGGCAGGCGCACCGGCACGATCGGCCGCCGCCGGCCGGCGGCGTGCAGGTAGGCCCGCAGCAGCTCGTCCATGCCACGCACCTGAGGGCCACCGATCTCCGGCACGAGTCCGGACGGGTCGCCGAGGGCCAGCTCGACCAGTCGGTCCGCGACCTCGGCCGCGTCGATCGGCTGGAACCGGAAACCGGCCAGGGCCGGCATCACCGGCAGCCGCGTCAGGCCGCGGGCCATCGTGAGGATCAGGTCGTGGAACTGGGTGGCCCGCAGTGTCGTCCACGGCACGGGCCCGGCCGCGACGACCCGCTCGGCGGCGGCCTGTGCGGCGTAGTAGCCGAAGATCCGGTCCAGCGGGCCGGTCACCGGGATCCGGTCGGCGCCGACGACGGAGATGTTCACCAGGTGGCGTACGCCGGCACGGGCCGTCGCCGCCGTTATCCGGCGGGCCTTCTCCTCGTCGCCGGCGGCGCTGCCCGCACAGTGCACGACGACCTCGACGTCGGCCAGGGCCGCATCCACACCCACACCGGTGTGCAGGTCCCCGACGACGTGGGTGACGCCGTCGGCGGACTGCCGGCTGCGGCGGGAGAGCACCCGGACGGTATGCCCGGCGGCGCGCAGCCGGGGCACCACGAGTTGCCCGAGGGTGCCCGTGCCGCCGGTGACGAGGATGGGTGAGGTCATGGCCGCTCCGTTGTGGTCGCCACCGGCACCCGCGCCGGTGGATCCGTCGATCATCGGGATCGACGGACGGGCGGACCGGAACGTGACGGCTGCGGGGTGCGACCGATCCCACACCGGGTCGGGCGGAACCTGATCAGGCGGAACTAAGTCCGGCGTGCCGCACCTCGGGGCGACACGCCCGGCCGCCGGCCCGGAGGGACACCGGACCGGCCTGACCGGCACGCGGACCGGTCAGCGGGGCATCTGCCGCCAGGACGGGTGGGTGCCCCGCCAGGCGTCGGCCAGGATGAGTGCCGAGGTGCGGCTGGTGCACTCCTGGACGCGGGAACGCCCCGACGCGCCGCCGATCTGCGCCTCGACGTCCCATCGCTGTCCGTCCGTGCGGATGTACACATCTCGGCGACCGCGGGGTGAGCTGTCGCCGTTCCACCAGTGCTGTTCGACCATCACCAACCGACCGTATCCGAACCCCCACCCAGGTCGGAAGGCCACCTCAGGCCACTGCCCCTCAGCCGTCCCTCCGATGGACGGCCTCGGCCAGTCGGACGACCTCCGGTGAGGCGAGGAACGGGGCGAGCACCTCCCGCGTTCCGGGCGTCAGCGGACGACCGTCGAGCACCTCGTCTCCGGGCAGGAACAGCATGGCGGCCCCCTCACCGAGGACCACGTCCTCCTGGCGGGCCCGCGTCGCGGCGCAGAAGTAGTGCTTCACGCGGCGCTGCTCGGGCAGTTCCTGACGGACGAGCAGCCGCAACCCGACCGGCGCGGGCAGCCCGGTCTCCTCCCGCAGTTCGCGCACCGCCGTGTCCTCCGGGCTCTCGCCCGGCTCGCCGTGCCCGCCGGGCAGCCCCCACATGTGCGGATGGTAGGTCGCGGCACCGTCGCGCAACTGCATCAGGATCCGACCGTGCCGGTCCACGAGCAGGACGCAGGAGATCGCAACGAGGTCGGCCGAATTCATGATCGGAATTGTAGTACACAATCCCTCCAGAATATCGCCGTGATCTGTCAGAGCGAACCGGCCGAACGTGACGAGGCGTCGGTAAAATCGGCGACTGCCTTGTGACCGATCGCCGACTGCTTTCGTGACGACGATCACACACACTGTCGTCATGAATACGGGTTCCGGGCTCGGTCGAATGATCCGCGGCGCGCTGTGTCTCGCCCTGGGGATGACGCTCGCCGGATGCCTGGAATTGAACGCCGGGCTGGACGTGAGCCGCGACGACACGGTCTCCGGCCAATTGCTGCTGACCGCGCGGAAGTCGATCCTGCCGAAGAACAAGACGCCGGACCAGGGGTTCGCCGACCTGCGCCGGTACGTGCCCGCGCTGCCCGTCGGCGAGGAGTCCCGGTACGAGGACGCACAGTCCGTCGGCGCACAGATCAGCTACGACCGGGTGCCGCTGCGGGAGTTCAGCACCGAAAGCATGAAGCTGATCCGCGAAGGCGACCGATACATTTTCACCCTCGGTCTGGACCTGTCGGCGTATCAAGGAAAGATCACCGAACTCAAACCGTCGGAGCAGACGGGGATCATGCGTCTGACGGCGTTCGAGATCTCCGTGACGTTTCCCGGCCGTGTCCTGGACGCGAACGGCACCGTCAACGACCGCTCCGTAACCTGGAAACTGGTTCCCAACCAACCGAAACCCACCGAACTGCGGGCCGTGGCCCAGGCCCCGCCGCGTCCCTCCGCCGCCGGCGGGTCGACGGGCGGAATCCCCTGGCCGCTGGTCGTCGCCGGGGTCGCCGTCCTGCTCGTCGTCGCCGTGCTCGTCGTCGTGCTGCTGCGGCGCCTCCGTCCGTCCGGTCCGGGTGCCCCGGACGAACCGGGCACCACCACGACGCCGGCCGTCACGGCCGGAACCGCACCGGGCCCGGGCTGACCCGACCCGGCCGGCCGCCCCGACCGTTCCCGTCCGCCCCGACAGACGGGCCCGCACCACCACCCGCGACACCGCAGAACCGAGGGGGACCGGCAATGGACGACCTCTACACCTGGGCCGCGTTGGGCAGCCTCACCGGCGCGAGCGCCGCGACCCTGCTCACCGCCAACGTCGTCGGCGGACTGATCGGCCCACGCGCCGACCCCGCCCGCAAGTGGATCGCGCTGGGCGTCGCCCTGGTGCTGTCGTACCTCACCGCGGCCTTCGCCAGCGATGCCGGAGCCGAGAAGTGGATCATCGCTTTCTTCAACGGGCTGGTCGTCTTCTCCGCCGCCCTCGGCATCAACCAGCTGCCGGCCCGCCGGCAGAGCACACCGACCGGTGTCGCACAGGGCGGCGAACCCCGCTTCAACCGCCCCTGGGCCTGAAGGGGCCTCGTCATGGGTTACGGATTCGTCAGCGCACTTGTTCACACCGTCGCCGCGGCGGTCCTCGGTCTGCTGGTCGGCGGGCCGGTCGGGCTGCTGGTCGGGGCGGGGCTCGGCCTCGTTGTCGGTGGTGTGTTCGGCTGGGCGGTCGCCTCCGCCCGGGTGTACGGCCCCGACTCCCGGGGGGTGTTCCTGTTCGTGGTGGACCACACCTGGAGCCTGCTCAACACCGTCGTCGGCGCCGTCTACCTCGCGCTGCACCTGGTGGTGGGGCACTCCCTGGACCGCGCCGGATCGCAGCGCTCCTGCCGGGTCAACGTGGTCGAGGGGGTCTCCCCCCGGTACGCCACCACCCTCGGCACCGTCTGCGCCGGCTCCGGCCCGGCGATCCAACGGCACGAGGACGTGCACATCCTCCAGGCCCGCATCCTCGGCCCGCTGTACATCCCGCTGGTCGTCGCCAACTACGTGCTGTTCACCATCGCCCCGGTGTGGCTGCTCTGGCACGACCACCAGGGGGCACCGATCAACCGGTTCACCCGCTACTTCGAGATCGGCGTGTACCCGCACGTGTGGACCGAGGCCATCGCGTACCGCGTCCAGGGGACGCCGCCGCGATGACCGGCCCGATCGAGGCGGCCACCACCGAGCTGACGGCCTGGCTGCGACTGGCGGTGCCGCCGGGCACTGTGGTGCTGATGGGCGGCTCGATCCCGGCGATCGTCAAGGCGATCCGGGTGACGGGCGCCCTCGCCGAGCGTTGACGTCGGACGCCCGGCGGAGTTTCCCTCAGGTGCCTGCGGTGTCGGGCCGAGCGGCCGGCGGTCGGGCCAGGTCGGCGAGCAGGTCGAGCTGGGTGGGGTCGCTCAGCGCCGATCCGACCGCCACCACCCGCACCCCGGCCGCGAGGAAGTCGCCCGCGTTGTGGGCGTCGATCCCACCGGTCGCCACGAACCGCAGGTCCGGCAGCGGACCGGCGACCGCCTTGAACCACTGTGGCCCGAGGCTGACCGCCGGGAACGCCTTGAGCCAGGTCAGGCCGTGGTCGCGGGCGCGCTGCGCCTCGGTGGGCGTGGCCACGCCGGGCAGGTGTGGCAGGCCGTAGCTGGCCGCCGCGTCGGCGACGGCCAGGTCGAGACCGGGGGCGACGGTGAACGCCGCCCCGGCGGCGGCGGCCTGCCGGACCTGGGCCGGGGTGAACACGGTGCCGGCACCGACGATCCGGTCCCGCTCGCCGGCGGCGTCGACGGTGGCGCGCAGCGCGTCGAACGCCTGCGGGGTGCGCACCGGCACCTCGACCACGTCGATGCCGAGGTCCCAGGCCCGGTTGGCCAGCCGGACGGTCTCCGGGACGGGTAGGTCCCGCAGGATCACCATCACCCGCGCGTCGCCGAGAACCCGTCCGAGGTCGTGCACCGTCACCGGCTGCTCCTTGTCTGTGCTGGGGCGGGGAGGATCCCGGCGGTGGCCGGGTCGAGGCGGGCCCAGTCCGCGTCGGGCAGCGCGACCAGGGTGTCCAGGAGTTCCCGGTCGGCGGGCGGGGCGTTGTCGCCGGCCACGGCCAGGGTCCGGGCTGCGAGGAGGTGCCCGAGGCGCAGCCCGGCGGCGGTGCCGAGGCCGCGCAGCAGGCCGGACAGGAACCCGGCGGCGAACGCGTCGCCCGCGCCGACGGGTTCCACCACCGGCACCGGCAGCGCGGGTACGCGCACGGCCGGGTCGGCGCGGGGCAGCGCCGTGGCGGCGACGGGCCCGTCCTTGACCACCACCAGCCGGGGGCCGGGCAGCAGCCGTCGCACGGCGTGAGGGTCGCGGGTGTCCCACAGCCGCTGGGCCTCGTCGAGGCCGACGAACACCACGTCGGCGCGGTCGGCGAGCCGGTGCAGCACCGGCGCGGCCCGCCGCGCGGGCCACAGCCCGGGCCGGTGGTTGACGTCGAAACTGATCAGCGCGCCGGCCACCGGGCGGTCGCAGACGGCGTGCTCGACCAGGGCGCGGCAGCTGCGCGACAGCACGGGGGTGATCCCCGACAGGTGCAGGATCCGCACCCCGGCCAGGCGGGCGTCGTCGAGCACGGCGGGGCCCATCCGGGTCGCCGCCGACCCGGCCCGGTGGTAGTGCACGCGGGTGCCGTCGGGGCCGGGATCTTTGGCGTACAGGCCGGTGCGGGCCCGCCCGTCGACCTCGACGAGGTCGGTCGCGACGCCGGCGGCGGCGACGTGGGCGGTCACCATGCGGCCGAACGGGTCGTCGCCGACGCGGCTGAGCCAGCGGGTGCGGTGCCCGAGGCCGGCGAGGGCGGCGACCACGTTGGACTCGGCGCCGCCGACGGTGACGGCGAGCCGGTCGGCTGTCTCCAGCGGCACTCCGGCGGCCGGGGTGAGCACGACCATCGACTCCCCCACGGCCGCCACCTCGACTGCGGTCACGGTAGGGGTTCCGCGAGGGTGGCGGCGAGCGCCGCCGCCGCGTTCCGGTCGAGGGCACCGTCGGCGACCCCGACCCGGTACCCGCCGTGCCGGTCGACCCCGGCCGGCACGCGGGCCGGCTCCTCGAAGGCGAAGGCCACGCACACCCCCGGGTACATGGTCGTGCGCACGAACCACCGGTCACCGGGGCCGAGGCCCGCGAAGACCAGGGTGTACGCCCCACCGTCCGGCGCCCGGCCGCGCAGTGCCACCCACTGTTCGGCGCAGCCGTTGACGGTCTCCTCCCCGTCGAGGGTCGCGGTGAACGCATGCGGTGGTTCCGCCGCGACGGCCCGCCAGAAGAAGCCGCCGTAGCCGGCCCCGCCGGGGCGCCCGTTCGTGGCGGGGCTGCCCAGGTGCACATCCCGGTCGGGTGGGGCGGTGAGGATGCTGTGCACGTCGAGCCGCCAGGCGTCGGGGTGCCCGGGCACGGCCGAGGCGGTGAGCCGGCGACGTTCGGTGAGCAGGACCTCGCCGTGGCGGTCGCGCCACTGGAGGCGGTGGTCGAGCCGGTCGGGGGACCGATGCTCCCAGCCGGTGTGCGCGATGCGCCCGTGGTCGTCGCGCCAGGTGTAGCCGACGTCGCGGACGTAGGTGCGCCCACCCCACAGGTTGGTGCCGTCGACGTCCTGCACGGCCAGGGACGCGCCGAGATGCCAGACGTGGTCGTCGGGCAACGCGTCGGTGACGGGGACCCCGGCGAGGGTGCGCACCGGATGCAGGTAGGGCCGCGGGCCGTGTTTCGCGTCGAGGTCGGGGGCCAGCACGTACCGGGCCACCTCGACGCCCTCGACGTGCAGCCGGGGATCGTCGGGGCGGTCGGACCCGTCAGCTACAGGGCCGCCGGCAGGGGCACTCACGGCGGGACCGCCGGCAGGGGCGCTCGCGGCGGGACCGCCGGCAGGGGCGCTCACGTCAGCTCCGCGCGGGGCACCGGCCGGCGGGCCACGGCGTGCACCGCCGCCAGGGCGTACCCGGCGAGGATCGGCACCGCGACCGGGGTGACCAGCACGGCGAGCACGGCGGCGACCCCGGTGGTGCCGGCGAGGGCGGCCCAGCGCGTCGGGTGGTCGAGGCAGGCGCGGGCGGCGCGGCGGGCGGCCATCCGCCACCCCGCGCCACCGGTGGCACCGACCTCGACCACGACCGCGGCGGCGTAGCCGGCCAGGGCCGCCCCCACCACGGCGGTGACCGCGAGCGCGGCGGCGCCGCCGGGCACCCGGCCGGTGGCGAGCGCCGCCACGTCGAGCGCGAGCAGGCCCGCCGCGGCGAACCCGAGGAGGCTGACCGGCAGGCCGGGCAGCACGCCGCGGCCGAACCGGGCGAGGATCTGCCGGGCGGTGGGCCAGCCGCCGGTGCCGTACCGGTCGTGCAGGGCGGCGCTGGCGGTGCCGACCGCGGCGGCGGCGGTCAGCACCGGCACGGCGGCGAGCACCGTCAGGATGCCCAGCAGGGCCAGGTCGGTCGCGTCGCGGAGGGTGTCGCGCCAGTCGCGGCGCGACACCTCATCCCTTGAGTCCACTGGTGTTGATCCCTTCGACGAGCATCCGCTGGAAGGCGACGAAGAACCCGAACACGGGCAGCAGGGACAGCACCGCCATGGCGAACATCGGCCCGACGGCGCTCTGACTGGTGGAGTCGATGAACAGCGTCAACGCCACCGGCACGGTGTAGTCGTCGAGGTCGGACAGGAAGACCAACTGCCGGAAGAAGTCGTTCCAGGTCCAGATGAACGAGAAGATCGCGGTGGTGACCAGCGCGGGTCGGCTCAGCGGCAGGATGACGTGCCGGAAGATGCCGAACGCGTTGGCCCCGTCGATGCGGGCCGCCTCGTCCAGCTCACGCGGGATGCCCCGCATGAACTGCACCATCAGGAAGACGAAGAACGCCTCGGTGGCGAGGAACTGCGGGATGAGCAGCGGCAGGTACGGCCAGTCCCCGCCGACGAGGCCGAGGCTGCGGAAGAGGATGTACTGCGGCACGATCAGCACGTGGCCGGGCAGCAGCAGCGTCCCGATCATGACCGCGAACCAGACCCCGCGCAGCCGGAACTTCAACCGGGCGAAGGCGTACGCGGCAAGCAGGCAGCTGACCCCGTTGCCGAAGACGGTCAGCAGGCTGACCATCGCACTGTTCAGGAAGAACCGGCCGAAGCTGACGTCGAAGTTGGTCCACCCCTGCGTGTAGTTGCCGGGAGTGAACGTCTCGGGCAGCAGCCCGACATTGTTGACGATCTCCTCCTGGGACTTCACCGAGCTGCCGATCATCCAGAACAGCGGGTAGAGCACCACCGCGACGATGGCGAGCAGCACGGCCAGCCGAATGATCGAGCGGCTGCGCGCCCGCCGTTTCTCGGCTGTCGCGGTCGGGGAAGCGGTCACCGCCACCATCACCGGTCCTCCCCGTCGGAGTAGTGCACCCAGAAACGCCCGGTGCTGAAGAAGATCACGGTGATCAACGCGATGGCGGTGAGGAAGACCCACGCCATGGCGGAGGCGTAGCCCATCTCCAGGTTCGTGAAACCGGTGATGTAGAGGTTGAGCGTGTACATCAGGGTGGAGTCGACGGGCCCGCCGGTGCCGTTGCTGAGCACGAACGCGGCGGTGAAGCCCTGGAAGCCGTTGATGGTCTCCAGCACCAGGTTGAAGAAGATGACCGGGGAGAGCATCGGCAGGGTGATGTGCGCGAACTTGCGCAGCTTGCCGGCCCCGTCGACGGACGCCGCCTCGTACAGCTCGGTGGGTACCTGCTTGAGCCCGGCCAGGAAGATCACCATGGGGGCGCCGAACTGCCAGATGGCGAGCACCATCAGGGTCTCCAGGGCCCAGTCCGGGTCGTTGACCCAGGGCTTGCCCTCGATGCCGAACAGGGCGAGGAAGGAGTTGAACGCGCCCTCGCGGTTGAACATGTTGACCCAGACGATGGCCAGCGCCACGCTGCCGCCGAGCAGCGACGGCAGGTAGAACAGGCCACGGAACAGGCCGACGCCACGCCAGGCCCGGTTGAGCAGCAGCGCGACGCCGAGCGCGGCGGCGAGCTTCAGCGGCACGGCGATCAGGGCGAAGCTCAGCGTCACGCGTACGGAGTGCCACCACGACGGGTCGTTGGTGAACATCTTCTCGTAGTTGGCCAGCCCCACCCACTCGACCTCGGACCAGGGGGTGAGGATGTCGTAGTTGGTGAAGCTGAGGTAGAGCGACAACAGCATGGGGATCGCCGTGACGGCCATGAGGCCGATGAGCCAGGGCGACAGGAAGACGTACCCGGCCAGACCTTCGCCGTGCCGGATCCGTCCGGACCCGTGCCGTTTGGCAACGGGCCGGACGGATCCGGTGCCGCGGCGGGTCGGGTCGGGAGCCGTGGTCAGGGCCACGAGCTGCTCCTCTCCGAGACGTCGACGGTCAGGCGATGGCGGACTTGCTGGCCGCGTAGAACTGGGCGGCGGCCTCGGCGGGGGTGACCCGGCCGTACTGGGCGTTCTCGGCTGCCTTGATCAGTTCGGCGCGGACCTTGCTGTGGCCCTTGATCGGCACCTGCGGCGCCTCGCCGAACAACTCGGCCAGCTCGGTCTCCACCGCGATGGACTGCTTCATCGCCGGGTCGGTGATGTCGTCGCTCACCATGCGGCGCAGGTCCAGGTTGCCCGGCAGGCCCCGGTCGGTGCCGAGGAGCTTGACCGCCTCGGGGTCGTTGGACAGGAAGTTGATCACGTCGACGGCGATGTCCTTGTGCTTGCTGCCCCGGAACACCGACCAGTACATGGTGGCGCGGGCCCACTGGCCGCTGGGGTCACCGGGGTAGGCGATCACGCCCAGCTCGTCCTTGGTGTTCTTCTTCAGCTCGGGCATCTGGTTGACCCAGACCCAGCTGGTGCCGGCCTTGCCGGTGACCACGAGCTGCTTGGTGATGTCGGTGGCGTTGCCCTCGTGGATGACGTCCGGGGTGGGGGTCGCGCCCCGGTCGCGGGCGTCCTTCCACATCTGGAACCACCTGGTCACGTCCTCGACGGTGAAGCCGAGGTCGTTGCCCTTGTACAGGTCCTTGCCCTGCTGGCGCAGCCACACCCAGAAGGCCTTGTCCACGGCGCTCGCGTCCATGGTGCCGGGCACGCCGGTCTTCTTGGCGACCTGCTCGGCCCAGTTGATGTGCTCCTCCCAGCTCATGCCGGTGGTGGGCTCGGGCAGGCCGTTCTTGGTCAGCAGGGTCTTGTTGTAGACCAGACCCTGGGTGTTCTCCCCGGAGGCCAGGCCGGCGAGCTTGCCGTCGACGACGCCGTACTGCCAGAGGCTCTTGGGGAACTTGGAGGTGTCGAGCTTGCCTGACTCCTGGTAGGGCGTCAGGTCGAGGGTGGTGTTGCGCGCCGCGTACTCGGTCAGGTAGTTGTCGTCGATCTGGAACAGGTCCGGCGGGTTGCCGCCGGCGGTGAGGGTGGCCAGCTTGTCGAAGTAGCCCTGGTTGGCCTGCCAGGTCTTCTCGAACGTCACGTTCGGGTTCTTCTTGGTGTACAGGTCCAGGGCCTGCTCGGTGAGCCCGGCGCGGGCCTCGCCGCCCCACCAGAAGATGGACAGCTTGACGGGGCCGTTGGGGTCGGCCGCCTCGTCGTCGCCGCAGGCCGCGGCGGCACCGAGCATCGGCACCGCGACGGCCATGGCGAGCAGGCCGCGCAGCAGTCGGCGACGGGCGAGGGGGGTACGGTAGGTGCGCCCGGCGGGCGTGTTCGCGGCGGGCGGCGTTGCGGGATGCATCTCTGCCTCACTCCTTGGCGTTAGGAGGCGACGTCGCTACCGGCGACCGTCACCGGGTCGCCCGGGTCCGCACGGCGATGCGGGCCCGGGCCAGCCGGAGCGGCTCCGGAGCGCCCCCGGCCGGCGTGGGGGCCCGGTCCGGTGGAGTCGCGGATGACCAGTTCGGTCTGGAGCATTACCTGTGCGGTGGTGCGACGGACGCCGACTGCCGCGCCGGCACCGCTGCCCCGCGCGGCGCGCGGGAGATCGGTGTCCTGTTGCAGCAACATGTCGACGGCCGTCCGGCCGGCGGCCGCGGTCGGCGTGGCCACCGTCGTCAGTTTGGGGCGGGTGAGCCGGCTGAGGGTGATGTCGTCGACTCCGACGACGCTCACCTGGCGTGGCACGTCCACCCCGAGTGCGTCGAGCCCTTCGATGAGCCCGATCGCCATCAGGTCGTTGTAGGCGAGCGCGGCGGTGACACCGCTGCGGCGGACGTGTTCCGCCTGGGCGATGCCGCCGTGCTCGGTGGGCGGGTTGGGGCCGAGCACGGTCAGCTCGGCACCCCCGGCGCGGGCCGCCGCGGCGGCGGACCGACGGATCTCCCGGTTGGTCCAGGAGCCCCGGGGACCGCCGAGCAGGGCGATCTGCCGGTGGCCGAGGCCGACCAGGTGGTCGACGGCGAGCCGGGCGCCCTGCCCGACGTCCATCAGGACGCAGGGTAGGCCGGTGAGCTGGCGGTTGACCACCACCAACGGCACCTCCCGGCTGAGCTGCTCGATCAGGCTGTTGCTCATCCGAGGGCTGCACAGCAGCAGCCCGTCGACCTGCTTGGCCAGGGCGTGGACCAGTTCCTCCTCGGCGGACGGGTCCTCGTTGGTGTCGGCCACGAAGACGTGGTAGTCACGGCTCCTGGCCTGGCTCTCCGCCGCCTTGATCAGTGGCGGGAAGAACGGGTTGGCGATGTCGGCGATGATCAGGCCGATGTTGTGGGTGCGGCCGGTGATCAGCGCACGGGCGGCCCGGTTGGGCCGGTAACCGAGATCCTCGGCACAGGCGAGCACCCGGACCCGGGTCTCCGGGTTGACGAGGTGCGGTGCCGAGAAGGTGCGGGAGACGGTGGAGATGTGCACGCCGGAGGCCCGTGCGACGTCCCGGATGGTGACTGGCACAAGGCCCCCTTCGATGATGTGTCGGCGGTCACGGGTGTCGCCAATTAATGCAAACGGTTGCTCCAGTGTCAACGGCGAATGGTTACAGCTGTGTTGCGGCGACGCTCTCACCATGCGCTCCAATCGGGACTAATTCGGGTAAAGGCCGCCGATTCTCGACGCTCCGTTGACGACATGCGATCGACCATGGTTACTTCACTGCAAAGGTTTGCAGTCACCCGAGGAGGTCGGCCCGTGTCACCCCCACCCGGCAGCCGCGCCAGGCACGCCGTGGTCGGCACCGGCGCCCGCGCCGAGATGTTCGTCCGCGCCCTGGTCCACGACCACGCCGACACCGCCGAGCTGGTCGCCTTCGCCGACGTCAACCAGGCCCGGATGGACGCCCACAACCGCTGGCTCGGCGAGCTGGGCCATCCCCCGGTGCCGACCTACCACGCCGGCGACTTCGCCGCCATGCTCGTCAAGGAGCGGGTCGACGTGGTGCTGGTGACCTCGGTGGACGTCACCCACGACGAGTACGTGGTGGCGGCCCTCGACGCCGGCTGCGACGTGGTCACCGAGAAGCCGATGACCGTGGACGCGCCGCGCTGCCAGCGGATCCTCGACGCGGTCCGGCGCACCGGCCGGCGGGTGACGGTGGCGTTCAACTACCGCTACAACCCGCTGCACGAGCAGGTGCGGCGGCTGCTCGCCGACGGTGCCGTCGGCGAGGTCGGGTCGGTGCACTTCGAGTGGCTGCTCGACGTGCGCCACGGGGCCGACTACTTCCGCCGCTGGCACCGCGACAAGGCGTCCTCCGGCGGGCTCATGGTGCACAAGGCCAGCCACCACTTCGACCTGGTCAACTGGTGGCTCGACGCCACCCCGGTCGAGGTGTACGCCGCCGGGCGGCTGTTCTTCTACGGCGAGAACGGCCGCCGGCACGGCTACTCCCGTGACTACGACCGGGCGCACGGCTCCCCCGCCGCCGCCGACGACCCGTTCGCGCTGCGGATGGCCGAGCATCCCCGGCTGCGGGAGCTCTACCTCGACGCCGAGCGGGACGACGGCTACCACCGCGACCGCAACGTGTTCGCCCCCGGCGTCACCATCGAGGACGACATGGCGGTGCTGGCCCGCTACTCCACCGGCGCGACCATGACCTACCACCTGACGGCGTACGCGCCGTGGGAGGGCTACCGGGTGATGGTCAACGGCAGCCGGGGCCGGTTGGAGCTGGAAGTCACCGAGAGCGAGTTCGTCAGCCCGGCCGCCGCCGGGGCACTCAAGGGCGCCGCGCTGCACGGCACCGAGGCCGCCGCCGAGGGCGGCGCGGCCACCCTGACGCTGCGCCCGTTCTGGGAGCCGCCGCGGCAGATCGCCGTCGAGGGGTACACCCGGCAGGGCCACGGTGGTGCGGACGCCCGGATGACGCAGGTGATCTTCGGCGGCGTCACGGACCCGCTGCACCGGGCGGCGACCGCCCGCGACGGCGCGCTGGCCCTGCTGACCGGCCTGGCCGCGAACCGGTCCTTCGACACCGGCGCGCCCGTGCGGGTCGCCGACCTGCTCACCCTCGACTGAACCCGACCACAGGAGCCGCACCCCGTGCCCACCCCGACCCGACCCGACCTGCTGCTGCCCGCCGAACCGGGCCAGCGGGCGCTGGCCCGCGAGCTGTACGCCCTCGCGGCGGAGCTGCCCATCATCTCCCCGCACGGCCACGTCGATCCGGCGCTGCTGGCCGACGACCAGCCGTTCCCCGACCCGTCCCGGCTGCTCATCGTGCCCGACCACTACGTGACCCGGATGCTGCTCAGTCAGGGCGTGCCCCCGGCCGACCTGGGTGTGCCCAGCCGCGACGGCAGCCCGGTGGAGACCGACGGACGACGGATCTGGCGCCGCTTCGCCGACAACTGGCACCTGTTCCGGGGCACCCCGTCACGGCTGTGGCTGGAGCAGACCTTCACCGACGTCTTCGGCGTCGACACCCCGCTGTCGCCGGCCACCGCCGACACCGTCTACGACGCGGTGGCGGCGAAGCTGGCCGAGCCGGACTTCCGGCCCCGGGCCCTGTTCGAACGGTTCGGCATCGAGGTGCTCGCCACCACGGAGTCGCCGCTGGACGACCTCAGTCGCCACGCCAAGCTCGCCGCCGACGGCTGGGGCGGGCCGGGCGGCCGGGTCGTCACCACCTTCCGCCCCGACGACGTGGTCGACATGGAGTTCGACGGCTGGCCGACCAACGTCGACCGGCTCGGCGAGATCACCGGCGAGGACACCGGCACCTACGCCGGCTACCTGGCGGCACTGCGGTCGCGCCGGGCCGCGTTCATCGCCGCCGGCGCCACCTCGTCGGACCACGGCCACCCCACCGCCCGCACCCTCGATCTCGGCGACACCGCGGCGACCGTGTACGACCGGGCCCGGCGCGGCCGGGCGGAGCCGGGCGACGCGGAGGCGTTCCGGGCACACATGCTGTTGGAGTTCGCCCGGATGTCCCTCGACGACGGGCTGGTCATGCAGCTGCACCCGGGCGCGGTGCGCAACCACAACCGGTGGCTGCACGCCCGGCACGGCCGCGACGTCGGCGGCGACATCCCACAGGCCACCGAGTACGTGCACGCCCTCGCGCCGCTGCTCGACGCGTACGGCAACGACCCCCGGCTGACCGTGGTGCTCTACACCCTCGACGAGTACACCTTCACCCGGGAGTTGGCGCCCCTGGCGGGCGGCTACGCGGCGCTGCGCCTCGGCGCACCCTGGTGGTTCCTGGACTCCCCCGAGGTGCTGCGCCGCTTCCGGGAGGCGGTCACCGAGACCGCCGGCTTCTACAACACCGCCGGGTTCGTCGACGACACCCGCGCGTTCTGCTCCATCCCGGTACGCCACGACGTGGCCCGCCGCATCGACGCCGGATTCCTGGCCCGCCTCGTCGCCGAGCACCGGCTGCCGATGGACGAGGCCGCCGAGACGATCGTCGACCTGGCGTACCGGCTACCGAAGACGGTCTTCAAGTTCGGGGAGAGGTCATGACCAGGATCACCGACGTCACCGTGCACGACGTGCGGTTCCCGACCGCCGCCAGCGGTGACGGGTCCGACGCGATCAACCGGGGCGACTACTCGGCCACGTACGTGGAGCTGGGCACCGACGCCGGGCCCACCGGGGCGGGGTTCACCTTCACCAACGGCCGGGGCAACGAGATCACCTGCGCGGCGGTCGAGGCGCTGCGGCACCACGTGGCGGGTCGCACCGTGGCCGAGATCGACGCCGACCCGGTCGCCTTCTGGCGCTCCCTGTCGGCCGACGTGCAGCTGCGCTGGCTGGGCCCGGAGAAGGGCGTCATCCACATGGCCACCGGCGCGCTGGTGAACGCCGTGTGGGATCTCAAGGCCAAACTGGCCGGCAAGCCGATGTGGCGGTACCTGGCGGAGCTGCCCACCGACGAACTGGTGGCCAGCGTCGACTTCCGGCACATCTCCGACGCGCTGACCCCGGACGAGGCCACCGCGATCCTGGACAAGGGCCGCGACGGGCTCACCGAGCGGCTGGCGGTGCTGGAGCGCGACGGCTTCCCCTCGTACACCACGTCGGTGGGGTGGCTGGGCTACCCCGACGACAAGGTCCGCGCGTTGACCCGTGAGGCGTACGCCCGGGGGTGGCGGGCGATGAAGATGAAGGTCGGCGGTCCCCCGGCGGACGACCTGCGCCGAGCCCGGATCATCCGCGCCGAGATCGGCCCGGACGCGCTGCTGATGATGGACGCCAACCAGGTCTGGGACGTCGACGAGGCGATCGCCAACATGTCGGCCCTGGCGGAGGTCGACCCGTACTGGATCGAGGAGCCGACGCACGCCGACGACATCCTCGGCCACGCCCGGATCGCCCGCGCGATGACCGAGCTGACCGGCGGGCGCTGCCGGGTGGCCACGGGCGAGGTGGCGGCGAACCGGGTCATCTTCAAGCAGTTGCTCCAGGCCGAGGCGATCGGCGTGATGCAGATCGACGCCTGCCGGGTCGGCGGCGTCAACGAGGTGCTCGCCGAGATCCTGATGGCGGCGAAGTTCGGGGTGCCGATCTGCCCGCACTCCGGCGGCGTCGGTCTGTGCGAGTACGTGCAGCACCTGGCGATCTTCGACTACCTGCGGGTGGGCACCAGCCTCGAGGGGCGGATGGTCGAGTACGTCGACCACCTGCACGAGCACTTCGTCGACCCGGTGCGCACCCGCGACGGCCGGTACCTGCTGCCCACCGCCCCCGGCTACAGCACGCTCATGCGCCCGGAGTCGATCGCGCAGTTCTCCTTCCCGGACGGCCCGGCATGGCGGTGACCGTCGGGGCGTCCCGGCTCGACCTGGGGGCGCTGCGCCGGCTGCCGGCCGACAGCCGTCCGCTGGTGCGGCCGGGCACCGTGCCGGCCGGCATGGTGCACCTGGGGCTGGGCGCCTTCCACCGGGCCCACCAGGCGGTCTACACCGAAGCCGCGGTCGGGGTGGCCGGCGGGGACTGGGGCATCGTCGGGGTCGCGCCGCGCAACGCCGCGCTGGTGGAGACCCTGACCGCACAGGACAACCTGTTCAGTGTGAGCACGCTGTCCGCGCAGGGCCGCCACACCCGGGTGGTGGGTGCGCTGGCCGGGGTCCGGCTGGCCGCGGCCGATCCCGACGCGGTGGTGGCGCTGCTGGCCGACCCGGCGATCCGGGTGGTGACGCTGACGGTGACGGAGAAGGCGTACCAGCTCGACCCGGCCAGCGGGGTGCTGCGCCCGGACGCGGAGCTGGTCGCCGACCTGAGCGCCGAGCGGTCCCCGGCCACCGTGCCGGGGCTGCTGGTGCGCGGCCTGCTGGCCCGGGCCGCCGCCGGCGCCGGCCCGATCTCCCTGGTCAGCTGCGACAACCTGCCCGCCAACGGTCGCCGGCTGCGGGGCCTGGTCACCCAGGCGCTGGCGTTCACGGGCGCGCCGACCCCGGTGCAGGACTGGATCGCCGCGCACGTCGGGTTCCCCGGCACCATGGTGGACCGGATCGTGCCGGCGAGCACCCGGGACACGCTGGACGCCGCACGGCAGGCGCTCGGGGTGTCGGACCTCGCGGCGGTGGCCGCCGAGCCGTACACCCAGTGGGTGATCGAGGACGACTTCCCCGGTGGCCGGCCGGCCTGGGAGCAGGCCGGGGCGGTGCTGTGCGCCGACGCGGGTCCGTGGGAGCGGCTGAAGCTGCGCGGCCTCAACGGGGTGCACTCGGCCACCGCGTACCTGGGGGCCCTGGCCGGCTGCGAGACGATCGCCGACGCGCTGGCAATGCCGCACCTGACCACGGTGCTGCGCCGGCTGGTCGCCGAGGACGTGGCGGCCAGCTTCGTCCCGCCCGACGGCGTCGACGTGGTCGACTACGGCGAGGAGGTCCTCGCCCGGTTCGCCAATCCGGCGATCCGGCACCGCACCCTCCAGGTGGCGATGGACGGCTCGCAGAAGCTGCCGCAACGGATCATGCACACGATCGCCGATCTGCGCGCGGCCGGACGGCCGGCCCGCTGGGCGGCGCTGGTGGTCGCCGCGTGGGTGCGGTTCGCGCAGGGGCAGGCCGACAACGGCCGGTCGCTGCCGCTGGACGACCCCCTGGCCGGGCGGATCCAGGAGGCTCTCGCCGCCGCCGCGCAGACACCGGCCGGGGCGGTGGACGCGGTCTTCGCGCTCGACGCGGTCGTCCCGCCCGAGGTGGCCGCCGACGCGCAGGTGCGCGCCGACGTGGTGGCCTGGCTGACCGACCTGCAGCGGCACGGCGTGGCGGCGACCCTGGCCGGTGCGGTGTGAGCACCGCGCGGCCGTCCGCCGCCGGTCGGGGCGCGCCGGTCGACGCACCGCGGGTGGCGCTGGTCGGTGCGAACGGGCACGGGCGGTCGCACCGGCGGGTCATCGGCGCGCTGCACGACGTGGGCCGGGTACGGCTGGTCGCCCTGGTCGACACCCGGCCGCTGGAGGACGAGCCGGCCGCGCCCGTCCCGGCCGACACGCGGGTGTTCGCCGACCACCGGGAGATGCTCGCGGCCGTCGCGCCGGACGTGGTGGTGATCTGCACCCCACCGCACACCCATCTGCCGATCGCGCTGGACGCGCTGGCGGCGGGCGCGGATCTGCTGTTGGAGAAGCCGCCCGTGCTCTGCTCGGAGGAGCACGACGAGCTGACCGGGGCCCTGGCGGCCACCGGGCGGCTGGCGCAGGTGGGCTTCCAGGCCCTCGGCTCGGCCGCGTTGACGGCGTTGACCGACGCAATCACGGCGGGCCGCCTGGGCCGGCTCACCGGGATCTCCACGGTCGCCGCGTGGCAGCGTCCCGACGGCTACTACGCCCGCTCCCCGTGGGCGGGCCGGCGCAGCCTCGGCGGCCGACCCGTGCTCGACGGGGCGCTGGCCAACCCGCTCGCGCACGCGGTGATGCAGTGCCTGGCGGTCGCCGAGGCGGTGACCGGCGCGCCGGTGCGGCCGGAGACCATCGAGGTGGAGCGGTACCGGGTGCGCCCGATCGAGGTGGACGACACGGCGGTGCTGCGGGTGCGGTCCGCCGGCGGGCCGCCGATCGTGGCGGCGGTGACCCTGGCCGGGGAGGCGTTCGTGCCGGGTGAGGTGACCGTGACGGGGCACGCCGGGCGGGCGGTGCTGGAGTACCCGACGGACCGGCTGCTGCTGCCGGGCGACGAGGCGCCCCGGGAGGTGCCGGGCCGGCGTGGCCTGCTGGAGAACCTGATCGAGCACCGGGCCGACCGGACGGTGCCGCTGATCGCCCCGCTGGCACGCACCGCCCCGTTCACCGCCGTGCTGACGGCGTTGCGGGCCGCCCCGGAGCCCCGGTTGCTCGGCGGGGACGTCGTCGAGCAGGTCGGTGCGGGGGCCGAGCGGATCGTCCGGATCAGGGGGATCAACGAGGTGCTGCGCACCGCCGCCGACCGGGGGGCGCTGCCCTCCGAGCTGGGGGTGCCGTGGGCGGTGCCGCCGTGGCGGCCGCAGGGATAGGGGGCGCCGCGGGCGTTGCGGATGAGCCGGCAGCCGGCGGGTTCCGTCTCCCGACCCGGCATCCGGCCGGCGACCCGGACTGGTCCGGCCAGGTCGGGGGCTGCCGGCTGAGTCGAATAACTGCAACAATCCTGCACATTATTGGTATTGACTGCTATTAAACCGCACTCGTAACCTTCGTCACCAATAGGAAACAATCGCGAAGGAACGGGATGAGCACATGCGCAGAATCGCCGCCAGCGCGGCACTGATCGCCCTCACCCTCACGGCCGCCCCCACCCCGGCGGCCGCGCAGACCATCACCGCCGCACCCCACGACACGGCCACACTCTCGACGTCCGAGTTCCCGACGTCCGGGCTCTCGGTGTGGGCCCGGCACCTCGGGCGGCAGGCGCTGCCCGACAACGACGGCTGGGGCGCCGCCGGTCCCGGCACGACCGGCGGCTCCGCCGCCGCGCCCGAGCGGGTGCACGTCGTGTCCAGCCGGGCCGAACTTGTCGCGGCGCTCGGCGGCGACAACGCCACCAACGCCACGGACGCCACCCCGAAGATCGTGTACGTCCGGGGCACCGTCGACGGCTTCGAGGACGACCAGGGACACCTGCTCGACTGCACGGACCTGGCCGACCCGGAGTACACCCGGGACGCCTACCTCGCCGCGTACGACCCGGCGGTGTGGGGACGGGTCCGGCCCAGCGGCCCGCTGGAGGAGGCCCGAGTGCGGTCGGTGACCAACCAGACCCGGCACACGCAGATCAACGTGGGTCCGAACACCACCATCGTCGGCCTGCGCGGGGCGCGGCTGACCGGGCTCACCCTGATGGTCGACCGGGTCTCCAACGTCATCGTGCGCAACGTCGTCTTCGACGACGCCCGGGACTGCTTCCCCGCCTGGTCCCCCACCGACGGCGACGCCGGCAACTGGAACTCCCAGTACGACCAGATCTCGGTGCGCCGCAGCGAGAACGTCTGGATCGACCACAACACCTTCACCGACGGCGACAATCCCGACAGCGCCCAGCCGACCTACTTCGGGCGGCCCTACCAGGTGCACGACGGATCGTTGGACATCACCCACACCGCCAGCCTGGTGACCGTCTCCTGGAACCGCTTCACCGGCCGCGACAAGCTCATGCTGATCGGCTCGTCGAACACCGTCGGCCCCGACGTCGACCGGCTCAAGGTGACCCTGCACCACAACCTGTTCGACTCCGTCCTGCAACGGCTGCCCCGCGTACGCTTCGGCCAGGTCGACGTGTACAACAACCACTACCGGCTGGGCGGCGACGACTTCCAGTACGCCATCGGCGTGGGCGTGCAGTCGGCCGTGCACCTCGAGAACAACCACTTCACCCTCGGCGCGGGCGTGCAGACCCAGGACCTGCTCTACGACTGGGGCGGCACGGCCATCACCACCAGGGGCAACTGGGTCGACCCCGTCGACGGTCGGGCCCGGCCCGTCGACCTGGTGGCCGCGTACAACGCCGCGTTCGACCCGGACCTGAGCCCCGACGCCGGCTGGACCCCGACGCTGCGGCGCGGCCCGGTGCTGCCCGCCCCGGTGGTGCCCCTCGTCGTCGGCGCGTTCGTCGGCGCCGGCCGCCTGCTCTGATGCCGGCACAGGAGCGTCCGGTCGCCCCGTGACCACCGCCGCCGGGGCGGGCGGCACCGTACGGACGGTCACCTGACGTCACACCCGACGCGCCGGACCCACCCGGGTCCGGCGCGTCGTCGTGCCCGCGCCAACCTCGACCCGCCGAGCCCCCGGCCCGCCACGGCGATCCGGTCCCCGCCCCGGCAGTGACCGGTCCGACGGTTGACGGTGGGGTCAGGTGGGGAGAATGGGGCGACGGAACGCTCCCTCACCGGGACGCACGACGGGAAGGGGCGGCATGCGGGACCAGCAGGGCGGGCGGGCGGGACCGGGTCGTGCCAGGGCGGCGCTGTTCCCCGGCGACGATCCGACCAGCGCGGCGCACCGGGCCACCGACTGGGCGGCCACCCCGCTCGGACCCGTCGAGGCGTGGCCGGCCGAGCTCAGCGCGGCCGTGCGTACCGTGCTGCCGTCCACCATCCCCATGCTGCTGTGGTGGGGTCCCGAGCTGGTGCAGATCTTCAACCACGCCTACACGCCGATCCTCGGCGACAAGTATCCCGCCGGGATCGGGCAACCCGCCGCCGAGTGCTGGCCCGACGTGTGGGCCGAGATGGGGCCGCTGGCCGACCGGGTCCTGACGGACGGCGTTGCCGCGCACGGCGAGAACCAGCGGCTGTTCATGTTCCGGCGCGGCTTCTGGGAGGAGACGTACTGGACGTTCTCCTACAGCCCGATCCGCGGCCCGGACGGCCACGTCGCCGGGATCTTCGTGGCCACCTCCGACGTCACCGCACGGGTGGTCGGCGACCGCCGCCTGGCGCTGCTGCGGGAGCTGGGCGAGTTGTCCATCGCCGAGGCCGACCGCACCGTCGACGCCGTGCGCGCCGTCGCCCGGGTGCTCGCCACCGACGCCGACGACCTGCCGCTGGGTACGGTGTGGCTGCGCGAGGACCTGACGTACGACAGCGCCGGGCCGCCCGCCGGGGACCGGCCGGACGACCCCGACCTGCGTCCTGCCGCGTCCTTCGGGCCGGGTGACGCCCCCTCGCGGGCTCCCGCCGAGATCGTCGAGGTGCTGCACACCGGGCGGGCGGCCCGCATCGACCGACCCGCCTGGCTCGACGCGCGCACGCCCCGGTCCGGCGGCGGAGGCGAGCCCGGCCGGGTCGACACCGCGGTGGCGCTGCCGCTGGTCGCGACCGGGCACTCCCGGCCGGTGGGTGTGCTGGTGGTCGGCGTCAGTCCGTTCCTGGATCTCGACCGCCCCTACCGGCACTTCCTCGACCTGATGGCCGGCCGGGTGTCCACCGCGCTGACCGACGTGCTCGCCTACGAGGCGCAGCGACGGCGGGCGGCGGCGCTGGCCGACATCGACGCGGCGCGGACAGCCTTCTTCACCGACGTCAGCCACGAGCTGCGTACGCCCCTGACGTTGATCGCCGGGCCGGTGCAGGAAAGCCTCGCCGACGAGGTGGACCCGCTCTCACCCACCCAACGGCAGCGGCTGGAGCTGGTGCGCCGCAACACCGCCCGGCTGCGCCGGCTCGTCGACGACATGCTCGACGTCACCCGGGTGGAGAGCGGCCGGCTGACACCGGAGCGGGCAGCCACCGACCTGGCGTCGCTCACCGCCGGCATCGCCGAGTCCTTCGCGTACGCGATGCGGCAGGCCGGTCTGCGCTTCGAGGTGGACGTCGCACCGCTGCCACGAACCGCGTACGTCGACCGCGACATGTGGGAGAAGATCGTGGTCAACCTGCTGGGCAACGCACTCAAGTACACCCTCTCCGGCACGGTGCGCCTCACCCTGACCGGCGACGACGCGCAGATCGTGCTGAGCGTGGCCGACACCGGCATCGGGATTCCGGCCGCCGAGTTGCCCCTGCTGTTCCGCCGGTTCCACCGGGTGCACGCCGCGGGCGGGCGGACCACCGAGGGCACCGGCATCGGGCTGGCCCTGGTGCGGGAGATGACCCGGCTGCACGGCGGCGAGGTGGGCGTCGAGTCGGTCGAGGACAGCGGCTCCACCTTCACCGTACGGTTTCCCTACGGGCGGCCCGACGGCGTGGGACCCGCCGCGCCGGAACGGATGCGAAGCTGGCTCACCGAGGCCGGCGCGGTGGACGAGGTCGGAGCCGAGCCGGCCGCGGACGCGCCGACGGTGCTGGTCGTGGACGACAACGCCGACCTGCGCGGCTACCTGTGCGCGCTGCTCGGCCCGCATTTCCGGGTGCTCGGCGCGGTCGACGGCGTCGAGGCGCTCGACCTGGTCGCCCGGGAGGGGCCGGACCTGGTACTCACCGACGTGATGATGCCACGGCTGGACGGTTTCGGGCTGCTCCGGGCGCTGCGCGCCGACCGGCGTACGGCGGGCCTGCCGGTCATCGTGCTCTCGGCCCACACCGGCGAGGAGGCCGCCGTGCAGGCGCTCGGTGCCGGCGCCGACGACCACCTGCCGAAACCGTTCTCCTCCAGCGAGCTGCTGGCCCGGGTGCGGGCCCACCTGGAGCTGGCCTGGTTGCGAACCCGGGAGGCCACCTGGCGGGCCGCACTCATCGAGTCGATGCAGGACGCGTTCGCGGTGGTCGACCTCGGTGGCACGCTGGTGGAGGCCAACGAGGCGTTCTGCCGGTTGATCGGGGTGCCGGTGCTGACCGCGCCCGTGCCGCCGCCGCACCCGTGGTGGCCGCGCACCGAGGCAGACCCGGTCGACCGACGGCGGCTCACCGACGCCCTGCGCAGCGCGCGCAGCAGCGACCGGGGACGGGTGGTGCTGCCGCTGCGGCACGCCGGCGGGCACCGGGTGTACGCGGAGGCCGTGTACAGCACGCTGCGCGAGCCGGCCACCGGCCGGCGGCTGTACGTGGCGACGCTGCGCGACGTCACCGAGGAGGTCCGCGCGGGGGCGCGGCAGGCCACGCTGGCCACCCTCACGGCCCGACTGGCCGGGGCCACCGACCTCGCCGAGGTGCTGGAGGTGGGCCTGTCGGAACTGCGGGACCTGCTCGGCGGGGCGCGCGGGGTGGCGGTCTGCGCCGACGCGGCCGGGGTGCCGCTGATGGTGACCGGTGGGCTGGAGGCCAGCCGCGCCGTCCGGTCGGCGATCGACTCGCTGCCCGCCGACGGGGAGCCCCGGCCGGTGCGTGACGACGTGGGTCGGTGGACGGCCGTCGGGGCCCGGCTGGAGGCGGGTGGCGGCACGGGCGGCATCTGGTTGGAGCTGGACCGGCCCCGGTCGGAGCCGGTCGTGGACCTGCCGTTGGTGCGGCAGTTGTGCGCGGCGTTGGGGCAGGCGCTGGTGCGGGCGCGCGCGTACGAGACGCAGCGGGCGGTGGCCCTGGCCATGCAGCGGGCGATGCTCGGCCCCACCGACCTGCCGGCCGGGTTCGCGGTGCGCTACGAGCCGGCGGTGAGACCGTTGGAGGTCGGCGGCGACTGGTACGACGTGGTGTCGCTGCCCGGCGACATGGTCGGGGTGGTGGTGGGCGACTGTGTGGGCCGGGGCCTGCCGGCGGCCACCGTCATGGGACAGCTGCGCAGCGCCTGCCGGGCGTTGTTGTTGCAGGCCAAGGGGCCGGCTGAGGTGTTGACCGCGTTGGACGACTTCGCCCGGCTGATCCCCGGCGGCGCGTGCACCACCGTGTTCTGCGCGATCATCGACCGTGGGCTCGGGCTGGTGCGGTACTCCTCGGCCGGGCACCCGCCGGGCATCCTGGTGCACCCGGACGGCTCGTCGGAACTGTTGGACCGGGCCGGGTCGGTGCCGCTGGCCAGCGTGGCCGTGCGGGGGCGGCCCGAGGGTGCCGGCCAACTGCACCCGGGGTCGACGTTGCTGCTCTACACCGACGGGCTGGTGGAACGGCGGCGGGAACTCATCGACGCGGGCATCTCCAGGGCGGTGGCCGCACTGACCGAGGGCCGGGTGCTGCCGGAGGGGACGCTCGTCGACCGGATCGTACGGGACCTGCTGCCGGGCGTACGCAACGACGACGTGGCGGTGCTGGTGTACCGGCACCGGGAGCCGGCGGTGTTCACCGCCGCCCTGACCGCCGACCCGGCACAGCTGGCACCGACCCGCCGGGCGTTGCGCGACTGGTTGACCGGGCTGGGCATCAGCGAGGCCGACACGGAGGCGGTGCTGATCGCCGCGGGTGAGGCCTGCGCCAACGCCATCGAGCACGGCTACCGGTTCACGCCGGGCGCGACGGTCACGGTGCGGGGCCGGCTGCGGGCCGACCGGCTGGAGGTGGTGGTCAGCGACACCGGTGGCTGGCGGGAGTCCGACGACAGCGACGGCGACCGCGGGCGTGGTCGGTTGATCATGGCGCGGTTGATGGACGAGGCGACCGTGGCCGGCAGCACCGACGGCACCACCGTCCGGCTGGTCAAGTGGGTCACCGCCGCGGCGTGAACCCGACCGGGGCGCGGCGGCGGGTAATTCTCCGCTAGTCCGCCAACCAGGCCCGGAGCTGCTCGCCGTGCTCGTCGATGCCCGGCGGTGGCAGGTCGTACCGGGGCGGGGTGTCGGAGAACGCGACGGGGTGCCGCACGCCGGGCACCCCGCCGGCGTCGACGACCGGATCCAGGCCCAGTTCCGCGGCCAGGGCGACGCCGTCGGCGACGCTGTTGATCGGCGCGCACGGCACGCCGGCCGCCGTCAGGTCCCGGAACCACTCGTCGCGGGTACGCCCGGCCAACCGCCGCACCAGGATCGGCAGCAACGCCGCCCGGTGGGCCGTTCGGTCCCGGTTGCGGGTGAACCGGGGATCGTCGGGCAGCCCGGGCAGGCCCAGCACCCCGCACAAGCGCCGGAACTGGGCGTCGTTGCCGGCGATCACGACGAGATCCCCGTCGGCGGTGGGCAGCGGCTCGTACGGGCACAGGCTCGGGTGGGCGTTGCCCATCCGCCACGGCGACGCGGCACCGGCGACGTGGCCGCTGGCCTGGTTGACGAGGCCGGACAGCGCCGAGGTGAGCAGGTTCACCTCGACGTGCTGTCCCAGCCCGGTGTGCTCGCGGTGGTGCAGGGCGGCGAGGATCCCCACGGCGGCGTGCAGGCCGGTGATCACGTCGACCACGGCGACACCGGCCTTGTACGGGGGGCCGTCGGGCTCGCCGGTGAGGCTCATCAGGCCCGACGCCGCCTGCACCATCAGGTCGTAGCCGGGCAGCGACGCGCCCGCGCCCGCCCCGAAGCCGCTGATCGAGGCGTAGACGACGCGGGGGTTGGTCGCGGCGACGGCCGCGTGGTCGAGGCCGAAGCGGGACAGGCCGCCGGGACGGAGATTCTGGACCAGCACGTCGGCGCGGCGGGCCAGCGTCCGGGCCAGGACCAGGTCGCCGGGGTCGGTCAGGTCCAGCACCACCGACCGCTTGTTGCGGTTGACGGCCAGGTAGTAGGTGGACGTGTCCCCCCGCACGGGCGGCATCCAGGCCCGGGTGTCGTCCCCGTCGGGGCCCTCCACCTTGACGACGTCCGCGCCGAGGTCGGCCAGGAGCATCGTCGCGTACGGCCCGGCGAGGATCCGGGAGAAGTCCGCCACGAGGATCCCGCTGAGCGGACCGGACCCGTCCCGCTGCGCCATCGGCGCTCCCTCCCTCGCCGCCCATGATCGGTCCCGGCCCGGCCGGCGCGCACCCGGGTCAGGGACGCACGGTGAGCAGGTAGTCGTCGGCCTCGGCGCTCCACTCCAGGTCGACCACGTCACCGGTGGCGGCGGCCTTGCAGAACTGGAGGAAGCTGCGGTAGCCGAGCTTCTTCTCGCTGAAGTCGGGCCGGGCCCGGCGCAGCTGGTTCTTCAGCCCGGACAGGGGCACCGCGCCGTCGCCGCCGGCCACCTCCAGCACGACGGTACGCAACAGCCCGAAGCCCAGCTCACGGTCGCCGGTCTCGGGCAGCGACACCGCCGGGTCACCCTTGGCGGGGCCCTCGGCCAGCTCGATGACGTTCTGCCCGGCGAGGTGGCGGAGCAGCTCGCCGAAGGTGCGGAACCCGTAGTCGGACTCGCTGAACGTCGGGTCCTTGCGCAGCAGGGTGCGTTTGAGGCGGGACGCTGTCACCTCGTCGCTGGAACTGCCCTGTAGTCCCGCCACCGTCTGCGCGACGAGGACGGCGAGGCTGTCGACGTCGCGGGCGGGTTTCTCCTCCGTGGCGGGCCGGGTCTCCGGCTCCTGCTCCACCTGCGGGGGCTGCGGCGGGCGGGCGGGCCGGCCCCGACGTTCCCGGGGGCCGGGATCTCCACCCCCTCCAGGCGGTCGTAGTAGAGGAACTCGTCGCAGGCCGGCGGCAGCAGCGCCGAGGTGGACTTCTCCACCCCCACGCCGATGACCCGCTTGTTGAGCTCGCGCAGCTTGTGCACGAGCGGGGTGAAGTCGCTGTCACCGGTGCAGATGACGAAGGTGGAGATGTAGTCGCGCTCGAAGGCGAGCTCGACCGCGTCGACGGCCATCTTGATGTCGGCGGCGTTCTTGCGGGAGGCACCCATCCGCTGCGGGATCTCGATCAGCTCGACGTGGTTGCGGGTGAGCATCCGCCGGTCGGAGTCGAAGTACGACCAGTCGGCGTACGCCCGGCGCACCACCACCCGGCCGCGCTCGGCGAGGGCGTCGGCGATGGGCCGCAGGTCGAAGGCCGCTCCCCCGTGGTGGTCCCGCGCCCCGAGGGCGAGGTTCTCGTAGTCGAGGAACAGGGCGATCCGGTCTTCGTGATCCACCCCGCCACCCTACGCCGGGCACCGGCCCCGGGCTGCTCAGGCCGACCACGGCGCGCGGCCGAGGGCGTGTACCGCAGCCGGTTCGAGACGGCGGCGGCGGTCGGGCCGGCGCTCGGGTGGCGGCTGGCAGGCACCATGGAGAGCATGATCCGTTTCGCGTTGAACCTCCTGTGGCTCGTCTTCGGCAGCGGAATCGTGCTCGCCATCGGCTACGGCATCGCAGCCCTCATCTGCTTCGCCCTGATCGTCACCATCCCGTTCGGGGTGGCGGCGCTGCGACTGGCCGCGTACTCGCTGTGGCCCTTCGGCCGCACCCTGATGCCCAAGCCCACCGCGGGCGTCGCCTCGGGTGTCGCCAACATCCTCTGGCTGGTGCTGGCCGGCTGGTGGCTCGCGCTGTCGCACATCGTCGCCGGCGTCGCGCAGTGCGTCACGATCATCGGCATCCCGTTCGGCATCGCCAACTTCAAGCTCGTGCAGGCGGCGTTGTGGCCGCTGGGTCAGCAGGTCGTCGAGGCCCCGTGACGGCACCGGCCCAACCGGCGGGCCGCCCCGGTCGCGTCCGACCCCGGGCGGCACGGCACACCCGCCTCAGTCGGTGATCTCCAGGAAGCGGTCGAGCATCGCGTCGATCTGCCGGGGCACCTCGAGCTGGACGAAGTGCCCCGAGCCGACGGTCTGCCCGATGCTGACCTGCGGGGCCAGCTGCGCCAGTCGCGCGTAGTCGGCGTAGGGCGAGTTGCTGCCGACGAAGAGCAGCGGACGGTCCCAGCGCGCGAGGGCCGCCGCGTCGGCGTCGGCGGCCACGTACGCGGCGAGGGCGGCGATCGGGGCGTACGCGACCTCGGTGCTCGGCTCGGCCATCGCCTCGACGACGCGTTCGACCAGGCGGGGGTCCGACCGGGGCAGGAAGTAGGCCCGGACGATCGATTCGCGGACCTGCCCGGTCGTGTCGTCGCGTAGCGACGCGGCGACCTGCGCTATCCCCTCGGCCGAACCGGGCGGGCCGGCCACCGCCGAGTCGAGCAGCGCCAGGCCGGTGAACCGGTCACGGTCCCCGGCGGCGGCTTCCAGCGACCACACCCCACCCAGGCTGTGCCCGACGATGGTGACGTCGCAGAGATCCAACTCGGCGGCGAAGGCCCGCAGCCGGGCGGCCATCTCCGGCACGCCGTACCCCTCGGGCGGGGGTGGACTCTGCCCGTGTCCCGGCATGTCGACGACGATGGCCCGGGATCGCCCGGTGGCGAGGTGGCGGGCCAGGGGCACCATGAACCGGTGGTCACCCGCCCAGCCGTGCACGAGCAGGTAGGTGTCTCGACGACCGTGGCCGTAGGTTCGATACCACATCCCCGCGGCGGTGTGTCGATGTGTCATGGGAACCCTCCCGGATCGGTGTGCCCGGTGCTGTCGTTCCACTGAAGCGCGATCGGCGGGGTCCGCCACAGCGTACCGTCGGCTTTGCTGGGTTAAGGGCTGATTGTGATGTCTGGCGGGCGGGCTGCTGGGGACGCGCGTTGACGGAGGCGTGGCCGTGGATGGGGGCGTGGCCGTGGATGGACGACTCGACGCGTTCTTCGCCGGGTTGGCGCAGGCCGCCCCCGGCCGGCTGCCCACCCAGCCCGCCGGGACCATCCGGTTCGACCTCGTGGGGGCCGGCGGGGAACCGGTGGTCTTCTGGGTGACCCTCGCCGACGGACAGGTTCAGGTCGGCCCCACGGGCCGGGACCCCGACTGCGTGGTGGAGATGGAACGGACGGCCTTCGAACGGCTCTGCCTGGGCGCCGACCACCTGGTGGCCATGCTGATCCGCGGCATCGTCTCGATCGAGGGCGACCTGTCGCTGCTGCTGGTCTTCCGCCGGCTGCTGCCGCCGGCCGCGGACAGTTCGGGCCCGGCCCCGCTGGAGGAGGTGTCCCGCCACACCGCGCGCGCCCCCATCGCGCTGCACGACGCGACCAGCGCCTTCTTCGGCAACATGTTCCTGATCAGTTCCCGCAACGGCGACGTCGAGGCGGCCCCCACCACCCCGCTGGGGCTGTTCTACTTCGACACCCGCTTCCTGTCGACGTGGCACCTCACCGTCGACGGTGAACGCCTCGCCGTGCTGTCGATCGACGAGGTGCACTCCTACGAGGTGAAGTTCGGGCTGGTGCCCGGACAACCCACCCACTACGTCAGCACCACCACCTCGATCCTGCGGCACCGCTGGCTCGGGGAGTCGTTCGAGGAACACGTCACGTTGTTCAACTACGCGCCGGAGCCGGTGCGCTACACCATCCGTCTGGAGGTCGGATCCGACTTCGCGGAGGTGGCGGAGATCCGCGACGGGTTCTGCCGCCACCGGGACGTCACCACCACGATCGACCACGACTCGCTGCGCCTGCACTACCGCCGCCGAACCCTGCACCGGGAAACGGTGATCACCTCCAGCGAACCGGCCACCATCGACGCGCGGGGGCTGACGTTCACCGTCACCGTCGCCCCGCACGGCACCTGGTCGACCCGCTTGCGGGTGCTGACGCTCGTTCGCGACCTGCGCCGTCGCGACCTGCGGGAACGGCTGACCAGCTCGGCGCACCGCTCGCGCCGGGAGATCGGGCGGGAGATCGAGGAGACCGTCGCCGTGGCACCCCGACTGACCACCGACCACCAACCGCTCAGCGAGGCGTACCGGCGCGGAGTCGACGACCTGGCGGCCCTGTACTACCAGGGGCTGAACTTCCGCGACCGGTTGCCGACCACCGGGCTGCCCTGGTCGATGACCCTGTTGGGGCGGGAGAGCATCGTCAGCAGCCTCCAGGTGCTGCCCTTCCTGCCCCACCGGGCGGTGACCACCCTGCGGATCCTGGCTCTGAGCCAGGGCGCCCGGATGGATCCGTTCCGGGGCGAACAGCCCGGTCGCATCCTCCAGGAGAGCCGCTACGGCGAGTCGGCGGCGTTCAACGACAGCCCCGGCGCGGCCGACTTCTCCGCCGCCGACACCACGGCCCTGTTCGTCATCCTCCTCGACGAGTACGAACGCTGGACCGGTGACGCGGCCCTGGTGCGGGCCTACGAGTTGGAGGCGCGGGCCGCCGTCGCCTGGCTGGATACGCACGCCGACCCGACCGGCACCGGCTATGTCTGGTCCACCCGCCGGCAGACCCCCACCGGGCCGGTCAACGAGAGCTGGCGCAGCTCACCGGCGAGTGTCTGCTTCCGTGACGGGCGGTTGCCGACGTTCCCGCAGGCCATCTGCGAGATCCAGGGGTACGCGTACGACGCCCGGCTGCGCGCCGCCCGGCTGGCCCGGCGGTTCTGGGGCGACCCCGCGTACGCCGACCATCTGGAGCGGGAGGCCGCCGCGCTGCGGCAACGGTTCCACCGGGACTTCTGGATCCCGGAGCGGAGCTGCTACGCGTTGGCGTTGCAGGCCGACGGGAAGCAGGCCGACGGGTCGTCGTCGACCCTGGGTCACCTGCTGTGGAGCGGGATCGTCCCGCCCGAGCGCGCGGCGGCCGTGGTGCGGCACCTGTTCGGCCCCGCCCTCTGGTCGGGCTGGGGGGTGCGCACCCTCGCCCACGGCGACTGGCAGTACAACCCGCTGGGCCACCACACCGGCGCGGTCTGGCCGTGGGACAACTCGATCATCGCCTGGGGGCTGCGCCGGTACGGCTTCCGCCGGGAGGCGGCCCAGCTCTCCGTCGCCCTGCTCGACGCCGCCCGGCACTTCCAGGGACGCCTGCCGGCCTTCTTTGCCGGCTACGACCGGACCACCACCGAGGTGCCCGTGCCGCACAGCTTCACCGACAGCCCGTACGCGCCCTCGGCAGGCGTTCCCCTGCTGCTGCTCCGGGTGCTGCTGGGCCTGGAGCCGTACGCCGACCACCTGGCCGTCGACGCCGGGGTGCCCGAGGAGATCGGCACCATCGAACTGCGCGACGTCCGGGGCCGCTGGGGGTACGCCGACGCGCTCGGCCGGGGCCGTCCCTTCCGCGACCGCCCCGTGATGGCCTGACCACGGGACGGTCGCGCGGGTCGCCGTCCGGCACCGGTGCCCGGCGTGGCGGCCCCGGTCGGTCAGGCCATCGCGGCCAGCAACTCCCGGCAGGCGCTCTCACAGGTCCGGCACGCCTGCGCGCACACCCGGCAGTGCTCGTGGGCGTCGGCGTGGCCCCCGCACTCGTCACCGCAGGACCGGCACGCGGTCGCGCAGGCCTCCAGCAGGGCGCGGCTGAGGTTCGCGTCGTAGCCGGTGTGCCGGGACAGCACACGGGCGGTGGTCGCGCAGATGTCCGCGCAGTCCAGGTTGGTCCGCACGCAGGTGGTCAGTTCCGCCACCATGTCCTCGCTCAGGCAGGCGTCGGCGCACGCGGTGCACGCCTGGGCGCAGTCGTTGAGCGCGTCGATCGTGGCGGCGAGCAGCTTACGGTCCAGGTTGATCGACTTCGGGTACGTCTCCAGCATCGGCAACGTGGTGCTCGGCATGGGAGATCTCCTTCCGGTCGGATCCTTCTGCTTTCGATCGGATCCTTCACGCCCTACCCACTGCCGGTGCCGTCATGCGCCACATCGACACGCGTCCCGTCGTCGCCGCGGATCGCCTCGGGGTCGGCCCGGCGTGCGTCGGTGGCCGCCGCCGGGCAGGCCGACCTCGACCCGATCGCCGAGGCGCTGCCGCGTGGTCGGCGGGTCCGGCGTTCGCGACGGCCCGCCACCCGGGCCGATGGCCAGCTGCGTCACGGGCGCGGCCACGGTGGCGGTGCTGCGCCGGCGGTCCGCGCGATCCCGGAAGCAGGCGACCGCCGCGCCGGGATGACGGCGCGGCGGTCGGAGTGGTCGGGGCGGTCGGTGGTCGGGAACGGTGACAGCGGTCAGGAGGGGCGACCGGCGGTGACCAGGCTCGGCTGCGTCCGCTGCGCCTCGGTCTCGTCGCTGTCGGTGACCTCGCCACCCGG
Source organism: Micromonospora nigra (assembly GCF_900091585.1). Lineage (NCBI taxonomy): Bacteria > Bacillati > Actinomycetota > Actinomycetes > Micromonosporales > Micromonosporaceae > Micromonospora > Micromonospora nigra. The sequence goes on along the minus strand of NZ_FMHT01000003.1, from coordinate 5,731,884 downwards.
CGCGGCGGCGCGGTCCGCGGTGGCCGGCTGGGCGGTGCCGGCCTCGGCGGCGGGTGCCGTCGACGCGGGCTCGGCGACCGGCTCGGCGGCGGGGACGGGCTGGCGCAGGGCCATCACCGCGGCCACCGGCGCGACCAGGGCCACCGCCCCGCAGACCAGCCAGGTGGCGGTCACCCCGATGACGGTGGACAGGGCACCGAAGACCACGATGGACACCGGGGTGGTGCCGATGCTGGCCAGCGTCAGCATCGACATCGCGGTGCCCAGCCGGGCGCGGGGCGAGGCCTGCTGGTAGACGGTGACGATGGCCGGCCCGTTGAGGCCGGCCATCAGGCCGACGCCCGCGCCGACGGCGGCGAGCGTGACGACCGACGGCATCAGCGCCATCAGCAGGATGCCGACGCCGATGCCGACGCCGGTGACGACGAGCCGGACGAACAGCGGTACCCGGTGGGCGAGCAGGGCACCCAGGGCACCGGCGAACAGGGCGCCGGAGCTGAACGCCACCACCACGACGGCGACCGAGCCGACGCCCCAGCCGCGCCCGTCCACCAGCAGCGGCAGCGCCACGTCGATGGGCCAGCCGAAGGCCATGTCGAGGCAGAACGCGCACAGGAACAGCCACCGCAGCCGGGCGTACGAGCGCAGCAGGCGCACCCCGTCACCGGAGCGGCGCAGCAGGTTGTCCCCGGGCTCGCGGGTGGTGCCGGTCATGCCCCGGGTGACCACGAACATGGCGCACCAGGAGACCGCGCAGGTGACCGAGACGGCGGCCATGGCGTGCCACAGCTCGCCGGTGGCGATCATCCACGCGCCGATCGGGGAACCGACGATCGGCGCGATGCGGGTCACCATCGCCGACAGGGAGTTGGCCCGGGCGAGCTGGTTACCCTCGGCCAGGCGGGGCATCAGGCTCTGACTGGCGGGGCTGCCCATGCCGAGCAGCACCCCCTCGACGGCGGCGACGACTACCAGCGGCCAGAACCAGTCGGTGCTGAGGGTGGCCGCGGCGCCGGCGGCCAGCAGCAGCACCCGCGCCGACGTGGTACGCAGCAGCACGAAGCGGGGGCCGACCAGGTCGGCGATCGGGCCGGCGAAGATCAGGGTGAGGGCGCGGGGGACGGTGCCGGCCAGCATCAGGGTCATGATCGCGCCCGCGCCGCCCATCTGGACGGCGGTCCAGCCCAGCGCCACCAGCAGGACGTAGTCCCCGGTGAGCGACAGGCCCTGGCCGGCGGTCAGGACCATGACCTTGCGCCACTGGATCGCCGCCCGCGCGCCGGCCCGGGTGGCCTCGGCCGTATCAGCTGATGTCATCGAATTGCCTCACTGTCTCGGGGAGCCGGGTCCCGGGTCGGTCGGTCGGATGGTCGTCGGGCAGGGGCAGTCGCCCCCGCAGCCCGCCGGGGCGGGCCAGCGCGTCGGTGCGGGCAGCTGCACGGGTCCGCAGCCGCCGCGCAGCGCGTACTCCACGGCGAGGACGGTGGCGGCGCGCTCGTCGTCGGCGTTCACCGGCCCGCCGGTACTGACCTCGACGGTGCCGCCCAGGTCGGAGCGGCCCAGCCGGGCCAGGGTCCGGGCGACGACCTGGACGGCCGCCGTCCGGTCGGCGGGACAGCTGGTCAGCACGGGCACGTCCGACGGGGTGAACCGCACCCGCACCACGCCGGCCGGAGTGGCCCCTCCCCCCGGATCCCGTCGAGGGGAGAGGCCACCGACCGCGCCGGATCCGACGGTGGTCGGCTCCGCAGCGGCGACGGGTACCGGCGCGCGGGTGGCGGCCGGAACGGGACGGTCGGTGGCGGGCCACCCCCGCGTCCGGGGGGATGCGGTGGGCCGGCACGGTCCGTCATCGGGACGCGGGTCGTACCTCATCGGATCCCCCTCGGGCCGCGGGACGGGACCGGACTGACGTGCTCCGAACGGTACGGACCGGCGCGGTCGCCGCCCGGCGGTTGGCCGGGCAGGACGGCGGCACCTTCGCGCCACCGCTCGGGCGGCCAGCCCCACTCGAACAGGCGGAGCCGGCCGAGGCGGTCCCCGGTGGTGGCGAGGGCGGCGACGTAGCCGGGCGGGGCGGGCAGGTCCCGCAGCAGCCAGCGCTGCCCGGCGAGCGGTCCGGTGCCCTCCACCGTGCCGGGCATCAGCACCCGCAGCCGCAGCCCTTCCAGGAAGCGTCCGCCGGACGCCTTCACGCAGGCTTCCTTGCGGGACAGCAGCCGGTGGTAGGCGGCGCTGCGGGCGTGCGGGTCGCTGTGCCGGGCCACCGCCGCGGCCTCCTCGGCGGGCAGGAACCGGGTGGCCAGCGCCACCGTCGGCGGGCCGTCGCGGACCCGTTCCAGGTCCACCCCGACGGGGCCGGTCCACCGGACGGCGAGCAGCGCGTGACCGCCGGAGCGGCTCAGGCTCCACTGCCAACGGCTCCACTGCCCCTCGAAGAACGGTTTGCCGTTCGGCCCGCGGGCCCAGTGCACCGCGTCGCCGGGAGCGCCGAGGTAGCGGGCGAGGACGGTCCGGGCCGCGCCGTGGGCGACGACGAAGCGGTGCGCGGCGACCGGGTCGCGCAGGTCGCCGGCGCGCCGCCGCTCGTCGGCGTCGAGCAGGGCGGCGACCACGTCGACGGTGTCGGTGTCGACGTCGAGACCGATGTGCCAGATGTCCGCCCCGGCCGGCGGGGGGTCAGGCCGCGCGTGCATCGCCGAGCCGTCCCTGCAGGTAGCCCTGCGCCAGGGTGAGGCGCTGGATGTTGCCGGTGCCCTCCATGAACTCGAAGGCCCGCGCGTCGCGCACCAACTTGTCGAGCAGCGGGTGGTCCCAGCGGGCACCGGGTCCGAGCATCCGCACGGCCGTGGTGGTGATCTCCTCGGCGAGGCCGGTGGCGCGGATCTTCGCGGCGGAGGCGAGGGTGCCGTCGGCCGGGTCGCGGTCGGCGCTGTGGGCGGCGGCCAGCACCAGGGCGCGGGTGCCGACCAGCCGCTGCGCCCAACCGTCGAGCAGGTGCCGTTCGTGGCTGCGGAATCCGCGCCGCTCGGCCGTCACGAGATCGTACGCGGCCTGGGCGACGCCGAGGGCCAGGCAGGACACCACCGGGCGGTAGCGGTGGAAGGTACGGGTGGCCGCCCACATGCCCTGCCGGGTGGCCGAGCGGTGCCGGCCGAGCACGTCCGCGGGTTCGATCGGCACGTCCCGCATGCGCAGTTCGCTCAGTTGCAGCCCGCGCAGGCCGAGGGTGGGCAGGGGCACCGCCTCGAAGCCGGGCCGGGTGGTGTCGACGAGGACCGCGACCACGCCGAGCGGGCCGGAGTGGCGGCGGGCGAAGACGACGCCGAGGCGGGCCCGGGCGGCGTTGCCGACGAATCGCTTGGTGCCGGTCAGCAGCAGCCGGTCGCCGTCGGGTCGCAGGGTGGTGGTCATCCCGCCCGGGTCGGAGCCGTGCGCCGGTTCGGTCATGCCGAAGAAGGTCCAGGTGGGGCCGTCGGCCACGGTCGTCCAGTAGCGGTCGTGCTGCTGGTCGTCGGCGAGGTCGGCGATGACGGAGCCGGACATCGACGGGCCGGGCAGGGCCAGCACCGCGCCCGCGTCGGCGCGGGCCAGTTCCTCCAGGACGGTGACCTGCTCGACGCAGGTGTCGAGCAGGACGGGCCGGCCGCGCACCCGCAGCGGGTCTGGGTTGTGCGCGGCGGGCAGGCCGACGAGTTGCCGCCAGGGCACCGCCCGGTGCAGGCCGGTGGTGGCCAGCGTCGGGTCGCGGTCGAGGTCCAGGGCGGTCACGCGCAGCGCGGCGGCGTGGTCGCGGGCCATCGCCCGCAGGTCGGTGAGGAGCTCGGTGGTCACGGCGCCTCCAGTTCGGTCGGCGGTGGGTAGGTGTCGGCCAGCAGTTCCGAGGCGCGTACCTCGCTGCCGGGCCCGTCGGCGAGGAACCCGGCGGCGCCGAACAGGTGCAGGCAGCGCCGGCCCACCTCGTCGAGTCCCTCATGGACCCGGCGCAGGGTGGAGGGGTCGCCGGCGTCGGTGTCGAGCAGTGCGCGGGCCTCGGCGACACCGGCGGCGGCGTCGGCGAGCAATGCCCGCACCAGTGGCAGATTCAGGGTGGGTGCCCCGGCGACGGACCGGCCGCGCAGGTGCGCGGCGGCCCTGGCGAGCAGTCGCTCGGCCAGGCCGAGGCGGATCCAGGCGACGCCGGTGGTCCAGGCCGGGTCCGGCGGCGCGGCACGGGGCAGCCGCCGCGCGACCAGTTCGGCGTCGCCCACCGGCACGCGGGCCAACTCGGTCAGGCCGGCCCGGGGCCGGGGCCCGTCGCCGGTGGCGTACCGGTCACAGGTCGCGTCGACCTCGGCGGGCAGCAGGGTGTGCCCGCCGGGCCCCGCCGGCAGGACGCCGGGGTGGACCGCGTCGTGCAGTGCCGCCAGGGCCGCGACGGGCCCGTCGGCGTAGGCGACCAGGCGGTGCCGGCGCGGGTCGACCGGCCCGGGTCGCGGGTGCTGTGGTGAGGCGTCGCCGCCGGTGGGGTGCGGGGCGTGGCCGGCCCGGGCGGCGGGCGGCGCGGCGGTGGGTGTCATGGGACCAGCTCCCTCGGGCGGCGGGGGCGCGGCTCGGCGGCCGGCGGGTGGTCGACGGTGCGGGCCCGGCCGGGACGGCGGTCCCGGGCCGGCGGTTCGGGTCGGGCGGCGGAAGGGGTGAGGGTGACGGCACACCGGTACGGCAGCACCGGATCGACGTCGGCGACCAGCACCCGACCGGCGGGGCTGGTCCCGCCGGCCAGCGCCTCGGCCAGGGCCAGCCACACCCCGGCGCAGGGGTGCCCGCCGGGAGCCCGGACCACGGGTGTGCCCGGCGGAGTCCCGGTCAGCCCGGCACCGGCGACGACCAGGTCGGCCTCGGCGGCGGCCCGGGAGTCGGGGTCGGTCCGGGAGTCGGGGTCGGTCCGGGTGACGGTGATGGTCGGCGGGTCGACGGCGACGGTGCCGTCCGGCCCCAGCAGCAGGGCCACCGCCACGTCGCGGGTCGGGCGGACGGCCGCGTCGTCGGGGGGCAGGGTGGACTGCTCCATGATCAGGACGAGGGCCCGCCGGGCGGCACCCGAGCGCAGCCGCTGGTGGGCGATGCGCAGGGCGGTGAACGGACCGGCGACGCCCTGCTCGGAGACGCCCATCTGCAACGGTGCCCCCGGCAGCAGCTCGGCCAGCAGCGCGGCGGGGAAGCTCTGGTTCCGGCAGTCGGGGCTGGCGTCGACGGTGATGGCCAGGTCGACGTCGGCCAGCGCGGGCCCGAGTTCGCCGACCACGTGGCGGACCATGTCGTGGTAGCTGACCCCGGCGCCCCCGGTCAGCCAGTCCAGGTCGGTGAACGGGCCGTACAACGATTCCAACTGGCTGACCAGCGCGGACGCGTCGTCCGGGGTGAGCGCCGGGCCCGGGACGAAGGTGAACGGGATGATGCGTTCGAGGGCCGGTCCGGCCGCGTCACCAGGCGCGGCCGGACCGGACTGCTCCTCGAGCCGCCGCAGGACCGGCACGGTCAGCGGCTCTCGGTGATGAAGGCGGCCAGCGAGCCGACGGTCTCCAGGTGGCTCTGCTCCAGGCCCTCCGGGTCGACCTGCATGTCGAGTGCGTCCTCCAGGGCCATCAGCAGGCCCAGCACGCTGGTGGAGTCGAGGCTCAGGTCGTCGAACAGCCGGGTCTGCTCGGTGACGTCGGTGAGGTCCTGCCCTAGCACCTCCGCCAGGGCTGCGACGATGGCGGAGACGACCTGCGGGTCGGCGGTCTGCGTGGTGATCATGAGATTGTCCTGCCTTTCAGGGAAGGTGTTTGGTCAGCGGAAGTCGTGCAGGATCTGGGCGGCGAGCATGCTGTCGACGTCGTCGCGGGTGCGGATCAGCCGCGGCTCGCCGTCGTGGACCAGCACCTCGGCCGGGTAGCCGTGGCTGAGGAAGTGCACCGGCGAGGCGGTCGGGCCGTACGCGCCGGAGCGCTCGACCCCGACCACGTCGCCGGGGCGCAGGTCGGCCGGCAGCTCGACGGCCTTGCCGATGGTGTCGTTGGGGGTGCACAGCGGCCCGGTGACGTTCCACTTCACCGGCTCGGCGGCGCTGTCGCGGTTGAGCAGGCGCATCGGGAAGTTGCGCTTGACGAAGGAGCCGATGCCGACGGCGGCCATGTGGTGGTTGGTGCCGCCGTCGGCCACGGCGAACCGCTCGCCCATGGACTCCTTGACGTAGCGGACCCGCACCGCGTACGTGCCACTGTGGCCGACGAGGTAGCGACCCAACTCCATCACGAGGCGGGTGTCGGGGTGCCGCTCGTGGAAGCGGGCGAAGACCGGGTTGAGCTGGTCGGTCAGCGCGACCACGTCCAGGTCGCGTTCACCGGCGAAGTAGGCCACGCCCAGGCCGCCGCCCACGTCGACCACCTCCAGCGGTACGCGCAGGTGCGCGGCGAGCCGCTCGGCCAGGTCGAGGATGCGGGTGGTGTTCTCGGCGACCATGTCCTCGCTGAGGAAGCGGGTGCCCATGTACGCCTGGAAACCGGCCAGCCGGACGTGGCGGTGCCGCGCGGCGAGATCCGGGGCGTCGAGCAGGGCGGTCTCGTCGATGCCGAACTGGCGGGGCTTGCCGCCCATCGTCAGCCCGCCGCCCTTGACCGCGAAGCTGGGGTTGACGCGCAGCACCACGCGGGCCGTCACACCCAGCCCCTCGGCCAGTTCGTCGATGAGCGCCAGCTCGCCGAACGACTCACAGATGAGGGTGATCTCCTCCTTGAGGCAGGAGGTGATCTCGTCGCGGCTCTTGCCGGGGCCGAGGAACATGATCTGGTCGGCGGGAACACCGGCGCGTTGCGCGGTGACCAGCTCGGTCAGGGAGGACACCTCGGCGCGGGCGCCCAGGGAGTGCAGCAGCGCGCAGACGCTGACGTTCGGGTTGGCCTTCAGCGAGTAGAACATCTCCACGGCCGGGTGCAGCCGCTCCCGCAGGCCCCGGTACTGGGCGGTGACGGTGGCACCGTCGTACACGTACAGGGGGGTGCTGAACCGCTCGACCAGTTCGGTGACGGGGACGCCTCCCAGCGACGTCGACTCAGACATGGACGGGCTCCTTCTTCACGGTCGCCACGATGGCGCGGTCGAGGTTTGCCAACTCCTGCTCGGAGGCGGCCATCAGCAGGCCGTAGAGGCGGCCGGCGTACGGGCGGGGGTCGTCGGTGTCGGGCGCGGCGGCGTTGACGGTGGCGAAGTTGTTCACCAGCAGGCCGCTGCCCCGGGCGGGGTCGAACAGCAGCTCACCGAGCTGGTCGCGCAGGTCGGCGAAGCGGACGGGGCCGGTCAGGGTCAGGTCGTACTGCCGGGCGGTGGCGATCGTGTCGGCGCCCATGAACCGCTCCTGAAGGGCCGTCTGGTACGTCGACATGTTGTTCCGGGCGTTGATCTCCAGCACCGGCAGCAGCCCGCCGTCGGTGGTGGTGATGGCGTCGACGCCGACGACGCCGTGGAAGCCGTCGGCGGCCAGGCGGGCGCCGAGCCGGTCGGCGGCGGCCATGATCTGCCCGGCGTGGGCGGCGGAGATCCGGGCGGGAATGCGGTGTCCCTTGTGCACCCCGTTCTCGGTCAGCGCCTCCTTGACGAAGTCGAACCGCACCGCACCGTCGCGGCCGACGGTGAAGTGGTAGTTGAGGTCGAGGGCCTTGTCGGCCCACTCCTCGATGACCAGGGCGACGCGGGGGTCGCCGGTACGCTCGGCCCGGCGGGTGACCATCCGCACCAACTGGTCGAGCCGGCGGGGGTCGTCGACCACGACGATGCCCTTGCCGGACACCCCGTAGGCGTCCTTCACGCCGACCCGGCGGCCGGCGGCGACGGACCGGGCGGCGTGCGCCGCGGCGGCGGCGAACTCCCCGACCGTCTCGCACTCCCAGCCGGTGGCCTGCGGCAGGCCCAGGTCGGCGGCGACCCGCCGGCTGTAGATCTTGCTGTTGACGGCCTTGACCACCGGCACCGGCGGCAGCGCCGGGGCGAGCCCGGTCAGCGCGCACAGCTGCTCCTCCAGGGTCGACATGCCGTGTGGCAGCAGGTGCGCCCCCCGGGCGGCCAGGTCCGCCAGTGCCGCCAGCAGCCGGGGTGAGCGCAGCGCGTCGACGCTGACGGTGGCCGCCGGGTCGTGGCTGTCGGTGACGAGGATGCGGGGCAGGTCGACGCCGAGGCCGGCCAGCCAGTGCAGGTAGTCGGGGTCGGGGGCGGACTTGAGGACCACGTGGTCGTCGGGCCCGGCGAGCAGGACGGTGAACTCGTCCATCCGGTTGACGATGGCGGCCGACGCCCGGCCGCCGACGGTGGGCAGGCCCACCTCGTCGCGGGCCCACTCGTCCTCGACCTCGAAGTTGCCGAGCAGCACGAACGGGGTGCCGGGGTCGCCGGTGCAGGCGGCCTTGACGCCGGTGAGGAAGTTGGGGTGCGGCGGTGACATCGGGTTGTCCCTTTCTGGTCCGGGTCAGTGGCGCCAGACGGCGGCGGAGAAGGTGGCGCCGAGCCCGACGGACGCCATGAGGTACAGGTCGCCGGGGCGCAGCCGGCCGGCGTCGCGGGCGTGGACGTAGTTGATGAACGGGTCGGCGGTGAAGCAGTGTCCGGTGACCGGGACGTTGTCCAGGTACACCCGGTCGAGCGGGATGCCGAGCAGTCGGCAGGTCCACGACCAGGACAGCCGGTTGACGTTGTGCGGCAGGATCACCGTCAGCTCGTCGACGGTGACCTCGGCGGCGTCGGCCGCCTCGCGGATCACCTCCGCGAGCACCTCGTTGTGGTCCTTGAGAAACTGCGGGTCCAGGGCGTGCGGGGGATGATCCTCGGCGTAGCGGCCCAGGGTGCGGGTGGCGTACCCGAGCAGCCGGTCCCGCTCCCCGCCGAGGGCGACCAGGCAGGCGGCGCTGGACTCCCCCATCACCGTGCTCTCCGGGATCATCTCCAGGATGGGGTTGAACACCTTCTCCCCGGTGAGCACCAGCGCCAGGGCGTCGGGGTCGCCGTCGCCGGCCAGCAACCGCCCCGCCAGGTCGACGGCGAGCAGCCCGGTGGCGCAGGCGTGCTGGGTGAGGGTGAAGCCCACCGCGTTCGGCAGGCCCAGCGCCGCGCAGACGTCCTCCAGCGGGGTCTGTCCGGCCCGGGCGACGGTGCTGATGGTGCGGGCCAGAACGACGTACCGGATGCGGTGTTCGTTGCCGCGCAGCGCGGTCAGTGACCGCACCGCGGCGGTCATCAGGCCGCGCAGGTCCTCGTCGGGGGCGCGACGCACCGAGTTCAGCCCGTAGAAGCGGCGGAACGTCCACAACAGGCGCGGGTCGGCGTCGACGGCGGCGCACACGTCGCCGATGTCCACGGCCAGGTCGGGGACGCGACACCCGACGTCCAGCAGTGCGGTCATGCCCGACCTCCGATCGGTGCGACGGGCTGCCCCGCCTTGGTGGAGATGGCCGTGGGCTGCCCCGGCCACCACAGGTCCTCGCAGGTCAGCGCGTCGACGCGGTACCGGCCGAGGGCGCTGACCAGCAGCCGCGCCTCCAGGGCGAGGGCCTGCACGAGCCGCACCAGGCCGGCCTCGGCGTCCTCGTCGACGGCCAGCAGCGCGGCCCGGCCCAGCCCGACGGCGGTGGCACCGGCGGCGAGGGCGCGTACGGCCCGACCGCCCTCCCAGATCCGGCCGGTCACCAGCAGGCAGCCCTCCGGCCGGCCGATGCGGCGCAGGCACTCGGCCAGCGGCAGGCCGACCTGGCCGACGAAGGCGCGCGGCGCCCATCCGGTGCCGCCCTGGGCCCCGTCGACGGTGACCGCGTCCGCGCCGGCCCGCCAGGCGGTGGCGGCGGCGTGCGCGACGTCGCGACCGGGGTGGAACTTCACCCACACCCGGGCGCGGGGGAAGTTGTTGCGCATGAAACGCACCTGCTGGCGCAGGATCTCCTCGGTGAAGGTGCCGGGGGTGGCGCAGCGCAGCCACCCGTCGCCACCGAGGACGTCGCACACGGCGAACCGGTCGGCCAGCCGCCGGGCGTCGTCGGCGCCGACGACGGTCATGCCGCCCAGCCCCGGCTTGGCGCCCTGGCCGGTCTTCAGTTCGAAGGCCAGCCGGCCGGAGTCGACGAGACCGCGCACCGACGGGTCGCTGTAGACGAGGTTCCACACCTCGGAGTCGGCGTCCTCGGTGCTCTGCTGCACCACCACGCCGCCCCGGTCGGGCGGGCAGGCGTCGGCGTAGGCACGCAGCCGGGCCAGGATCGGCGACCGGGTGGCGGCGTCGCGCCGGTAGCCGCCCACCGGCACCAGGTTCTCCCCGATGACCATGGGGATGCCGAGCTGACCGGCCTGCCGGCTGGCGGCGATCCCGGCGTCACCGGCGGCGATGCGGGTGGAGCCGAACGCGGAGACGTACAGCGGCAGCGGCGAGGCGAACCCGCCGACCGAGGTGGTCAGGTCCACGTCGTCGTGCACCGGCTCCCGGCCGAGGTCGATGAGCTTCTCCAGCCGCTGCGGCATGAACACCGGCGGCACCAGGCGGGCGGCGTCCAGTTCGTCGGCCACCCGCGGGTCGCCGGCCGGGGAGTCGGTGTCCCCGGCACCGAACAGCTGCCGGCCGTACGTGTCGGGGGACGGGAACACCTCGGCCGTGCCGCGCCGGGCACGGGCGCGGATGAGGTCCTCGGGCAGACCCGGGGCGTGCACGCCGGTCACGGGGCCACCACCCCGGGCAGCTTCGGGTAGGCGCTGACCTGCCACAGGGCGTCCAGGCCGGTGAGGAAACGCACGAGTCGCTGCACGCCCATGCCGAAGCCGGCGCTGGCGGGGATGCCCTCGCGGGCCAGCCGCAGGTACCAGTCGTACTTGGCGGGGTTCTCGCCGCTCTCCCGCATCCGGGTGACGATGGTGGCGTAGTCGGCCTCGCGTTCGCTGCCGCTGACCAGTTCCCCGTACCCGCCGTGGGCGATGAGGTCGAAGTTGCGCAGCACCCCCGGCCGGTCCGGGTCCTCCCGGTCGTAGAAGCCGCGGGAGCCCTTCGGGTAGTCGGTGACGAAGAACGGTCGGTCGGCCTCGCGGGACAGGGTCTCCTCCCCCACCCAGTCGATCTCGGCGTCGGCGCTCTGCGGGTGCCCGCCGCCGCGCAGCCGCTCGACGGCCTCGGCGTGGGTGCAGGCGTCGAACTTGCCGGTGACCAGCTCGGCGAAGGCCAGCGGATCGCGGCCGAGCGCGGCGAGGGTGTCGGGAACGGTGTCGAGCACGTGCCGCACCACGTGGGTGAGCAGACCGGCGGCGACGTCCATGGCGTCGTCGCGGGACGCTCCGGCAATCTCCACGTCGATCTGGTGGAACTCGACGAGGTGCCGGCCGGTGCCGGCGGTCTCCGGCGGTTCGACCCGCACGTTCGGGGCGATGTAGAACAGCTTGTCGAAGCCCCGCAGCGACGCCTGCTTGTAGAGGATCGCGCTGGTCATCAGCTTGTACGGGTGGCCGTAGTAGTCGACGTCGAGGGCCTTGGCACCCCGGCCGCCGGGGTCGGTGACCGGGCCGATCAGCGGCGGCAGCAGCTCGGTGAAGCCCTGGCCGCGCAGGTGTTCGCGGGCCGCGTACAGCGCCTCCTGCTGGATGGTCATGGCGGCCCGGGTGCTCGGGGCGACCAGGTGCTCGCCGAGCGGGGGCGGGCCGGCCGTGGCCTGTGCGGGGTCGTCCGTGGTGTGCATGTCGCCTCCCGGTGTCAGTGGTCGTACCTGCGGGCGACGGTGTGCAGCGCCGCCAGCAGTCGGGTGGATGTCATGGCCGGCCGGTCGCCGGGGGCCGCGGCCCGGATCGGCATCCCGCCGACCGCCGACCAGCGCAGCCACCCGGCGTCGTCGATCCAGCTACGGGACTG